>JAMPXZ010000185.1 GCA_023700925.1 Oligoflexia bacterium | reverse complement strand
GGCTCAGTACAAGATCGCTCCGGAGCAGCTCGAGAAGATGCTCTCGACCGTCGCCGCCCTCTGCTACAAGAACGGCGCCGAGAATCCCCTGGCCCATAACAAGGCCGGTCCGCAGACGATGGATGAGATCCTCAAGCAGAACCAGCTTGACGAGCGTGGTCGCGCGAAGAACATGATGATCGCCGCCCCGCTGCGCCTGCATGACTGCTCGCTGGTCACTGACGGCGCCGCCGCGCTCGTCATCACGCAGACCTCGAACGTTTCGAACAAGAAGCGGGCCGTCGAGATCGCCGGCATCGGTCACTCGATCGAGCGCCTGCCCGAGAACGTCCGCCCGAACATGTACGACCTCATGGCCGGCAAAGATGCCGCTCAGAAGGCCTACAAGGAAGCGGGGATCAAGCCCTCGGACATCGATCTGGCCGAAGTGCACGACTGCTTCACGATCAACCAGATCCTTTCGACGGAAGCCCTGGGCCTCGCCGCCGACGGCCGCGCAGGCTATGACTACCTCGAAGGGCGCTTCACCCGCGACGACAAGGTCGCCGTGAACCTCTCGGGCGGTCTGAAGTCCAAGGGCCACCCGGTCGGCGCCACGGGCGCTTCGATGCACGCTCTGGTGTACAAGCAGCTCATCGGCGAGGCCATCGGCGTCCAGGCCAAGAAGGCTAACGTCGGCGTGTGCTTCAACGTGGGCGGCTCCGCGGTCACTAACTGCGTCACCGTCCTCAAGGCCCCGCGGTAACCAAGGGAGAAGTCATGAAAAGTTTCACCTATAACGATATGGATTTCTCGGTCGAGAAATCCGGAAACGGTTGGGACGTCCTCCGGAAAAATCCGGACGGCAAGAACGCGATCGTCGCCGCCGGGGTTTATCCCGGCATCGGCGAAGGCGAAGCCGGCACGAAAGCCGAGACGCTCGTGAAATCGATCTATCCCGTCGGCGTCAAGACGGTGGGCCCGGATGTGGCGCACCCGACGCTGATCGGCGACGTCAAGATCGTCTTCCCGGACGTGGCTCATCCTAACTTCATCTACTGGGACAAGAAGAGCGCTTCTTTCCCTAAAAACATTGGCTAACGAGAGGAACACAAAAATGCAGATCAAAGATAGCGTTGCGATTGTCACCGGTGGCGGTAACGGAATCGGCGAAGCCGTCGCGAAGTACTTCGCGAAGAACGGCGCCAAGGTCGCGGTCGTCGACATGTCCCAGAAGGACATCGACCGCGTCGTCGCGCAGATCAAGGAGATGGGCGGTCAGGCGATCGGCGTTCAGGCCAACGTCACGAGCGAAGCGGAAACCGCCAAGTTCGTGAAGGCCACCGTCGATGCGTTCGGCAAGGTCAACATCGCGGTCTCCTGCGCGGGCATCATCCGCGACGGCACGATGCTCACCCTGGACAAGGACACCGGCAAGGTGGCCAAGAAAATGGGCCTCGATAAGTGGCAGCCCGTCCTCGACGTGAACCTCACCGGCACGTTCCTCACGATCCGTGACTCCGCCGAAGCGATGGTCAACGGCGGCTGGCCGGGACTGCTCGTCGCGATCTCCTCGGTCAACAAGATCGGCCAGGTCGGTCAGCTGAACTACTCCTCGACGAAGGTCGCGGACGCGTTGCTGCCCAAGATCGTGATCGGCGAATTCATGATGCGCGGAATTAAGAACATCCGCTGCGTCTCGATCGCTCCGGGCTATACCGCAACCCCGATGCTCACCGGCATGAACCAGGATGCGCTCAAGGCGATTCTGGCCGACGTGCACCTGGGCCGTCTGGTCGAGCCGAACGAAATCGCCCAGACCATCGGCTTCTGCGTGGAAAACGAAGCGATCAACGCGACCTGCATCGAGGTTACGGGTGGTCTCTGCCACGCCAAGGGTATCGCCAAGTAAGCTCGAGTCAGGACCCTGTCCTTCCAAAGCCCGCTCCGCCGGAAGGTGGGGCGGGCTTTTTTGTCACTGCCGCGCCGGCTGGCAAGCAAGCTTGGCTTGGCTATTGCCGCTGCCTGAGCCGTAGTCCTGGTACTTGTAGAAGCCTTGCGAGCGGTCCTTGGAAACGCCAATCGAGGTGGAATCGGCGGTGGTGACGAAAGTCGCGATGGAGTACCCGTTCGGAGCCACGAAGGACTTGAAGCTCTCGATCGCCGATTCGTCCATATCCTGGCTCAGGTAGGAATACGGTGATTCGGGCTTATTGTCCGAAAGAACGTATTGCCTGGAGTTGACGGGAACGATTTTCCCCGACGGAGTCAGGGACAAGATCACGAAGAACTCGGGCGCGTTAGGGTCAAAGCATTGCACCTTTTCGGTGGCCGCGAACAGGTTCGTGGCCAGCATTTGCGCCAGGATCGTAAGAACCAAAGTGGACTTTTTCATGGGCATCCTTTTCAGGAAAAATGGGGTTTAGGGACTAAAGGTAAGGGTCTTCTACCTGGAGTGACGCAGTGAGTCAATAATTTACGAGCTGGTATTCCCGGCTTTCTCACTCGGAACAGTGATGCCTTCGCCCGCTACTGGGCGGGCAAGAGCTTACTTAGGCATCTTGAAGGAGATCGGAACGTCGCGTTTTTCGAGCTCGGGTACCTTGAAGAGCTCTCGCCGCTGGTAGTTCAGCGCTCGCGCGACGAAGACGTCCGGGATCTGCTCGATCCGGATATTGAAGCTGTTCACGGCGGCGTTGTAGAACTCGCGGCGATCCGCGAGGCTTTCCTCGAGGCCGCTCACGCGCTGCTGCAGGTGCACGAAGTTCTGGTTGGCCTTGAGGTCGGGATAGTTCTCGGCGAGCGCGAAGAGTCCTTTGAGTGCGCCGCTCAGGGCGTTGCTGGTCTCGAGCTTGTCATGCACGGAGCCGGCCGCGAGGTAGCGGTTGCGCGCTTCGATGATCTTCGTCAGGGTCTCGCGCTCGTACTGCATGTAGCCTTCGACCGCCGCGATAAGCTTGGGGATCTCATCGAAGCGTTGCTTGAGCAGCACGTCGATATTGGCCCAGGCCCGGTCGATCTCGTGCTTGAGCTGGACGAGGCCGTTGTAGATCGCGACGGCATAGAGAACGAGGCCCACGGCAAGGGCGACAAGGATGATCCCGAAAATGGTGGCGGTCATAAGCGTGTCCCTCAGGTTCGATTGTGGTGCAGGAAAATGGCGGCGGCAATGGCCATCAGCGCGGGGCCCCCGTAAATTCCGCCGATGATCTTCCATCTGAGCGAGTCGAGCAGGCCTTTTTCGCTCTTGTCCGAGATGATGAAAGGGGCGGTCCCTCGGACGATGATCGTGCGCTGCTCGGGAGCGAGACCCTCGGCGGCGTCCCGCTCCACGGCCTGGCGCGCGCGTTCCCATTCGTCGGCGCTCACGACGCCGTCGTGGTTGGTATCCAGGCGGGCCATGGCGGCGGGGTCCTGTTTGAGGCGGCGGAGCCGTTCCATCACCTTTTGCTTCTGCTCCCGGGGCTTGGCGGAGTTTATCGGCATCGCGGTGCCGAACACGTAGAGCGGGTCGCCCTCGGCGATAAAAGCTTCGGTAAGCCGGAGCCTGCGCCCGAAGCCGAGAAGACCGGTGGTCGAAAGCCCGTGGCCTTCGAGAAAGGCCTGCGCGTTCGGGGGGAGGCTGCTTCCGAGCCCGTTCTGAAAGACCTGGTCGCGCGGGATCATGACCTCGGCGCCTTGCGGAAGGATGCGGACGCGGCCGGTTTCGTCCTCGATGGCGAACTCCTGGTCCTTGCTATTGCCCGAGCGGATCGTCACCCAGCGGCTCTTTTTGCCCGAGGAGCGGTATTCCTCGACCTTGTACTCGAAATAGGCGCAGGGAACGGCGGAAAACGGGGTGAAAAGCGGCGTGGTCCGGAGCGCCTTGCCGCAGAGCTCGACCGGTCCCTGGGGCATCGAACGGATGCGCGAGGTCGGCGTGTTCTCGATCAGCCGTTTGTGCCGAAGTATCTTGAAGCCGTAAAAAAAGGCAAAAATGCCGAAGGCGAAAAGGGCGACGGCGACCCCGCGGGGATCATCGTTCCTTCCGGCTGCCCAGGCGGCATTCGAAGTCAATAGGAGTGCGACCCCGAGGGCCGCTTGGAACACGAGCGAGCGTTTTGACGGGTTCATGCCCGTCTAGGATATCACGGGCCGAAAGGCGAGTCTAAGTTCGCCGCCGAGCTGATGAATTCGAAGGTCAGCGTGGGCGGATTGAATCCTTTTCCCTTTTGCAGCACCTTGGGTGATGAGCCATCGAGCACGATCTGGACGCGGTAATCGGGCAGCGTCCGCTCATAGTGGGGAAGGCTGCGAGTGAGGAAGTCGAGCTGTTTGGGCCCGTTCACGATGATGCCCATCGCTTCGAGCATCGTCAGCTTGTTGTTGAACGCCTCGCCGCCGCGGCCATAGTTGACGATTCCGACGAAGCGCTGGAAGGCATCATGGTACGGATCGGTTTCCTGAAAGGACATCGACCCTTTCATGTACACGCCGTCCATGAAGGTGGTGATCTTGAGGTCTCGTTTTTTCCCCTGGCGGGACCAGGCGAACATCACGTCATGGAGTGTCCGCGACTGGCAAAGTTCCCAGTGGCCTCCGACGGTGTAAAGATGCGAGGGCTGAAAATCGATGGAGATGTCCCCGTCCACCGAGTGCAGCCAGTAATCCGGACTACAGTCGCCGAAGAAGTATTCACTCTCGGGCCCGTCATCTTTCAGGTAGATCACCGGGATCTTGCGACTCTTGGCGAGGCGGACCGCCTGATCCATTCCCACTTTGCTTGCCATGCGGCCGTCAAAGGCGATTGAAGGATGGGTGACGACGAGGACCTCGTCGCCGGTGAGCTTCACCTGGTCTGGAGGGGTGAAGTTGGGCGGCGGGCACTGGAGGGCGTTGGCCGCCAGCGGCATCACAAGCGCGAGGAGAAGTCCGAGTCCTTGCCAACGAATCCTGTTTGAACGCATGGAGATGCTTCTAGCGGCCCTGAAGTCTAAAGTCAATGCGGTGCGTTAACTTGGCGAAGCGGGCGTAATTCCACCTAATTGTTCAAAAACGCAGCCAAAATTTGGCCGAAAGCTCTCTCGACCGCGCGGCAATCCGTTCCTCATCGAGCCTCAGCTTGAGCTTCTTGCCCTGCATGAGGACGCGTCCGCCGGCGATCGTCGTGTCGACCTGTGACTCGGCGATGCCAAAGCACAGGTGCCCGAGGAAGTTGTCGGCCGAAAGTGGCGTCGGCGAATGGTAATCGACGAGAATGACGTCGGCGGCGTGGCCCTCCTTGAGCTCGCCGAGGCCGAGCTTCCAGTAACGGTCGGCGATCGCGGCATTGTTGAAGGGCAAGGTGCTCAGCATCTCGACGAAACCCACGCTCGGGTCGCCATAACGGTGCTTCTGGGCCCAGAGCGCGCTGCGCAGCTCCTCGAGCATGTTGACCGTCATGGCATCCGTTCCAAGGCCGACGCGGATACCCCTGGCGGTCATCTTGAGGACATCGGCGATGCCGACCGCGTTGTTCATGTTGGATTGCGGGTTGTGCACGACCTGGGTGCCGGTTTCGGCGAGGAGGTCGAGCTCGTGGTCATCGACGTGCACGCAGTGGGCGCAGATCGTGTCGGGCCCGAGGATCCCGGCGCGCTTGAAGCGCTCGACGACGCGCACACCATGGGTTTTCAGGCAATGCTCCTGGTCGCTGGCCGCCTCGGCGGTGTGGACGTGGACGCCGGTGCGAAGGTCATGCGCGGCCTGGGCAACCCGCGCGAGCGTGTCCTCTGAAACGGTGAAAGAGGCGTGGACGCCGAAGAGCGCGCGGAGCTTGGGATCCGTGTCGTCCGTCGCGACCTGGGTGCTCTGGATGAACTCGATGTTCTCGTCGATTCCTTCGCGCGCGACCTTCTCGCCGTCGCGGTCGGAAACCTCGTAGCACAGCGAGGCGCGAAGGCCGGTTTCGCGTACGGCCTTGGCGATCATCCCAAGGGAGCCCCGCACGGCGCCCGGGCTCGCGTGATGGTCGATGAAGGTCGTCGTGCCTTTGCGGATCCCGTCGATCAGGGGCACGAGCGCGCTGTAATAGCTGTCCTCGAGCGTGAGCTTTTTGTCGAGCCGCCACCAGAGATTCTCGAGTACGCCCGTGAAGTCGCGCGCCGGCTTGGCCTTGCCCAGGCCTCGCGCGAAGGTGCTGTAAAAGTGCATGTGCGCGTTGATGAATCCCGGCATGACGAGCTGCCCGGTAGCATCGATCACCTTATCGTACCGGCCGCGGAAGGCCGCTTGGGGCGCGATTTTCCGGATGCGGGAGCCTTCGATGAGAAGCGCGTGCTTTTCGAGTACGCGGTTCTTCGGCCCGAGCGTGATGATCGTGCCGTTCTTGATGAGGAGCGTGGGCAGTTTCTTGGCTTTCATAGCTTGGCGAAATCCTCGGGTGTGTTGAGATTCAGCAGGATGCGGGAGTCCGACACCTCGACGCTGAGCCTGGCCGCGTCAGGGAGCGCCTTGATCTGCGCGTCCAGGCGCGCATCGGGAGCCGTGGGAGCGAGCTCGGCGAGCTTTTCGAGGAAGGACCAGGAAAGCCATACGGGGTGCCCGTGCTGGCCGTTGTGGCGCGGAAGGATCGCGTTGGCGCCGGGAGCCTGGGCGGCGGCGCGGGCGAGCGCGT
>JAMPXZ010000184.1 GCA_023700925.1 Oligoflexia bacterium | reverse complement strand
TGCTACTGGCATGGACGAGCACTCACTGAATGTTCAACGTGCTGCGGAGCGGCAAGGTCTCAGCCCGAAGAGCTACTGTGATCAGATGGCCCAGGATATCGAGAAGGTCCTGCGCCAGATGGGTATCAGCTACGACCGTTTCATCCGTACCTCCGATCCTGATCACGAATGGGTCGTCCAGAGCCTCGTCAAGAAGGCTTTCGAAAAGGGTGACATCTACAAGGCCAAGTACGAGGGCCATTACTGCGAGGGCTGCGAGGCTTTTTACACGGAAAAGGACCTCGTCAGCGGCAATTGTCCCCAGCACGGCAAGCCTCCGAAATGGATTTCCGAGGAAAACTACTTCTTCCGCCTCTCCAAGTACCAGGACGCGCTCCTGAAGCATTTTGAGGAGCATCCGAACTTTCTCGAGCCCGAGTACCGGCGCGCCGAGGTGGTGAACTTCATCAAGGCGGGGCTGAAGGATTTCTCGGTTTCACGCTCGACCTTCACCTGGGGCGTGCCCATGCCTTTCGAGCCGAATCACGTGGTGTACGTGTGGTTCGATGCGCTGATCAACTACCTGACGGCCGCCGGTCTGGAGTTCAAGCTGAAGAATCCCGGCAGTGACGAGGCCCGGATCTTCGATGCCCGCTGGCCCGCCGACGTGCACGTCATCGGCAAGGACATCTCCCGCTTTCACTGCGTGTACTGGCCCGCGATGCTGATGTCGCTCGAGCTCCCGCTGCCGAAGAAGGTCTTCGCCCACGGCTACATCACGCTCAAAGGCGAGCGCATGTCCAAGAGCTCCGGCAACGTCGTGACGCCCGATCAGGTGATCGAGGTGACGGGCGCGGATCCGTTCCGCTACTACATGCTCGCCGAAAACCGCTTCTCCGAGGACGGCAACTTCACCTGGGAATCGCTCCTGGCGAAGGCCAACGCGGATCTCGCCAATGACTGGGGCAATCTCGTGAATCGCTCGATCAGCATGACGCGCAAGTACTTCCCGGGCGAGACGCTGAGCCTGCCCGCGCGCAGTACGCATTCCGCCGACGTGCGCGCCTCGTTCGAGAAGCTTGGAGGCGAGCTCGGGGAGTGTGTCCGCCGGATCGATCCGGGTGCCTATGCTGCCGCGTGCACCGCGCGCTCGCGCGTGCTCAATCTGTACATCGATCGGACGAAGCCCTGGGCGCTCGCGAAGGCCAACACGCCGGAGGCGCGCGAGGAGCTGCGCGAGGTGCTTTACACCTTGCTCGAGGGGATTCGCTGGGTCGCCACGGCGCTTCTTCCGGTGCTGCCGTTCCGCATGCCCGAGGTGTTCCGTCAGCTGGGGCTTGAGGCTCCCGCCGAACTTGGCGCGCTCTCCGCGCTGAAATGGGGCGAGAAAAGCTATGTCCCCGGCGCGCCGAGCCCGATCTATCCGCGGCTCGAGCTTCCCAAGACGGAATAACGCACTGTGCGCCCCATTGCAGGGTGCAAGGCGTAAGGAGCCACGGTCCCGTGGCTGCACCTCTATTCTTTGCTGAATCCCCGGCTTTTTCATGGTTCGGCGACGGAGTACTCCGGCGCTGGCCTGGGAAATGCTTGGGAGGCATCGATGGTTTCCCAGGGGTAACCGGGTGCGCCATTTTACAGTTTCTGTTTAATTAGGTTTGTTCCGCCACGGTTCGAGTAGTGCCATTGATCCTGTGGGCAGTTGCAGTTGAACGGAACTTCATCAAACGCAGTTGTTACAGAGGAGAGTCAACACGCTATGCGAAACTCAAATTTAACGCTCGCGCTGACCGTCGCCTTCGGGCTGACGGTCGTCGCGTCGAACGACGCCTTCGCGGTGTCGCAATGGACGCGCAAGTACAAGACGTCGTGCACCACCTGTCACACGATGTTCCCGCGCCTGAACTACTACGGCGAAAAGTTCAAGATGAACGGCTACCAGGACATGACGGTGGCTGAGCCCGACGGCTCGACCTCGGGCAAGAAGTCCTACGGCAATACCGATATCGGCCGTCTCGAGGACTACTTCGGCGTGCGTCTGAACGTCGTGCCGATCCAGTATGACACCAAGAGCGTCGCCAAGAGCCCGACGAGCAATCCGGCGCGCGAACCGAAGTTTACCTTCGGACAGACCGCCTGGCTCCAGTTCTTCACCGCGGGCACGATCGTGAAGAACGTTTCGGTGTTCGACGAGCTCGAGGTCGGCCCGACCAGCGCCACCGCAGTGGGCGTGAAGCACGGGTGGTTCACCCTCGGCTTCCACAACCTCGTCGGCGCCCGGGGCCTCGTGAACGTCCGGGTCGGCCGCATCTCGCCCAAGGACTGGACCTCGTTCTCCAATCGCCTGAGGATCTATCCGGACATCACGGCGTTCCCCGATAAGGTGGTACCGTCGGGCGGAGCGGCCTCGGCGGATCGGCAGGAGGCGATCGGCACCTCCGATTCCACCAACGGCATCGACTACTATGGCACCAATGGTCTGCTTCTTTGGGCCATGGGCTTTGGCAACCCCAACTACACCAACTCCAACCAGTACCTGAACTACTGGGGCTCGCTGCGCGCGAACATCGACTCCGAGGAGTCGGCGTTCGAAGGCAGCTCGGTCTCGTTCCACTACTACAAAGGCGTGGATACGAAAGCCGCTTCGGCTTCGGCCGTGCAGCTCGTCAACCACTACTGGCGCATGGAGCCCGCCATCAACGTCCGTTACGGACAGTCCGAGTTCGTGGCCTCCTACATCAAAGGCAAGGACCTGAACTACACGCTGGCCGCGACGGCGCGCGAGCGCTCGTTCGAGGGCTTCACCACGATCGCGGTGTATCAGCTGACCGACTGGTTCCGGCCGGGCGTCCAGTTCGATCGCATCTGGCAGGATCGTGAAGACCAGCGGGATACGCCCTTCACCAAGCACGAGCTCGAGAAGGCGCGTTTCGCGGTCAATCTCGGCTTCCGTCCGACGGACGTGATCCAGGCCTTCGCAGCCGCGGATTACGACGTCCTTCCGAAGCTGGATACCGCTCGCAATCACAAGTACACTCTGACCTTGAGGACGATGTTCTGATGAAAAACACTGGAATGGTTGGCAAGTCGTTGGCGCTTATCGCGAGTCTGGGCCTTGGCCTGGCGCTCGGAGCGGCTCCGGTACGGGCGGCGGACAAGGCAAAAGCGCTTGAGGTCTTCAAGGACCGCAAGTGTCACGATTGCCATGGCATGACCGCGCACGGCATCGGCAAGCCCAAGAAGGCCGAGGCGGCGGAAGACGAGGAGGGCACGCAAAAGGAAGCCCCCGATCTCTCCACGCTGTCCCCGGAAGTCATGAAGCAGGCTGATCCCGTGGCGTTCGTCTCGGACTATCTGAAGAAGAAGGCCGAGCTGAACGGGAAAAAGCACAAGAAGATCTTCAAGGGCAGCTCGGCTGAGCTGAAGAACCTCGCTGAAGTCATGGTCGAAGAGACCAAGAAGAAGGCGAAGTAAGGCTGGCTGCACCTTGAAAGCGTAATGGACCCGGGCCATCCCGCGATGCGGGCGGCCCGGGTTTTTTTATGGATTCGGCTCAGGCGGGAAGGGCGGTCTCGAAATACGCCTGCGGGTGCAGGCAGGCGGGGCAGGTCTGCGGCGCCTTCGGTCCTTCGTGGAGGTAGCCGCAGTTGCGGCACTTCCACGTCACCTTGCCCTCGCGCTCGAAGAACTTCCCGGACTCGAGCAGCTCATAAAGCGCCTTGTACCGCTCCTCGTGGGCTTTTTCGGCTTTGGCGATCAGGCGGAAGGCGGTGGCGATCTCTTTGAACCCTTCCTCCTCGGCGATCCGCGCGAACTCCGGATAGAGCTCCGTCCATTCCTCGTTTTCGCCCGAGGCGGACGCCTTCAGGTTCTCCATCGTGTTGCCGATGGTGCCCGCCGGAAAGGTGGCGGTGATTTCCACGGGTCCGCCCGAGAGGAACTTGAAGAAGCGCTTGGCGTGCTCCTTCTCGTTCAATGACGTCTCCTCGAAGATGGCGGCGATCTGCTCCAGCCCTTCTTTTTTCGCCTGCTTGGCGAAGTAGTCGTAGCGCATGCGAGCCTGGGACTCGCCGGCGAAGGCTTTCAACAAGTTCTTTTCTGTCTGGGTTCCCTGCAGGGTGCTCATGAATTTCTCCTGTTTGGGATTTATAGCAAGGAAGCGGAATCCGCTGGTATCGGAAAAATACCGACAGAACTATGATGCACCGCGCATTTCATTTGCCGCAGGTGGCTTTACCGAAGCGATTTGCTATGCTCATGGTTACGATGGCGAGCCCGACTCCAAAACAATCGACCCTGCGCCAGCGGATACTGCTGCTGGTGGGCGGGCTGATCATTCTTTCGCTCCTGGGCTCGACGATCAGTCTCTACCGGATCACCGAGGTGAATCGGCTCCTCACGGCGATCAATCGCGTCTCGGTTCCACTCGGCCGCCTGTTCACGCAGATCCAGTCCGACTCCGATCTGCTCCGTCGTGAGCTGGAGCGCGGCCTCGGGGCTTCGCACTGGAAGGACCCTCACTGGCGGCCTCGGCGCGTTCCGCGCTGGATCTCCGATGTGCTGGAGAGCGAGGTCGCTCGCGCGGGCGAGCTGGTCCGCACCGACCTCGACTGGGCGGCGAAGGATACACGGGCCCGTTGGCAGGACTGGGCCGCGACGGTCGCCCAAGGCCTCAAAGGGCTGCAGGCCGAGGAAGCCGCGCTCTACGGCGCGCTTCAGCAGCGTGACTGGGAGGGGGCGGAGAAAAGCCATGCCCGCTGGGGGGCCGCGATGGAGGACTGGCGGCGCCAGATCCAGGACGGCGCGCTCGAGTACGAGCGGCTTTTTCATTCGACGTTTTCGCTGGCCCAGAACCGGGTTGCCGAGCTCCGGACGGGCCTTGAGATGATCCTGGTGGTGGTGGTCTCCCTTTCCTTTCTTTTGCTTTGGTTCGGCGAACGGGCGCTCCGTCCGCTCGGCGAGCTCACGCGGCTCGCGCGGGAGATCACGCGCCGGGGCCTGCGCAAGGAGGACAAGGCGCTCCTGCCCGCCGCGCCGCTGTCGCGCGCGGATGAGGTCAGTCAGCTCGCGCGCGAGTTCCACAACATGGCGACCGCGCTCCTGGAGCGTGAGAAAACCGTCGAAACGCAGCAGCGCAACCTGCTCGATCAGAACCGCCTCCTGCGCGAGATGGGCGAGCTCAACGAGAACATCCTCGACAGCATCCAGTCGATCCTGATCGTGACCGGGCTGGACGGCCGGATCGCCCAGGTCAATCCCGTGGCGGCGCGCTGGCTCGAGGCCTCACCGGAGCGGCTCATCGGCTCGCGGCTCTCGGAGTGGCCGCGCTTGGCGCCGCTTCTCCCAGGGATCGAACGTCGCCGGATCGAGCCCACAGAAGTGGGGGGACGGACCTACGGCGGGCAGCTCTTCCCGCTGAGGAGGGCTGAAGGCGAAGGCGGCGCGATCGTGGTTCTCGAGGATCTCACTGAGGAGCTGGACCTGCAGGAGCGCCTGCGGCGCGCGGAGAATCTCGCGGCGGTCGGCCGGATGAGCGCGCAGGTCGCGCACGAGGTGCGCAATCCGCTGCACTCGATCGGGCTCGAAGCCGAGATGGCGGCGGAGCTCGCGAGCGGCGCCGGCAACGGCGCGCTCAAGCAGTCGCTGCAGTCGATCCTGATGTCGGTCGACCGGCTCGAGAAAATCACGGAAAACTACCTGAAGCTTTCCAAGCTTTCGTCGGATCGCAAGAGCGAGGTCGATCTCGCCGAAGTGCTCGAGACGGTCCTCGCCACCTACGCGCCGGTCTGCGAGGCGCAGGGCGTGAAAGTCGACTGGAAGCTCGAGGCCGGGTCCGTCTTCCGCGTCCTCGGTGATCGCGATCTGCTGGAGCAGGTCCTCGGCAACCTGTTCCGCAATGCGCTGCAGGCGCTGGAAGGCCGCGTGTCCGGTCCCGGCGAGGCCGAGCCTGCGCGCATCGCCTGGTCCATGGGGAGTGCCGAGTCAGGCGCCGTCTGGGTGCGGATCGAGGACAATGGTCCCGGAGTGCCGCTCGAGATCCGTTCGAGGCTGTTCACGCCTTTCGTCACCACCCGGGCCCAGGGCACCGGCCTCGGGCTCTCCTTCGTGAAGAAGGTCCTCGAGGATCATGAAGGCGCCATCCGCTGCGCGGAGCCGGTGAGCGGGCGAGGGGCGGTGTTCGAGCTCCGGTTACCGCCGTTTCATTCAGGTCCGCCCGTGTTTCCGCCGTCCCCGAACGCGAGGGCCGCTGTCGCCGAGGAGGCGCCGTGAAGAAGATTCTGGTCGTCGACGATGACCCGCAGTCGCTCGAATCCACCCGCAAGATCCTCGAGCTCGCCGGTTACGAGGTCAGTACCGCCTGCGACGGTCAGGCCGCGCTCGAGCTCGTCAGGCCGGGCGGCGGCTCCCGCGGGGTCGAGCTGATCCTCACCGATGTGCGGATGCCGCGCATGGGGGGCCTGGAGTTCCTGCGCGCGCTTGCCGTCTGCGGCGACGGGATCCCCGTGATCCTGATGACCGCCTTCGGCCGCATCGAGGACGCGGTCTGGGCGATGAAGCTCGGGGCCGTGGATTTCCTGACCAAGCCTTTCACGCGCCAGGCGCTGCTCACCTCGGTCGCGGCGGCGCTCAAACGCTCCCGCGCGAGGGGCGTCGAACGCGGCGCCTCGGCGGCCCGGAGCTAGGACT
>JAMPXZ010000012.1 GCA_023700925.1 Oligoflexia bacterium | reverse complement strand
TCCTTTCCGACCAGCTCCGAGGCATGGAGCGCGAGGCGATTGCCGCACCCTTGGACATGTTCGATGTAGTCCTTGATCTCCTTGGCCTGCTCCAGCCCCTGGGCGGCGCAAAAATCAATCTCCGCCATCAGCGACTTTCGCAGCTCAAGCCACTTCGCCTGGCGCTTCATGTAGAGCGGCCCCGTCTGCAGGTCGAACTGGAGCTGAGCGAGGTAGTTCGCGATCGGACGGATGTTCTTCTTGAAGCAGCCCTCGGCGACCCCGCCCATGTCATCGAACTGCTCCACCGTCAGCTCCCGGTCAAAACAGGAATTCAGCTGGCTGAGGTTGTCCGACAGGAATTTTTCAAATTCCTTCTGCCGGTCTTTTGAAAGGACGATCCCCTGCTCGGCAAAATAACCATGGAGCGTCTCGGGAATGATGGACTTCGCCGCAAAAGTGGAGGCCCTCTTGGTGAGCGCGACCGCGCACTTGCCCAAGGTCTGGTCCGTGGGGGCGTCCCCCAGGCAGGCCGCGAAGTCCGTCCGCACGCGCGTCTTGAGCAGGGTCTCGAGCATCTGCTTGCTCAGGCGCGCCCTGAAGGCCTCGCCAAGCTGATACTCCGCCGCAGGCAGGGCGGTCTGCTTGCGCAGAGCCCCGCTGCAAAAGGTGATCGCGGCATCCCGTTTGGCGGCATCCAGGATATCCTGCGGCGCCTTCTCCCTGAGACATTTCGAAAAGCCCTGCTCGAGCTCCGGCTGGAGCCGGGGCTTCTCCGCCCGAAGACCGCTCGGGATTCGCAGCTCCAGCGTCCTTGACGCCACGCCTTCGCCGACCCGGAGGATCGCTCCGCGCAGGCAGCGCGTGCGGTCAGCCTCGTCGATCCGATCGGACCAGCACCGATCCAGCTCGCCCATGCCCGACGCGACGATCGTGTTCTCGTGGGAATCCCCCCGCCCGAGCTTTTCCTGTACGCTGGCTCGGAACATCTTGCCAAGCACCGCCCGAGTGACGCGGTTCTCGACCGTGAGCTCGCAAGGACCGACATCGAGCATGCCGTCGACCCGCTTTCCCTGAGCCAGCTGCTCTTCCACGCACGCCTTGAAAACGGCCTCCGACTTCAACTCGGCGACAAAAGCCTTGCGCTCGATCTCCTTCGGCAACGCCTCGACCACCCTCGGATGCGCGAGGACGATATCGTTCACGGCGGCGGTTCCTGCGTTCGCGACCAGCCGATCGATGCAACTCTGTATCGTGAGTGAATCCTGCGCGGTCCTGACGCAAGCCTCATAAGGAGGCCAAACCCGGTCTCCCTCGATCAACGCCTGATACTTGGCCTTCCCGATGGCTGGGGCGAGCTTCTCCTCGAGCTTCAGTCGGCTGACCGAAACCACGCCCCCCTGGATCGCGCCCAATACGCAGTCCTGCGCCTTCCCGCCGTGCTCCATGCACCGCCGAAAATGCCGATCCCCGGTCGCGTGAACCCCTTCCTTGAACTTCACATCCGCGACGCTCGAAAGCACCGAGCCACGCAGCAGCTCATGCGATAAACCCAGCGCCACGTTCGGCCCCCGGCCGGCCTGGGTCGATTCCCAGCAGACCTGGCTCTCCAGCACCGTCTTCGCGCTGCGGATGCAGGCATCGAACGGACCGAGAATCTTCGAGCTCCAGGCCGCGTGCCGCTTCTGATCTTTAATCTCAAAGTTCGTGAAAGCCCGATCCACCACCGCGTTGACGACCCCGCGTCCGACAAGCCGAATCACATCATTGAGCTTCTCGTTGGTCCAGGTGACTTCCGAGTGGGGCCATTTCGGCGCGTCGGGATAGCGGCGATCGATGTCGGCGATGATCTTGCGTACGACCTGCCTGCGATCGGATTGCGCAGGATAGAGCTGGCGAATTTCCGGGGAACTCTCAAACTGTTCCTCGAGCCTCTGCTGGATCGCGGCCTTGATCTTGCTCCCGAAGCCCAGCGACGCCACGTCCAACGCACCACTCATCACTGCGCGCAGGGCGGGATTCATCTTTGGCAGCTCAGGCGCCGGACGCATGAGCGAAATCGTAGTGAGGTCCTCGGCCGAGCCCAGCGCCACGGTGGGCAAGGCGAGCACGACCAGACAAGCTGTCCGGTACACTCTGCTGAGGACACAAAGTCGTGGGAAGGAAATCCCGCGCATCGAACCCGCCTTTTCTCTTAGTTAGAGTATACCAAAAGCAAACGACGAGCCAGGAATCAGGCCGGCCTTCCGGTAGCAAGTTCAAAGGGTTATGAAATTCGAGCTGTCCATCCGCTGGACATCTGTAACATTGCTGACGGCGACCCTTTCGACGATTTCAATTGAGTCAGTACGAAGAAAAAACCCCGATACGGAATCCGCACCGGGGTTCTAGAATTTCCAGCCAAAAGCGAAGACTTAACTGCTGCTGCCGCCGCTCTTGTTCCCGCCGCCACCGGCAGCCGGGGTCTTGCGAGCCGCCGCGGTCTTGCGCGCACCCTTGGCAGGGCCTTTACCAGCGCCGACCTTGGACTTGCCGCCGAACATCTTGCGGAACCCGCCGAACGTATCCTTCGCCTTCTGCTCTTCGGTACCTTCGGCCTTCTCGCCTTCGGCCGCGGCCGCAGTGGCCTTCGGCTTACGCTTGCGATCCAGCTCCGGATGGTCCACCAGCTCGATCACGGCCATCTCGGCCGCGTCGCCCCAGCGGCGATCAGAGAGCTTCAGCACGCGAGTGTAGCCGCCGGCACGGGCCTTATAGCGCTCGGCCAGGGTCGTGAAGAGCTTCTTCACGATGGCCTCATCGCGGGTCCGGTCGAAAGCCAATCTCCTGGCTCCCGGCGTGCCTGACTTGCCCAAGGTGATCAACCGATCCACCACGCGACGAATTTCCTTCGCCTTCTGAACGGTGGTGACCACCTGCTCTTTTTCGATGACCGAATTCGCCATGTTGCGGAACATGGCCAAGCGGTGTGACGTATTGCGGCCAAACTTCCGACCGTCAACATTGTGTCTCATAAATCACTCCAATTCCCTTCGATTAATCTTCGATGTCGTCAGTCTCGTCGAACTCGCCCGTCTTGGTCCGGTCGCTCATGATCCGGTTCTCATCGACGTCGGAGTCCGCAGGCTTCGGGGGCTGCGTCGGGGCGACGAAGCCATCGAGCTTCATTCCCAGGCTGAGGCCCATCTCCGCCAGGATATCCTTGATCTCGTTCAGCGACTTGCGGCCGAAGTTCTTGGTCTTCAGCATTTCCGCTTCGGTCTTCTGAACCAGCTCATAGATGTACTTGATGTTGGCGTTCTGCAGGCAATTCGCCGAACGAACCGAGAGCTCGAGCTCTTCGACCGAACGATAAAGGTTCGGGTTGAACTGCTGCGAACCCTCTTCCTTCATCGTGGCCACCGGCTCCGGCTCCTCTTCAAAGTTCAAGAAGACGGACAGCTGATCCTTCAGAATCTTCGAACCCAGCGAAACGGCGTCTTCCGGCGTAACCGAGCCATCGGTCCAGACTTCCAACGACAGCTTGTCAAAATCGGTGCGCTGGCCAACGCGGCTCTGAGTGACGGTGTAGTTCACGCGGCGAATCGGCGAAAAGAAGCTATCGACCGGGATCCAGCCAACAGGCATCTCTTCCGTCTTGTTGTTTTCCGCCGGACGATAGCCGCGGCCGCGAGCGACCTGGATCTCAGCGCGGAGCTTGCCGCCCTTGCCGAGAATCGCGATCGGCTGATCGCCATTGAGCACATGGACCTGTTCGGAGCAGATAATATCCGAAGCTTTCACCTCGCACGGACCGACCTTATCGATCAGGACCGTGGCCTGTTCGGCATGCAGGACGAAACGCACTTCCTTCAGGTTCAGGATGATTTCCGCAACATCTTCCTTCACGTCCGGGATCGGGGTGAACTCGTGCACAACGCCGTCCATCTTCACGGCCGTGATCGCCGCGCCTTGCAGCGAGGAGAGCAGTACGCGCCGAAGCGAGTTGCCGAGCGTCAGGCCAAAACCGCGTTCCAGCGGCTTTGCCACGAATTTTCCGTAGCTCGGAGACAGGGTCTCCTTGTCCACATCCAGAGCCTTCGGCTTAATCAGATCACGCCAATTTTTTTCCAACATGAGTCAGCTTCTCCTGTCATCCCCTCGCTGCCAACCACGTGAACCGCAACAGCCATGCGGGGAGTATTCAGATTTAGGTTAGAACAACAATCAAGAACCCTTACTTCGAATAGAGCTCAACCACCATACGCTCTTCCATCGGCGCCGTGATATCATCACGAGCCGGAAGATCGCGAACGCGGCTCTTCATCGAAGCGCTGTCGAGCTCCAGCCACTGCGGAATCTCGCGCCGCTTGACTGATTCGAGCGCCGAACCGATCCGGGCCAGCGTCTTGCTCTTCTCGCGCACCTCGACGAGGTCGCCTTTTTCCACGATATAAGACGGAACGTTGACCTTGCGACCATTGATCGCGAAGTGTCCGTGACGGACCATCTGGCGCGCTTCGGCGCGCGAATTCGCGAAACCCGAGCGATAAGCCACGTTGTCCAACCGGCGCTCCAGCATCGAGAGCAGGTTCGAACCGGTCACGCCCTTCATGCGCTCGGCTTTTTCGAACAAGTTACGGAACTGCTTTTCAGCAAGCCCGTAAATTCTCTTGATCTTCTGCTTCTCACGCAGCTGCAGACCGTACTCGGAGAACTTGATCCTCCCCTGGCCATGCTGCCCCGGCGGATAGCCGCGACGTTCAAACGCGCACTTATCCGTATTGCAACGATCACCCTTGAGGAACAGTTTCTGGTTTTCACGCCGGCAAAGCCGGCAAACAGAACCAATAAAGCGAGACATAAATCAGACCCTTCTCCGTTTCGGAGGACGGCACCCATTATGAGGAATCGGGGTGACATCTTCAATGTAGGTAACACGCAGCCCTACGGAGGCCAGCGCGCGCAATGCCGACTCACGGCCGGCGCCCGGACCACTCACGAAGACCTGCACACTGCGCATGCCGTTTTCAACAGCTTTGCGGCCAGCATCCTCGGCAGCCACCTGGGCGGCGAACGGAGTATTCTTCCGCGAACCACGGAAGCCTTTTCCGCCAGCGCTCGACCAGCAAATGGCATTACCCATCGTGTCCGTGATGGTCACGATCGTATTATTGAACGAGGAGAGAACGTAGACGTTTCCAGTGGAGACGTTCTTCTTTCCCTTCTTGACGCGCTTGACTTCCGTTGCAGGAGCCGCCGCGCCGCCTTCTTTCTTCTCAACTTTCGCTTCAGTCTTTTGTTCTGACATAAATCTCTCTACCGTTACTTCATGGCCTTGACAGACTTCTTGCCCGCGATCGCGACCGCAGGTCCCTTACGGGTGCGCGCGTTCGAGTGCGTACGCTGGCCGTGGACCGGAAGTCCTTTGCGATGGCGGGAGCCGCGATAGCAGCCGAGGTCAATCAGGCGCTTGATGTTCATGCTCACTTCGCGACGCAGATCACCTTCTACCTTATGAATACGGTCGATGATTTCCCGGACCTTGGCCACCTCGGCCTCGGTCAGTGAATCCGATTTCCGACTCAGATCAATTTGAGCTTCTCCGAGAATTTTCTGAGAGGTCGCGCGACCGATCCCGAAAATATAGGTCAAAGCCACTTCCATCCGCTTATTGCGTGGGAGGTCCACTCCCGCGATACGAGCCACGTTAATACCTTCCTTTCAATTAACCCTGACGCTGCTTGTGGCGGGGATTCTCACAGATCACCCGCACGATTCCTTTGCGCCGAATCACCTTGCACTTGTCACAAATTTTTTTCACCGATGCGCGAACCTTCATAACTCTCCGACTCCTTAGAACCAAAAATCGAACCAACCAAAAACTTTCCAGCCGGAATCTTTCGCCCGAAGATGCCGACACCAACAGCGACCACCCGAAAGCGGGCGATCCTGCCGCGAGTCAAATGCAGGAGGACATCTCTACCGTAAGTTTGCCTCCAGGTAAAACCTTGATCGAGCGCGCCTTCATTTTTCCTCAGGCGCCAGGCACTCGCTCAAATTAATGTCAAAATCTCCGGACCCTTCGGAGTGATGGCAACCGTATGCTCAAAATGAGCGGAAAGCGACTGATCCAGGGTAACGGCCGTCCAGCCATCACTCAGGACCTTCACTTCGTGACTACCAGCATTAATCATAGGCTCAATAGCGAGCACCATTCCCACTTTGAGCGGGATCCCCTTGCCCTTCGGCCCGTAGTTGGGAATCTGCGGCTCCTCGTGAAGCGCCCTGCCGATGCCATGACCAACGAATTCCCTTACCACGCTAAAACCGAATCCTTCAACATAATTTTGAATCGCGTGGCCGATATCAAAAACTCGGTTCCCCTCCCAACACTGCTGAATTCCGCGGGCCAGCCCCTCCTGGGTAACCTCCAGCAACTTCCGAGCGGCCGGCGATATGTTACCGACCGCAACCGTCCTGGCCGAATCACCATACCAGCCATCGAGAATCACCCCGAAGTCCAGCCCGACAATATCGCCGTCCTTGAGCAAGCGCTTGGCGGACGGAATCCCGTGAACGACCTCTTCGTTCAGGGAAATACAGACGCTCGCCGGAAAGCCGTGATAGCCCTTAAAAGCCGGCACAGCCTTCAGCTCCCGGGCTCTAGCCTCGGCAAACCGATCCAACTCGGCCGTCGAGATTCCGGGTTTTGCCATGGCAGCCAGCTCTTCCAGAATCTGCGCGACAACGGCGCACGCCTTACGAATCAGGCCGATTTCCCTGGGCGACTTCAAGCTGACCATTACTACTTCCTGACTGCTTTATGCTAACGCGGCAGAAATCGCCTGATTAACCTCATTGGCTGCACGGGTGGCGTCCAACGCTATAAGCTTGTCCTGCCGTCTGTAATACTCCGCAAGCGGCGATGTCCAATCGTGGTAAACCGACAACCGCTTCGATATAACCTCCGCACTGTCATCGGGCCGCTGAATCAGCTTTGCCCCACAGTGATCGCAGATGCCATCCCGCTTTGGCTGCATGGTATCCACATGGAACATGGCGTTGCACTTAGGGCAGGTCCTGCGACCTGATAGACGCCGAACCAGTTCGCGGTCGTCAACCTCGAACAAGAACGCCCAATCAACCTTGCGTCCCTTCTTCAGCAGAATCCGGTCCAAAGCTTCGGCCTGCGGGATCGTCCGCGGAAAACCGTCGAGAATAAATCCGTTTTCGCAATCGGGCCGGGATACCCTTTCGTCAACCAAGCCGATGGCGATCGAATCAGAAACCAGCGCTCCACGATCCATGAAAGTCTTCGCCTCGAGGCCAAGGGGGGTGCCTTCAGCGATCGCGTTTCGCAACATATCTCCGGTAGAGAGTTGGGGCCAATTCCGTTCTTTAACGAGCCTCTTAGCCTGCGTACCTTTTCCGGAGCCGGGGGGTCCAAGAAGTACAAGAATCATGTGTAAGCTGCACGCCCTTTCAATCGTGTATGCTTCATAAAACCTTCATAGTTCCTGGTCAGCAGGAACGTCTCGATCTGGGCTACCGTATCCAAGGCAACCCCGACAAGAATCAGTACGCTGGTGCCACCGAAATAGAAAGGCACCTTGAGCGTTTGAGTAAAAAACGTCGGCAAGACGCAGATAGCCGAAATATAGACGGCACCACCGAGCGTAATGCGGGACAGCACGTAGTCGATGTACTCTGCCGTCGGCTGTCCGGGGCGAATACCGGGAATGAACCCACCATACTTCTTCAGATTTTCCGCGACATCGTCCGTCTTAAAGGTAACAGCAGTATAAAAATAACAGAAGAACACGATCAGCCCGACAAACAGCACGTTATAAATCAGGCCGCCCGGCTGGAGCATCGCGGTAAACCGCTGAAGCTCCGCCACCGGGAAGAAGGTCGCCACGGTCGCCGGGAACATGATCAGCGAGGAGGCAAAAATCGGAGGAATGACACCCGAGGTATTGACCTTGAGGGGCAGATTCGTATTCTGGCCGCCGTAAACCTTACGCCCCACAATCCGCTTCGCATACTGGATCGGGATGCGCCGCGCGCCGCGTTCCACGAAGATAATGATAAAGAAGGTGCCAACAATGACGGCCAGCACGAGAAGGATCTTGAAGAAACTGAGTTCGCCGGAGCGGTAAAGGCTCAGAGTGCTTCCAATGCCGCCAGGGATGCCCGCGGCAATACCCGCGTAAATCAGGAGCGAAATTCCGTTCCCGATGCCACGCTCGGACATCTGTTCGCCAACCCACATCAGGAAGACGGTTCCGGCAGTCAGAGTGACAGTCGTCAGGAGCTTGAATGCCATCCCGGGTTCAAGCACGACAGGCGGATTATTGTAGTGCTCAAGGCCGGCGGCGATGCCGTACCCCTGAACGAGACATAGCAGTACGGTTCCGTAACGGGTGTACTGGGTGATTTTTTTGCGTCCTTGGTCGCCCTCTTTCTGGAGTCCATGGAGGTAGGGCCAAACGACCGTCAGCAGCTGAAAAATAATCGAACTACTGATGTAGGGCATCACGCCCAAGGCGAAGATACTGAACCGCTCAAGAGCGCCGCCACTGAAGAGGTTGAACCATCCGAAGATCGTCCCCTTCATATTGGCGAAAACCTGAGTCAGCGCCGCCCCGTCGATCCCCGGAGTCGGAATGTGGATCCCGATCCGATAAACCGCCAGCATGAGCAACGTGAAAATAATTCGCTTACGAAGCTCCGGAATCTTAACCAACCCATCAGCGCCTGACATCTCGGTTCAGCTCCTTGACTTTCTTCCAACCATCCTAAACTAGGCGTTCCCTTACCTATCTATGCGGTCGGCGCTATCAGGCCGTCGGGGCCTTCTTCGCGGACTGCTGCTTGCCCGGGATCGGGATGATTTCGAA
Organism: Oligoflexia bacterium; assembly: GCA_023700925.1. Lineage (GTDB taxonomy): Bacteria > Bdellovibrionota > UBA1018 > UBA1018 > UBA1018 > JAMPXJ01. The sequence continues at coordinate 22,772 of JAMPXZ010000012.1, read as the reverse complement.
CTTGCCACCCGCTTTGGTGATTTTTTCCGCGGCGGAGGCGCTCACCTTGTGAGCCTTGATATTGAAAGCCTTGGTCAGTTCGCCGGTGCCGAGGATCGTGAGGCGGTCAAAGCGCCCTTTGATAGCGTTCATCCCGACGAGGGTCTCCAGCGAGACCTCCTTGACTTCGACCGGGAGCCGCTCGAGATCGGCGACGTTCATAACGGCATTCGTGCGACGGGCGATATTCTTGAAGCCGCGCTTCGGAAGCCGGCGATACAACGGCATCTGCCCGCCCTCAAACCCCGCCCGGACTCTTCCGCCCGAACGCGCCAGCTGGCCCTTGTCACCCTTACCGGCCGTCGGGCCGTGTCCTGAGCCGGAACCGCGCCCGAGACGCTTACGCTTGTGAGTGGCGCCTTTTTGAGCCTTGATCGTATTCAACTTCAACATGATTCATCTCTCCTGTGCCGTCGCCCTTCGGCGCCGACATCAGCCATCATGGCTTTGACCCGTAGAACCGAGTCATCATTCAACCCAAATCCATGGGTATCTCGATTATAATGACGAGCTTTTGCTCGCCAAGCGCTAGAGTGCGTCCGCCTTAACGAGTCTCGGAAACGACTTCGACGAGGTGAAGCACTTTCTTGATCATTCCACGAACCGAAGGAGTGTTCTCCAGGGTCCGCTCCTGCTCGAGCTTCTTGAGCCCAAGACCGTTGATCGTCGCGCGCTGATCCGGAGTGCACGCGATCTTGCTCTTTCTCAGGCGAATCGTAATGGTTCTCTTCCCTGCTGCGGTCATAACTTCTTCCTCTCTCGATCTCTCAGAGGATCTCGGCGACAGTCTTGCCGCGAGCCTTGGCGATATCCTGGAAGCTGCGAAGCTTCATCAAGCCGTCCAGCGTCGCGCGAACCACGTTGTGCGGGTTATCGCGCCGGATCGACTTGGTCAGGATGTTCTGGATTCCGGCAACCTCGAGGATCGCGCGGACCGAAGAGCTGGCGATGATGCCCGTTCCTTCGGGAGCGGGTTTCATCAGAACCTGGCTGGCGCCGAAGTGACCGATGATCTCGTGAGGAATCGTGCTTCCTTCCATCGGGATCTTCATGAGGTTCTTCTTCGCCTGCTTGCCCGCCTTCTTGATGGCTTCGGGCACTTCGCCGGCTTTACCCAGGCCGACACCGACCTGACCCTTCTTGTCGCCCACCACCACGATCGCGGCAAAGCTGAAGCGGCGACCGCCCTTCACGACTTTGGCGCATCGGTTAATATGGATAACCTTGTCTTCGAATTCGGACTCTTCGTGCTGCTGACGTCCCATTTGTTGGTTCATCGCCATGAGATCTTCTCCTTAGAACTTCAGTCCGCCCTCGCGGGCGGCATCAGCCAGGGCTTTGACCCGGCCGTGATAAAGGTAACCGCTGCGGTCGAACACCACGAGACTGATGTTCTTGGCGAGCGCTCTCTTGGCGACCAGGTTACCGAGGGTTTTGGCCCCCTCGATGCTCCCGCCCACCTTTTCCCTGAGCTCCTCTTCCATGGTGGAAGCGGCGACCAAGGTGTGACCCTTCACATCATCGACCAACTGGACGTAGATGTGTTTGTTGGAACGGAAAACCGAAAGACGAGGACGCTCCGAAGTCCCTTCCACCCGCGCGCGAATGCGACGCTTGCGTTTGAACCGGATAACCTGCTTCGGGCTCGTCGTACGACGGATCTTAGTAGCCATAAAAAATCCTTACTTCGCTCCCGCAGCTTTGCCCTGCTTGCGGATAATGTGTTCGTCAGTGTACTTGATGCCCTTGCCTTGGTACGGCTCCGGCTCCTTGAAGGACCGGACTTTCGCCGCAACGAGCCCCACCAGCATCTTGTCCGCGCCGGTAAGCACGACATGGGTGTTATTCTCGACCTTGGCCGTGACACCTGCCGGAAGCTGATAATCCACCGGGTGCGAGTAACCGAGGGTCATGGAGAGCGTATTTCCCTTGACGGCCGCGCGGTAACCTACGCCGACAATGTCGAGCTCGCGGGTGAACCCGGTGTGCACACCATGAACCATGTTGTGGAGCACCGTACGGGTCAGGCCGTGCAGAGCAGCGGCATTCACCACCAGTTTGTCATCGCGGGTCAGTACGATCGAACCAGCTTCCACCTTGGCAATGACGCCGCGGGGAATGACATGGCTCAACTTTCCTTTGGGTCCCTCGACTTTGACGACTCCGTCCTTCACTTCGACTTTTACGCCCTGAAGAATCTTAACAGGGGTCTTTCCTACGCGAGACATAGATCACCAAACCTCACAAAGGATTTCGCCGCCCACCTTTTGGGTCCGAGCCCGGTGGCCAGTAATGACGCCACGGGAGGTCGAAACAATAGCGATGCCGGCGCCGCCGAGCGGTCTCGGCATTTTCTCATAACCCGTATAACGGCGGAGGCCAGGACGGCTCACGCGCCGGATACCCTGGATCACACTTGTGCCACCTTCGGTATACTTCAGATATACCTTGATGACCGGGCGGCCCTCTTCCCGCTGCAAGCGGAAGTTCTTGATATACCCTTCCTCCTTCAGAACGCGAACGATGTTCGCCTTCAGGCGGGAAGCCGGGATCTCGACCTTCTCGTGCTTTTCCTTGGCCGCGTTACGGATCCTGGTCAACAAATCTGCAATCGGATCAGTCATGCTCATAACACTATCCTCATTAAACCTTTACCAGCTCGACTTTGTCACGCCCGGCAGCTGGCCCTTGAGAGCCAGGCCACGGAAGCAGAGACGACACATATTGAACTTCCGCATGAAGGCGCGTGGGCGTCCGCAAAGCGGGCACCGGTTACGCACACGGACCTTGAACTTCGGTTTCGAATCAATTTTTTCGAGTTTGCACTTCTTAGACAAGGGATTCTCCTTTTCGGTCTTCCCGTTACTTCCGGAAAGGCATGCCGAGCTCCGCGAGGAGCGCGCGAGCATGCTCGTTGGTCTTGGCACTCGTCTCAATCGTCACAGTCATTCCCCGGATCTTGTCCACCTTGTCATAGTTGATCTCAGGGAAAATGATCTGCTCACGAATGCCGAGCGAATAATTGCCTCTGCCGTCGAAGGACTTCGTTCCCACACCCTTGAAGTCACGAACACGAGGGAGCGCGACGTTCATTAGGCGATCCAGGAACTCGTACATGCGGGCACGGCGCAGGGTGACCATCACGCCGACCGCATTGCCTTTCCTGACCTTGAAAGCCGCGATCGCTTTACGAGCCCGTGTCGTCACCGGCTTCTGACCCGTAATGGCCAACAGGTCTTCATAGGCGCTATCGAGAACCTTGGGATTCCCGACCGCTTCCTTCACCGCGCAGTTCACGGTGACTTTTGTCAGCCGGGGAACCTGCATCGGGTTCTTGAACTGGAATTCCTTCATCATCGCCGGGATGGCTTTATTCTGATAAAGGGTCCGCAGGCGCGGGGTCTTGCCCGGAGAGACCTTAGTCTCGCCGGCAGCCGCGATCCTGACCGACAAAGCGGCCGCATCTTCTTTGGCCTTCTTGGCTTTCGCCTTGGCCGCGTCCGCCGCCACTTTCTTGGCTTCAGTGCGGGCCTTCGCCGCGTCTTTCGCGGTGGTGTCGCCGCCTTCCGCGTCCTTCTTCTTCTCGGTATCGTCTTTTGCTGCTACCACAACCTACCTCCTGCCTGACTCACGCAGCGTCCAATGATTCGCCGCAGCGCTTACAGACTCTGACCTTTACCTTCTTTGCGGTGGCCTCTTCGGCCTTCGCACTCTTCTTCTTGCCCTTGGCAGTCGCTTCAATCAACTTGCGCCCATGGCGCACGCCGCGATTGCACTTCGGACAAACCAACAAGACGTTAGAATAATGAAGAGGCAGCTCTCGCTCGAGGATCCCGCCCTGGGGATTCTTCTGCGACGGCTTAACATGGCGCTTGACCATGTTGACCTTCTCCACGGTGACCTTACCGGACTTCTGGTCAACCTTGACAACTTTGCCGGTCTTACCCTTTTCACGACCTGCGATCACTTCGACCTGGTCGTCCTTGCGAATCGAGAATTTGATTTCTTGTTGAGTAGTCATAAAAACCTCACAGGACCTCAGGGGCCAACGAAATGATCTTCGTGAAAGCCCGGGCCCGCAGCTCGCGCGCGACGGGGCCGAAGATACGGGTACCGATCGGCTCGTTCTGGGCATTGATCAAAACCGCCGAGTTCGTATCGAACCGAATGTAAGTGCCGTCGTTACGGTTCACTTCCTTCTTGGTCCGGACGATGACTGCCTTGAGGATCTCGCCCTTCTTCACCTTCGCGTTCGGAACGGCGTCCTTGACGGTGACGACGATCACGTCGCCAACGCTCGCATACTTACGGCGGGTGCCGCCGAGAACCTTAATGCACATCACCGATCTGGCGCCCGAGTTGTCAGCAACGTCGAGACGAGTACGCATCTGAATCATAAACCATTACCTCCTAGCAGGCCCTGTTAGATGGAGATCTCGAGGACCTGTCCGGCCTTCCGAATGATCGACTGGAGCACCCAGCGCTTTTCACGGCTCATTGGGCGAGACTCAACCAGCATGACCCGATCGCCCACCTTGGCTTCATTGCGCTCATCGTGCGCCTTGAAGCGGCGGGACCGCACAATATATTTCTTGTAGAGCGAGTGCCGCACCTGACGATCCACCTTCACGACGATGGTCTTGGCCATCTTGTCGCTCACCACCGTACCCACCACCGTACGACGCTTCTGAAGCGCGTTGGCGGCATCGCCGGCGACGGGAGCCGCGGCCTTCTCCTTCACGGAAGCGGCCTTCGGAGCCTTCGGCTGGGTCTTCTTTTCCACTCTTTCGTTAGCCATGATTACTTACTTCCTTTCGGGGCGACCTGCTGGCCCTTCAGAGTCTTCATCCGTGCGACGTCCTTGCGGAGGCGCCACAGGCTGGCGGTATCGCTCAGCTGACCCGTGGCCATCTTCATCCGAGTCTGGAAAAGATTGGCCTCAGTCTCGCGAAGCTTGGTCGCGAGCTCATCAGCGGACAGGTTCTTCAACTCTTTCAAACGCTTCGTTGCCATGTGTACTACCTCACTACGCCTTTACCGCCGGGGCTGCGGCCTTCGACTTGGCCTTCTCGGCCTTGGCCGTGGCTTTGGCTTGAACCGCCAGCGCCTCGGTCTTCTTGCTAATCGCCTTGCAGTGAATCGGCAGCTTGTTATTCGCGAGACGCAACGCCTCGAAAGCCTCGACCTGCGGAATCCCGTCCATCTCGAAAAGGATCCGGCCCGGCTTGATGACTGCCGCCCACTCTTCCACGTTGCCCTTACCGGAACCCATTCGGGTTTCAGCAGGCTTTTTGGTGATCGCCTTGTCCGGGAAGACCCGAACCCAGATCTTGCCACCCCTCTTCACGTAACGGGTCATGGCAACGCGGGCTGCCTCGATCTGACGGGCAGTGATGCGACCGCACTCGGTGGACTGCAAGCCGAACTCACCGAAGAAAAGGGTGCCGCCACGGTCAGCCGTGCCGCGCATCTTGCCTTTTTGATGTTTACGCCACTTAACTCTTTTGGGTGCTAACATGGTCTACTGCTCCTTATGCTCCCTGAAGAGCTTTCGCCTCTGCGGCGGCCTGCTTCTTCAGAGTCGTGGTCTCACCGTGGTAGACCCACGCCTTCACGCCGATCACGCCGTAGGTCGTCCGAGCCTCCGCCGTGCCGTAATCAATGTTCGCCCGAAGGGTGTGCAGGGGCACGCTGTCCTCGCTGTACCACTCGGTGCGGGCGATCTCCGCGCCACCGAGACGGCCGGAAACGCGGATCTTGATGCCCTTGATGCCTTGCTTGAAGGCCGCGGTCATGCACTTCTTCATCGCGCGGCGGAAGGCAACCCGCTTCTCGAGCTGGGAAGCCACGTTTTCCGCGATCAGAGTCGCGTTCGCCTCGGGCTTCTTCACCTCGATGATGTTGAGGAAAACCTCGTTACCGGAAAGCCGCTGAACGTCCGCCTTGAGCTGCTCGACGCCGGCGCCCTTCTTGCCGATGACGATCCCCGGGCGGGCGGTGTGAACGTTGATCTTCACCTTGTTGGCGGCGCGCTCGATCTCGATCCGAGCGATGCCAGCGCCAAAGAGCTTGCCCTTGAGGTAATCACGAAGCTTAATGTCTTCGTGAAGCAACTTGCCGTAGTCGCGTTTGGCGAACCAACGGCTGTCCCAAGTGCGGGTGACTCCGATTCTGAATCCAACTGGATTGACTTTCTGACCCATTTTATTCCTCTTACCGTTCCGAAAGGGTAACGCTGACGTGGCTGGTCTTCTTGTTGATCTTGAAAGCCGATCCCTTTGCTCGGGGACGGAACCGCTTCAGCGTCGGACCCTGGCCAACCAGAACCTGCTTCACCACAAGAGTGTCGACATCGACGGTGCCCTTCTGGTCCGCGTTCGCCACGGCGCTCTTAAGGAGCTTGTACAGCATTCCCGCCGTACGCTTCCTCGGAGAGAACCGGAGATAAGTCAGAGCATCGTTGATGCCCTTGCCCCGGATCTCGTCAGCAAGCAGCCCCATCTTCCGCGGGGTGATTCTTACAAAACTGAGTTTCGCGCTTACTTGCATGGTTTACTCCTCAATCAGGCCTTCGGGGCCGCTGGTTTGGCCGCCGCGGGCTTGGCCGCAGCCGCGGGAGCCGCTCCTGCCGCCGGGGCGCTTTCAGCCGCCGCCTTCTTGTCCGCCGGAGTGTGTCCGTGGAAGAGACGGGTCTGTGCGAATTCGCCGAGCTTATGGCCGACCATGTTCTCGGTGACGTAAACGGGGATGAACTTCTTGCCGTTATGTACCGCGAACGTCAGACCCACGAAATCCGGAAGGATCGTGGAACGACGCGACCAAGTCTTGATCACCTTGCGATCCTGAGCCTGCCGGGAGGTCTGGACCTTCTTCAAGAGATGATCATCGCAAAATGGGCCTTTTTTAATAGAACGGGCCACGGTTCAATCTCCTATTCTTTCATTACCGACGCTTCACGATGAAGGCATCGGTCCGTTTATTATTACGAGTCTTGTAACCCTTGGTCGGCACGCCCCAGGGAGTGCGGGGATGTCCGCCGCCCGAGCTCTTGCCTTCACCGCCGCCGTGCGGGTGATCGATGGGGTTCATCGAGACACCGCGGTTTGTGGGCCGAATGCCGAGCCAGCGATTCCGGCCCGCCTTGCCGATCGAGATATTCTCGTGGTCGGTATTGGAGAGCTGACCGATGGAGGCCAGACAGCGGGAGTGAATGAAGCGCATTTCGCCGCTGGGCATCTTCACCTGGCAGTACTCGCCTTCCTTCGCCATCAGCTGGGCATAGTTGCCGGCGGAACGCGCCAGCTTGCCGCCCTTGCCCGGCTCGACTTCGATATTGTGGATCAAAGTGCCGACCGGAATGGCAGAGAGAGAAAGGTTGTTGCCTGGCTTGATGTCAGCCGACTCACTCGCGAGAACCTTGTCGCCGACATTGAGGCCGAGAGGAGCCAGAATATAACGCTTCTCGCCGTCCGCGTAGTGCAGCAAGGCAATGTAGCAGGTGCGGTTCGGATCGTACTCGACCGAAGCGACCTTGGCGGGAATCTCGCGCTTGTCCCGGCGGAAATCGACCACACGGTATTTGCGCTTGTGACCGCCACCGATGTGGCGAACCGTCATCTTGCCGAAGGTGTTGCGGCCACCGCTCTTGGTCAGCGAGGAGACCAGCTTGCGGGGCTTGCTCGGCTGCTCTTTCTTCGGGGTCAGAACAGAGAAGTCCGCCGTGTTCTTGTAACGCAGGGACGGGGTAATCGGTTTATACGACTTGATAGCCATGGTCTAACTCTCACTTCGTTTGAAAGAAGTCGATTTTCTGGCCTTCCGCCAGAGTCACGACCGCTTTCTTCCAGTTGGGGCGCTTCGTTTCAAAACGTCCGACACGCTTCACCTTGCCATGCACAGTCACCGTGCGGACCTCGCGGACCTTCACGTTGAACAGGCGCTGAACGGCGTCGCGGATTTCCTGCTTGTTGGCCTGGACCGCCACTTCGAAAGTGTACCGGCTCGCGACTTCCGCAAGGGCAGTGCTCTTTTCGCTGATGATCGGCCTACGGATCACATCATAAACGCTACGCATATGTCACCTTACTCCGTCGGGGCGAGACGGGCTTCGACCGCCTGCACCGCGCGCTTCGTCAGAACCAGCCAGTCGTAACGAACGATGTCGTAAACGTTGAGGCCTTCAGTCCTCAGGACCTTCACCTTCGGGATATTGCGGCCCGAAAGCTCCAGGTTCCGATTCAGGTCATCGACGATCAGGACCTGGTCAAGCTGCAGCTTCTTCTTCAGGATGTCATCGAAGGCCTTGGTCTTCACGGATTCCAGCTTGAACTCGTCAACGACAAGCACACGCTGGGACTTCACGCGATCAGAGAGCGCTGAACGAAGAGCTCCGCGCATCATCTCCTTCGGCGTGCCCTGCTCATAAGAGCGCGGCACCGGCCCGAAGCTCTGGCCGCCGCCCGGGTGCAGGGGCGAACGAGTCGAACCCTGACGGGCGTTGCCGGTCCCCTTCTGGCGGAAAGGCTTGCGGCCACCGCCGCGAACTTCCGACTTGGTCTTGGTCTTCGCGGTGCCCTGCCGGCGACCGGCGAGCTGAGCCTTGATGACCTGGTGGACCAGGGCGACGTTCACATCGACTCCGAAAACATCGTCACGGAGTTCGATGGAGCCGACCTTCTTCTTCTCCTGATTAACTACGTCTAAAGTTGGCATAGCTTACCTACGTTCCTTCAGCTTACTCGCCCTTGACGGCGCGCTGGACCGTCACGATCCCGCTCTTCGGGCCGGGAACACTCCCGTGAACCAGAAGGAGCTGATTTTCCAAATCCACGCGAATCACGCGCACGTTCTGAACGGTCACGCGCTCATGGCCCATGTGGCCTGCCATTTTTTTGTTCTTGAAGCACTTTCCGGGATCGGCGCGGTTACCGATCGAGCCTAGCTGCCTGTGCGACAGCGAGGCGCCGTGAGACTTGTAGCCCCCGGCCATGTGATACCGCTTCATGCCGCCCTGAAAGCCTTTGCCTTTGCTCATCGCAGTGAGGTCAACGAAATCACCGGGCTTCAGAAATTCAGCGCTCAGCACCTTGCCGACGGTCAGACCGTCGAGCTTGCTGCCTTCGGCGAGCCGGAACTCCTGATAATGATAAAACCCGGCGGCGCCAACGGCTTTCGCGTGGCCCTGCTCCGGTTTATTCGAGGCTTTGGCTTTCTTTTCGACGAAGCCGACCTGGATGGCTTGATAGCCGTTCTTCTCTTTAGTCTTGACCTGAGTAATGGTCGTGGGGCGGAGATCGATGACCGTGACGGCAACGGATTCGCCGTCATCAGTGAAGACCTGGGTCATTCCGGCCTTAATCCCGAGAACCCCTCCGCGACCCTGAGTCAGAGCAACCGACTCACGATTCACAGCGTTAGAAACAGGCGTAGCCGCTTCGCTGCCGCCTGCCTGCGTTTCAGGCTTATTCTCCATAACACTCTCCAAGGCGAAACAGATCCGCCCGTATTTTCACTTTCTACGATTTTACCGTCACAGCATCACCGGGAAGCCGCCTCTTCAGGCCGCCGGATGCTTTCATGCGGTAGTCGCTGAGGTCACCGACTTTCTCCTTGGGAAAGCCCAGCGCTATTCACGCTCGGCAATGCAAGGAGGAGTTTCGACTCACTCCGTTTCAAGCAATTGGTTGGGCAATTGCTCTAGGACTTAATCTCAACATCCACTCCCGCCGACAGATCCAGCTTCATCAGCGAGTCTACTGTCTGCTGGGTGGGCTCAAGAATGTCCAAAAGCCGCTTATGAGTCCTGACTTCGAACTGCTCGCGGGATTTTTTATCTACATGAGGCGACCGAAGAACGCAATACTTATTAATCACAGTCGGGAGAGGGATCGGGCCCCGAACGGTAGCGCCGGTCCTCTTCGCGGTGTTCACGATTTCCCAAACGGACTGATCGAGAACCCTGTGGTCAAAAGCCTTGAGCTTGATTCGAATTTTATGTTCAATCGCCATGTTTCACATCTCCGGGTTATATCGGGAAGTTCCCCTGTTTCCGATGTGGTGGAGCGGACTCCGCTCCGGAAGCAGGCAATCTTTCCCAAATCGTCTTACTTACTGGAAAACGAGTCTATACAGACTCTTTTTGTCGAAAACAACTTCTTTCTCGTCTGCTTGCCTTGATTCGAACGCCTCGGGTCCGCCGCCCTGGGCCACTAGCGAATGATGACGCCAGAACGGATCTTGATCTCCTCGGCGACGTTCGGTGGAACCGGCTCATAATGAGAGAGTTCCATCGTATAGGTCGCGCGCCCCTGCGAAGAGGATCGCAGCGCCGTTGAGTAACCGAACATGGTGGCCAGTGACACTTCGGCCTTGATTACCTGCAGGCCGTGACGAACTGTCATGTTGATGATCTTTCCGCGGCGAGCATTGATGTCTCCGATGACGCCGCCCATATAATCCTCGGGGCAGACAATTTCACAGGCCATCATAGGCTCGAGAATCTCCGGAGTCGCCTGAAGGGCTGCGTCACGGAAGGCCATCGAGGCGGCAATCTTGTAGGCGATCTCGCTGGAATCCACGTCATGAAAAGAGCCATCCAGCAGCGTGGCTCGGATATCGACCGCCTGGTAGCCCGCGATAATACCTCCGAGCATGGACTCGCGGAGTCCCTTTTCGACGGCCGGGATGAATTCCTTCGGGATGGCGCCGGCCCGGATCGCGTTCACGAACTGGAAGCCCTTGCCCCGCTCGGTCGGCTCGAGCTTCACGACGCAATGGCCGTACTGGCCCTTGCCGCCGGATTGCCGGATGAATTTGCCCTCGGCCGTGGCCGATTTCGAGATTGTCTCTTTGTAGGCGACCTGAGGCTGACCGACGTTGCCGTCGACTTTGAACTCCCGACGCATGCGATCGACGATGATCTCCAGGTGCAGCTCGCCCATGCCGCTGATCAGCGTCTGGCCGGTATCCTCGTTCATCGAGATGCGAAAGGACGGATCCTCCATCGCCAGCCGGTTCAGCGCGGTCGCCAGCTTTTCCTGATCCGCTTTGGTCTTGGGCTCGATCGCGATGGAGATCACGGGCTCCGGGAACTCCATCTTCTCCAGCAGGATGGGGTGATGCTGGTCGCAGAGCGTGTCGCCGGTGGTGGTGAACCGCAGGCCCACGGCCGCGGCGATTTCTCCCGCCTTGACCTCCGAGGTATCCTCACGCTTGTTCGCGTGCATCAGCAGGATGCGTCCGAGGCGCTCTTTCTTGTCCTTGCCGACGTTGTAGATCATCTGGCCGGCTTCAATCCTTCCGGAATAAACCCGGAAATAGGTCAGCTGACCGACGTGCGGATCGCTCATGATCTTGAACGCGAGCGCGGCGAAAGGCTCACGGTAATCAGCCTTGCGCGTTTCGACCTTGTCTTCCTTTTCGGGATGCTTGCCTTCGATCGGAGGAATATCGAGCGGAGAAGGCAGATAACCCACGATGCCATCGAGCAGCGGCTGCACACCCTTGTTCTTGAAGCTGGCGCCGCAGAAAACCGGCACGAGTTTGATCCCGATGCAGCCGGAGCGCACCGCGCGTCGCAGCTCTTCCGCGGCGATCGGCTCACCGCCGAGATACTTCTCCATCAACACGCCGTCACAGTCGGCGGCCGCCTCGACGAGCTTCTCACGATATTCGTCCGCCCGTGCCCGCAGCTCTTCCGGAATCTCGACGGAGTCGAACGTCGCCCCGAGATCCTCGGAGTGCCAGCGCAACGCCTTCATCTCTATGAGGTCAACGACACCAACGAAGGTATCCTCGGCGCCCCAAGGAATCTGGACGGCCACCGGATTGGACGCCAGGCGGGTGCGCATCTGCGACAGCACCTCATAGAAATCGGCACCCGTGCGATCCATCTTGTTCACGAACGCGATTCGCGGGACATGGTACTTGTTCGCCTGCCGCCAGACCGTCTCCGACTGGGGCTCCACGCCGCCGACCGCGCAGAAAACGCCGACCGCCCCGTCGAGCACCCGCAGCGACCTCTCCACCTCGATCGTGAAGTCGACGTGGCCCGGCGTATCGATGATGTTGATCCGATGCCCAGCCCAAAAACAAGTTGTGGCCGCGGAGGTGATGGTGATCCCGCGCTCCTGCTCCTGCGGCATCCAGTCCATGACCGTCGTGCCCTCGTGGACCTCGCCGATCTTGTGCGTCTTGCCGGTGTAGTACAGGATGCGCTCGGTAGTCGTGGTCTTGCCGGCATCGATGTGAGCCATGATGCCGATGTTGCGAATCTTATCGAGCGAATATTGAGAAGCGGAGGCAGGAGTTTTTTCTGACATAACGGTCCCTAAACTAGTCCAAGAAAACAAAAAAAGGGAGCCGGATCGTCTCCGGCTCCCTTGATCTCTTGCGTACCGCGCTGCAATTACCAGCGATAATGCGCGAAGGCCTTGTTTGCTTCGGCCATCTTGTGCACGTCTTCGCGCTTCTTCATGGCGCCACCGCGGCCGTTGGAGGCCTCGATGATTTCGCCGGCGAGGCGCTCGGCCATCGAGTGTTCCGGACGGCTACGCGCTGCTTCGATCAGCCAGCGGGAAGCCAGCGACTGACGGCGGGCCGGCTTGACTTCGATCGGCACCTGGTACGTCGCGCCGCCGACGCGGCGGGACTTCACTTCGAGCAACGGCTTGACGTTCTCGAGGCCCTTCTTGAAGAGCTTGAGGCCCTCTTCGCCCGTGCGCTCCTGGATATTGTCGACGCAGCCGTAAAGAATGGCTTCGGCGATCGAACGCTTGCCGCGGGTCATGAGCGAGTTGATGAACTTCGCGACCACGACGTCGTTGAACTTCGGATCCGGGAGAATTTCACGTTTACGAACGAACTTTTTACGACCCATTTTAAAATCCCTTCAGATGATCAGATGAAACTTACTTCGCCGCAGCCGGGGCCGCCGCGCCAGCCGTAGCGCGCTTGGCGCCGTACTTTGAGCGGCTCTGCTTGCGGTTGGCAACGCCCTGCGCGTCGAGGGTACCGCGAATCGTGTGATAGCGAACGCCCGGGAGATCCTTCACGCGGCCTCCGCGAATCAGCACGATCGAGTGCTCCTGCAGATTGTGGCCGACGCCCGGAATATAGGAAGTCACTTCATAACCATTCGTCAGGCGGACACGGCAGACCTTGCGAAGAGCCGAGTTCGGCTTCTTCGGCGTGGTAGTGTAAACGCGGGTGCAAACGCCGCGCTTCTGAGGGCAGCTTTCAAGAGCCGGAGATTTCGTCTTCCACAACTTGTTGGAGCGGCCCCTGCGAACGAGCTGGTTAATAGTGGGCATGAACTACTTTTCCTTTCCTATCTTTCTCTTTCTCAAACTTACAAATCTTCTGCCGTCGAATCCTGATGTGCAGAACGGGCCGCGGGCCGAAGCCACGTAACAAACCCCTGCCACGCATTCGGATGAGTTACCGTCGACTGCGTCTGCGAAGGACGCGAAAATAGACGACCGGGAACCGATGGTCAAGCTTATAGTTGTCGCCGTATCCCCGCCAGCCCAATTTGGCGGCGGGAAAGCCGCTGGTCGCGGTGCGTAAAAAAGGCCGCCTCGTCATGAGAGCGAGGCGGCCCTGAACTCAGGTCCGATCCGACGGAGGGTCAGTGCTTGACGGCGCCCCCGCTGGGCTTCGTCGACTCCTGGACCAGATCCGTGACTACCGGAATCGCCAGCTCACCGATCCCCTTCCTCATGAGGAACTCGTCGGGGTTTTCCAGCTCGAGCGCCAGGCGCAACACCTGGTCCGCGTGCTCGACCGGGATAATACTCATCCCCTTGGTGATTTCCTTGGGGATTTTCTTGAGATCCGGCACATTTCCCTTCGGAATGAGGACGGTCTTGATATTGCCGATCCGCGCCGCCAGGAGCTTCTCCTTGAGGCCGCCGATCGGCAGGACCCGCCCCCGCAAGGTGATCTCACCGGTCATGGCGACATCCCGCTTGACGGGCGTCTTGGTCAGGGCGCTGGTGATCGCCGTGGCCATGGTGATGCCCGCCGACGGGCCGTCCTTGGGAACGGCGCCCTCCGGCACGTGCAGGTGGATATCGATGTTGGCGTAGAAGTCCTCCTTGAGGCCAAGCAGATGCGCCCGGGACCGCACATAACTCATGGCGGTCGCGGCCGACTCCTGCATGACCTCACCCAGCTTGCCGGTGATCTTGACTCCTCCCTTACCCGGAACGACGCTCACTTCGATCTGAAGCATGTCGCCGCCCGCGTCGGTATAGGCCAGACCGTTGGTGAGGCCGACCTCGTTGGTCTCCTCGGCCTTGCTCACGGTGTACTTCGCGGGGCCGAGCAGATCTTCAAGATCCGGCTCGTCGACCCGGATACACAGCGGCGCGACCTTGACGATCTCCTCCGCGCGTTTGCCCTTGGCCTTCTCCGCGAAGAGCTGCTGTTCGGCGAGGTTTCGCGCCTCGACGATCTTCTTGGCCGCCTTTCGACAGACGGTCGCCACCGTGCGTTCCAGGTTACGGACCCCGGCTTCGCGCGTATAGCTCCGAATCAGCGCGTAGACCGCCGCATCCGTGATCTCGAAGTCGCCCGACTTGAGACCGTGCGCCTCCATCTGCTTGCTGATGAGGTAGCGCTTCACGATGTTGAACTTCTCGACCTCCGTGTAGCCGCTGATCGTGATCACCTCCATGCGATCCAGGAGCGGCTTGGGAACCGTATGAAGCGTGTTCGCGGTCAGCAGGAACATCACCTTGGACAGATCGTAATCGATCTCCAGGTAATGGTCGCCGAAGGCGACGTTCTGCTCGGGATCAAGCACTTCGAGAAGCGCCGAGGAGGGATCGCCCCGGAAGTCCATGCTCATCTTGTCGACCTCATCGAGGAGGAAAAGCGGATTCGACGAGCCGGCCTTCTTGAGCGACTGGATGATCTTGCCCGGCAGGGCGCCGACATAAGTGCGCCGATGCCCGCGGATCTCCGCCTCGTCGCGGACGCCGCCCAGCGAGCAGCGGACGTACTTCTTCTCCAGCGATCGGGCGATGGAACGCGCGAGCGAGGTTTTGCCGACGCCCGGAGGCCCGACAAAGCACAGAATCTGCCCTTTGGAATTGTCGGTCAAAGTGCGGACGGCCAGATACTCGAGGATACGCTCCTTGACCTCTTCGAGGCCGTAGTGGTCCTCCTCGAGAACCTGCTCGGCCAGCTTGATGTCATGGCGGTCCGTGGTGTACTCAGCCCAGGGAAGCCCCACGATCCAGTCGATGTAGTTGCGCACCACCGTGGCTTCCGCCGACATGGGCGACATCATCTTGAGCTTCTTGAGCTCGCGCGTGGCCTTCTCCTTGGCTTCCTTGCTCATCGGCTTGCCGCGAATCTGCTTCTCGATGGCCTGGATTTCGGCCTTGAACTCGTCCTTTTCGCCAAGCTCCTTCTGGATCGCCTGCATCTGCTCGTTGAGGTAGTACTCCTTCTGCGAGCGCTCCATCTGCTTCTTGACCCGTGAGCGGATCCGGCGCTCGACCTGCAGAATCTCGATCTCGCCTTGCATCAGCTCGAGCAGCTTCTCCAGGCGCTTGGCCGGATTGGGAATCTCGAGAATAGCCTGCTTGTCGTCCAGCTTGAGGTTGAGGTGGGCGACGATCAGGTCCGCGAGGCGGGAAGGCTCCTCGATCGTGTTCACGCTCATCAGCATTTCAGGCGGAATGCGCTTGTTGAGCTTCACGTAATTCTCGAAGGTGGCCTTCACGGAGCGAACCAGGGCCTCGATTTCGACCGACGCCTCGATCGCATCCGGAATCTCCTCGACCTCGGCCTCGAGCATGCGCTCGTTTTCCCGGTATTCCACGATGCGAGCGCGCTTCTTGCCCTCGATCAGCACCTTCACGGTGTTGTCGGGCAGGCGGAGTATCTGGAGGATGGTACCCAGCGTACCGACCTCGAAGATGTCCTCTTCGCCAGGATTGACCGTGGTCGCCTGTCGCTGAGCAACCAGGAACAGGTCCAGCTTCTTGGTAACGCATTCTTCGAGCGCGTTGATCGATTTTTCGCGACCAACAAAGAGCGGCACCACCATGTGCGGAAAGATGATGACATCCCTCAGCGGCAAAAGGGGTACGGTCACGCGGGCCGACTTCTTGTCTTTTTGGGTATGGGTCATCCTGGTTGTTTCCCCGAGCTCTTCGCGCCGCGAAGAGCCCAAAGCCTCCTTCCAATAACTACAGCACAGCCCCGGGTGGACTGCAAACCCGAGAATGATTTACGGAAAAAATCCCGCCACCATTTCAACTAGTTACGCGCACTCAGAAATATCTTTTTTTTCGCCAATAGTTTGCGGGCCGCCCATGAGGCACTAGGCAATAAACGCCTATCCGAAAAGCACCGCGCCGCGTTCCGGAACCCGGAACACGGCGCGCATTCTTCAGTTCTTGCTGATTAAAATGATCAGGCGCTTTCGGCTTTCTCCGCCGCGGCGCCCGCCTCTTTGGCCACTGTGGCCGCCGCTCCCGTCGCGTCCGTACCGTCCGCCAGCAGCATGATCGGGCGCTCACCCTTGAGGATCACGCTCTTGGTGACGATGCACTTCTTGACGTTCGGCTTGGCCGGCAGCTCATACATCACCTCGAGCATGGCCTGTTCCAGGATCGCGCGGAGGCCGCGAGCACCGGTATTGCGCTTGATGGCCTCCTTGGCGACCGCCTCGAGCGCATCCGATTCGAACTCAAGCTGCACGTCGTCGTATTCGAAAAGCTTCGAATACTGCTTGGTGAGCGCATTCTTCGGCTTGGTAAGGATGTCGATGAGCGCTTTTTCGTCGAGCTCCTCCAGCGTCGCGATCACCGGCAGACGCCCGATGAACTCCGGGATGATCCCGAACTTGATGAGGTCCTCCGGCTCAACCTTCGCCAGGAGCTGAGACACGTTTTCCTCGGCTTTCGACGTGATATTCGCCGAAAGGCCCAGGCTCCGCCGGCCCTTTCTCATGGCGATGATCTTGTCGAGACCGACGAAGGCGCCGCCCACGATGAACAGGATGTTGGACGTATCGACCTGCACGAACTCCTGCTGCGGATGCTTGCGGCCGCCTTTGGGCGGGACGTTCGCGATCGTGCCTTCGATGATCTTCAGCAAGGCCTGTTGCACGCCCTCGCCGCTGACGTCACGGGTGATCGAGGGGTTCTCGCTCTTACGGGAGATCTTGTCGACCTCGTCGATGTAAACGATGCCCTTCTGCGCCCGCTCGACGTTGTTGTCGCAGTTCTGCAGGAGGTTCAGGATGATGTTCTCGACATCCTCGCCGACGTAGCCGGCCTCCGTGAGCGTAGTCGCGTCCGCCATCGCGAACGGAACGTTCAGAAGCTTCGCGAGAGTCTGCGCGAGGAGCGTCTTGCCGGAGCCCGTGGGACCGATCAGCATGATGTTGCTCTTCTGCAGCTCGATAGCGTCCTTCGCTTCGCGGGAGGTCTTCTTCTCCCCCTGGAACTGGATCCGCTTGTAATGGTTATAAACCGCGACCGACAGCACGCGCTTGGCCCGATCCTGGCCGATCACGTACTGATCCAGGATCGACTTGATCTCCGCTGGCTTCGGAATCGCCTGAGTGGAGCGGGCGGGAGACTCCTTCTGCCCTTCCTCCGCGATGATATCGTTGCACAGCTCGATGCACTCGTCACAGATGTAAACCGTCGGACCGGCAATGAGCTTTTTTACTTCCCGCTGATTTTTTCCGCAGAAGGAGCAGCACAGATTGCCAAAACCGTCGCCGTATTTTCTTCCATCCATAGCTTTACCTCGGAATCCTTAAACGCTGTTGCTCTTAGACCACGCCACGCTTCTCGACCACTTTGTCGATCAGCCCGTACTCGACCGCCTCTTTGGCCGAGAGGTAGTTGTCGCGATCGGTATCCTTCTTGACCTGCTCCATCGTCTTGCCGGAGTGATGGGACAGAATCGCGTTCAGCCGGTCCTTGAGATACAGGATCTCTCTGGCCTGGATCTCGATGTCGGACGCCTGACCCTTGGCGCCGCCGAGCGGCTGGTGGATCATGATCCGACTGTGGGGCAGGCTATAGCGCTTGCCTTTCGCGCCGGCAGTAAGGAGGAGCGCTCCCATGCTGGCGGCCATGCCAATGCAATAAGTGCAGACATCCGACTTGATGAATTGCATGACGTCGTAGATGCCCAGGCCGGCGTAAACCGATCCCCCGGGCGAATTGATGTAGAGATGAATGTCCTTATCCGGGTCCGAAGATTCCAGGAAGAACAGCTGCGCCACCAGGAGGTTCGCCACCGTGTCGTTGACCTCCGTACCGAGGAACACGATCCGGTCGAGTAGAAGGCGGGAATAAATGTCGTATTGCCGCTCCCCACGCGCGGTCTGCTCGATCACGATCGGATTCGGGATGTAGCTGGCGTCGAAGCCCACCACGTCCGGACGACCGAGCTCGGAGGGGATTTTTGGCAGGGAAGACTTGATCAACATAGTAGTAGCGACTCCTTCCGTTGCCTACTTTGAGTAGGTTAAGCGAAAGCGGACATAGGCCCGCCCGTGAACTGGAACAAACCAACCGGCTGCACCGCTACTTCATGTCTCGGCAAATCCGGGAATTCACTGAAATGAGTATACATACCCGGAAAGAATGTTGCGCTGGGTCACCAGGCTTTTTTTGCATTTTGCATGAAAAAAGAAGCCTTCGGCCTACTGGCTGGGCGTCAAAAGGCCGGGGCCATCGCTGTCCGCGGCTTCTTCGGCTGCTCGAACCGTCTCTTCCATGGATTCGAGGTAGGCCAGCATCGCTGCCCGCAGCTGCTCAAGAGTGCAGGTTCCACTCGATACACCTGCGTTATCAAGGATTTCGCCTAACTCATCCTGGACCCAAGGCTGAGGCAATCCCGTAAGCGAAACCACGGTATCGATCAGTTCCTGCCCACCAGGTTCCGGTCTGTTTTCTTCCACCCGATTGGAGACGTCCATTTCCCCTCCCCTTTTTCCCACCGGAGACCAGTATAGAAACGTAGATTTCGGAACAGCAAGCTGAATTTCAATTTTTGAACCGGTTTATCCTCAAACCCAGTCTAATCGCCATTAGGACCTTCGGCGCGCCCGGTAACTTTATACCTTGCGTTATGGAAACTACTGAAAATAAAATCAGTCCCCCGCCCAGAGCCTGAATTCCGGTCAAGCGTTCTTCGAGGAAAAGGTGCCCCCATAACGCCCCGCATAGCGGCTGGATGAAAAGCGTGATCGCCAGAGTCGCCAGCGGTACACGAGCCAGCGCAAACATCCAGTAAAGGTAGGTGACGGTCGTACCCAAAGGTCCCAGCCACATGAGCGCGGCCCAGTCCGCGCCCGAAAGGCTCACGCCTCCCGAAAAGGCCTTGGACGTCAATGCGGTCAACAGGGCCAGCAGACCCACACCCACCGCGAGCCCCGAGCCCATCGTCGCCGAAGGCGAATGCGATCGCATGAGCTTGAGAGCGAAAATCGAGCACGCCGCTTCGCCGAAAAGTGCCAGCAGTATCGTCGCGTTTCCCCGAAGCCGTCCAAGAGCGAAAGAGTCCATTCCGCCGAAAGAAAGGCCGGAAAGAAGACTAAATCCCGCGAACGCGGCGAGGAAGGCCGCGCCGACGCGTAGGGTGACTCTTTCGCCGAGAAAAAGACCGGCGAACAGGACGGTGATGAGCGGCTCCATCGCGATGATGAGGGCGTTATCGGTGGCGCGGCTCGCCGAGAGCCCCGTCATCTGCAGGAAGGGCGAAAAAAAGAAGGTCAGCAGCCCCAGCAGAAAAATGTATAGCGCCTCCACCCTCGTCCGGGGCAACGCAAAGAGGGGCCGGAGCGCTCCGCTTGCCGTCGGAAAACAGGCGCGCAGCGTCGCCCCGCCGATGATAAAGGCGGCGAGTGCGCTGCCGTGTCGGAACAGCGCGACTTCCGCCGGAGGCAGGTGCGCCAGGAGGACCTTCGCCACGGCGGGATTCGCCGACCAGATAAGATTACAGAGGATCAGACCGATCAAAGTCCGCGCGCGCATCGTCATTTGAAGGTACCCGAAAAGCCCGTTTGAGGCGAGCCGGCCCCTCGGGTAAGATGCGGCCACTATGACGAACCGGAAAGAGCCCAAGACCCCTGCCGAGTCCGCCGTGACGATGACCGAAATGGTGCTGCCCTCGGACACCAATGCCCTGGGAACGATCTTCGGCGGCAAGATCATGAGCTGGATCGACATCGCCGCGGCGATCGCCGCCGGCCGCCACGCCAGGCGGGTCGTCGTAACCGCATCGATCGATGCGCTCCATTTCCTGACGCCGGTCAAGGTGGGGCACGTCGTCCACATCCGCGCAATGGTGAACTACGCCGCCCACACCTCCATGGAGGTCGGTGTCCGCATCGACTCCGAGCATCCCCTCACCGGCGAGATCACCCACACCGCCACGGCCTATACGACCTTCGTGGCACTGGACGACCACGGGCGGCCAACGCCGGTGCCGCCGGTGCTGGCGGCCACCGAAGTGGAAAAACGTCGCTTCGCCGCCGCGATCAAGAGGCGCGAATCGCGGGTGCGACTTGCAGAAGAGCTGAAAAACGGCCGCGGCTGATCGCTACTTTCTCGCCTGGGCTTGAAATTCCGCGAGTTTCCGGCCGGAGGCGGACTCGATCTCCTTGTGGAGCGAGTTGCCGTGGGCATCCATCGTCACGACCGCCGGAAATCTCTCGACCTTGAGCTGCCAGATGGCTTCGGGACTGCCGAACTCCTCGTAGCCGAAAACGCCTTGCACCTCCTGAATCGCCTCGGCCAGCACCTGCGCGGCGCCGCCGATCGCGTGAAGATAGACGCAGCCGAGCTTCTGGCAGGCCTGCCGGGTTTTCTCGCCCATTCCGCCTTTGCCGATGATTGCCCGCAGTCCGAGCCGCTCAATGATCGCCGCCTGGTAAGGCTCCTCCCGAATCGAGGTGGTCGGACCCGCGGCGGTGGAGATCCAGCGGCCGCCTTTCTTGAGCATGACGGGGCCGCAGTGATAGATGACACCTCCCCGGAAATCCATCGGCGGGGTATTGCCATCGTAGAGCCACTTATGGACAGCGTCGCGCCCGGTAAAGATGATTCCGGAGAGCTCGACCATGTCGCCCACTTTGAGGGAGCGGACACTTTCCTCGGTCAACGGCGTGTTCAGCTGGATCATGATGCGCGTCTCCTCAGTATAACCACTTCTTGATTTCGCCCTTGGACGTCACGACCGCGCCCTGACGGCGGAACGCCCAGCACATATAAGAAACACTCACGAAGTAGGAAGCCGGAAGGCGGTTGAGCGCTCCGACTTTTACTCCCATCAGCGTCGTCTTGCCGCCGAAGCCCATCGGTCCGATGCCGAGCTGATTGGCGTCAGCAAGCGCTTCATCCTCGAGCTTGGCAAGCAAGGGATCGGGGTTGCGATCGCCGAGCTTGCGCAGGAACTGCTCCTTTGAACCGAGGTAGCCGGTCGCGCGGTCACCACCGATGGCCACGCCGAGAATCCCGGGGCCGCAGCCTTTGCCCTGCGCCTGAAAGGCCGCATCCAGGATGCATTTTTTCACGCCCGCCAGATCCCGGCCGGCGCCGATGCGTCCCTCCGGCAAACTGTACTGGATACCCACGTTTTCACAGCCTCCGCCCTTGAGCATCAGCCGGATCTCGAAATGGTCCTTCGCCCAAGGCTCCAGATGCAAGGTCGGAGACCCAGGGCCCACGTTCGTGCCGCTGTTCTTGCCCGTGATGCTATCGACGCTGTTCTGCCTGAGATAGCCCTTCTTCGTCGCCGCGATCACGCCCTTGCGGGCGAGCTTGGCGATCTCGGAGTGATCGAGCTTGCGCGGATAATGAATGTAAAAAAGAATACTCCCCGTGTCCTGGCAGAGCGGCTGGCTCTTGGCCTTCGCGAGGCCGATGTTGTTCTCGATGATCCCGAGAGCGTAATCGGCGCGAGAGCCCTTTTCCTCGGCCCGATGCCCGCGCTGGACCGCCTCGAGCACGTCCTTGGGCAGCTCGGCCGAGGTCTTGCGGATGATCTCAATGAATGCCTCAAGAAGCTTCTTCTGCTGCGTCGTATTCATGGTGCCCCAAGATTAACGCGCGCGGCGACGTCTGGAAAGAGCCTCCTTGCGATGGCCTTGACGACGCGCGGGGCCGACGGCTATCTCTGGAGCGGGAGTCGGAATATGAAAGACGAAATGCCGTCCTACTGGGTTCAGGGCGACGAGAAGCTGGTCCTCAACCGCCACGGCACCTGGCTGGCGGACGGTAAGGAAATCACCCACGACGCCACTCGGAGAGCTTTCAGCCGCAAGATCCGCAAGGACTCCGAAGGGTATTTCATCCAGCTCGGCCCCGAGAAGAAGCGCATCACCGTTGAAGACACCCCCTATTTCGTGCGACGGATCGAGGGCTCCCCCCAGGAAGGCTACGAGCTCTGGCTCAGCGACGAGACGCACGAGCGGCTCGATCCGCACACCCTGGACTTCACGCCGGGCCGCCTCGCCTGTCGCCTCGCCCGCGGCGAGGAGGCTCGTTTCCTTCACCCGGCCTATGCCGACCTGATGGGGAACCTTGAAGAGGACTCGGAGGGATATTTCATCCGGTTCGGCGCCTCAGGCGAGCTCCGGATCAACCTCAGCCGTGCCCGCCCATGAGAAAGGGCTGAGACAGGAATTTCATATCCCGTTCCTTGGCGCTCTTTTCGAAGAAGAGACGCGCCAGGTCCCAAAGCACCTCCGG
>JAMPXZ010000011.1 GCA_023700925.1 Oligoflexia bacterium | reverse complement strand
CGACAACCGGAAAGGGAGCAGACCCCCACCCCGCGCCCCGCACCCGACACCTTCCGACAACTGGAACAAGCGAGCCCGGTGACACCGCAGTTATTAGTTGCCCGTATAATTATACGGCCGTATAATAGAACCCATGTCGCGCCCCTCTCGAAACACCGATCGCCTCCTGATCCGGGCCGCGCGTGAGCTCCTGCCCGAGACCGGCTGCTCGGGATTGAACCTCCGCGAAGTCGCGCGCCGCGCGGGGGTGAACCTCGGCATGTTCCACTACCACTTCGGGACCAAGGACGAGTTCCTCCGCGTCGTCCTGCAGGAGTTCTACGAGGAGCTTTTCGAGAAGCTTCAGCTCACGATCGATCCCAAGCTCTCTCCTATCCGGAACCTGCGCGAAACGATGATCGCCATCCTCACGTTCTTTCGCGACCACCGCGACCTGGTGTTCCCGCTCCTCGGCAAGGACCTCATCAACGGCGAGCCCGCGATTCTGCGTTTTGTGGAGGCCAACTTCCCGCGACACTTCAAGCTTATCGCCAAGCTCGTCACTGCTTGCCAGAAAGAAGGGCGCATCAGGAAAGCGCACCCTTACGTCATCATGACCTTTCTCGCCGGCGCCTCCGCAGCGCCGCTGCTCTTTGGCGCGGCCGCCGAGCGCCTTCCGAAGCGTGGAAAAAAGGGCCTGCGAACAGTCGCCGAGACCCTGCCTCCCCTTCTCCTTCCCGATGAAATGATCGCCATGCGCGTGGACATGGCCCTCAAAGGTGCTTCGCCATGAAAAAGACCAGCATTTTCGCCGTCGCCAGTATCGCCTTAGTCGCTGCCGCCCCGCCGGCCTGGGCCAACGCCGAACCCACCCTGACACTGAAGCAAGCCGAGGGAAAAGCCGCCGCCCACTCCGCTCGCATCGCGAGTTCGCAGGCCGACGCCGAAGCAGCGAAACACCAGGCCGAGGCGGCAAAAGCCGCGCTCTTCCCCCGTCTCACACTCGAGGGAACCTACCGCTACGTGAGCGACGTGCCGCAGCTCCAGGTCGGCCCGATGACGAGTGTTTCATTCGGGCAGCACGACAACTACAGCGTTGGCCCGATGCTCAGCTACACGCTCTGGGACGGTGGCGCCGTGCGGGCGAACTGGAGAAGCGTGCAGAAGCTCGCCGAGGCCCGCAGCGAAGACCACAAGCAGGCCGCGCTGCAAACGCGGCAGGCGGTTCGCGCCGCCTACTTCCGCGTGCAGCTCGGGCAGCAGGAGGTTCGCCTCGTCGCCGAGTCACTCAAGCTCTCGGAGTCGCAGGAGCGGGACATCCGAAACCGCTTTCAGGCGGGGGCGGCGAGCAAGGCCGATACTCTGTCAGCGCGCCGGGAGGTGCTTTCGCTCAAGATGAAGGCCAGGCAAGCGCAGGCCGACCTTGCAGCCAATATCAGAGACCTCGCCGCCCTGATCGGCGAAACTGACCTCGCCGCGGCTGATGGGCTCTCACTTGAACCGCAGGAAAAATCCCTCACCGAGCTCGCGAACGCGGGCCAACGAACGCTCAACCCCGCGCACCCGCAGCTCGAGGCCCCCGCCAAGCTCGCCGAAGTCCAGCGCCTCGCGGCCGCTGCCGCCCGCGGAGAGCTTTGGCCGCGCGTCGCGGCTTACGCCAAGTCCACCTTCGACTACCCGAACGGCCCGCGTCCCGAGAGCGTCTGGCAAAACACCGTGGGAGTCTCGCTGAGCATGCCCTTGTACGAAGCTCACCGCGCGCGCAGCCTCTCGGCGCAGAAAGCGAGCGAAGCGCTCGCCTCAGAAAAGCGCGGCGAGCAGCTCCGCACGGATCTCGAGCGCGATTGGCAAAAGGCGAAGCTTCAGCTCGAAAGCTATAAGGAGCAGCGTGAGCTCGCGCAGGAAGCGGCCCGGCACGCCGCCGAGATCGCTGACCTCATCTACGCCAGCTATAAGGCGGGGCGCACCAACCTCCTCGACGTTCAAAGCGCCAATAACCGAACCTTGGAAGCCCGGGTACTGCTCGCCCGGATCCAGGCCCAGATCCTGCTGCAAGCGGCCGCGCTCCGCGCGCTGACCGAAGAAACCTGAAGGAGCCCGACAGATGGAAAAAACGAAAAGGAACCCGAAAAAGATCGCGATCGCCGTCGTCGTTCTGCTGCTACTCGGCGGCCTCCTCACCAAGGTGTTCATCCTGAAGCCCGAGTTCCGTTACACCGGGACCATTGAGGCGACCAAAGTGGACGTCCCTTCGCGCCTGCCTTCGGTCATCGCCAAGATCACCGCCGAGGAAGGGCAGAAAGTCGCCCGTGACGAAAGCCTCGTGCGACTTGACTGCGAGGACCTCAAGATCGCCTCGGACCTCGCCACCTCGAACTTTCAGCGCGCGCTCAAGCTTTTCAAAACGGGCTCCATGCCCCAGGAAGCCTATGATCAGACGCGCAACCGCAAGCGCGAAACCGATCTCAAGCTCGAGTGGTGCGACATCAAGGCGCCCATCTCGGGGCGCGTCCTCACCCGCTACCGCGAGCCCGGCGAATGGGTCACGCAAGGCACGCGCCTTCTGACCCTCGCCGATCTCGAAGACGTCTGGGCTTATCTTTACGTTCCCCAGCCCTTGATTGCCAAGCTCAAGCTCGGAATGTCGGTCGCCGCGTACCTTCCTGAGCTCGGGGCGAGGAAATCGCTCGAGGGACGCATTCTCAAGATCAACGAGGAGGCGGAATTTACGCCCAAGAACGTGCAAACCCGGGAGGAGCGCACGCGCCTCGTCTTTGGCATCAAGGTGGGCTTCGAAAACCGAGATGAGCTTCTGAAGCCAGGAATGTCCGTGGAGGTAAAGCTTCCCGAATGACGACGGAGAACTTGCACGCCGCGCCTGCAGGCGGCGTCGGAATTACCGTCCGCGAGCTGCGCAAGAGGCTCGGCGTCAATCAGGCGCTCGACGGGCTTTCGCTCGAGTTCAACGCGGGCATCATGCATGGCCTCATCGGCCCCGAAGGCGCGGGAAAAACGACGCTTCTGCGGACGCTCCTCGGCCTGCTCCGTGCCGACAGCGGCGAGCTCCGCTACACCGATAGCGGCGCCCAAGCCACTCTCGCGCAGCTCCGGCCCGGCATCGCCTACCTGCCGCAGCAGCAGAGCCTGTACCCTGACCTCTCGATCGCCGAGCACCTGGAGTTCTTCAGGGATCTCTATGGAATTCCGGCCGAGCTCTTCGCGCGACGCCGAAGCGAGCTGCTTTCCATCACGCGCCTTGAGAAGTTCCAGGATCGCCCGGCCGGAAAGCTCTCAGGCGGCATGTACAAAAAGCTTGGACTCATGTGCGCGCTCCTTCGCTCCCCGCGCGTAATGCTTCTCGACGAGCCCACGAACGGCGTCGACCCGATCAGCCGCCGCGAGTTCTGGGAACTCCTCCACGGGCTCGCGGATCAGCGGATTCTCATCATCGTTGCCACGGCCTACATGGACGAGGCCGAGCGCTGCGCCGAGGTGCACCTCATCGAAAGCGGCCGCCGCGTCGCCGAGGGCGAACCGCTCGCGCTGCTTCGAGAGGCTGGCGTTCAAGCGTTCGACGAGCTTTTCCTTAAAAGGGCCGAGGCCCATGAGGGATCGCCATGAGCGACGCCAAAGACCTCGTGACGCAAGGCCCAGCCGTCGAAGTCAGAGACCTCAGCGTCCGGTTCGGCGATTTCTACGCCGTTAAGAACGTATCCTTCTCGGTGCCGGTGGGCGAAATCTTCGGCTTCCTCGGCGCGAACGGTGCCGGAAAAACGACCACCATTCGCGTGCTCTGCGGGCTGCTCGAGCCGAGCACGGGCCAGGTGCGCGTGGGCGGGATCGGCTTTGAAAATGGCGGCGAGGCGATCAAGCGCAAGGTCGGGTACATGTCCCAGAAGTTCACCCTCTACGAGGATCTCACCGTCGAGGAGAACCTGGACTTCACGGCGAGCCTTCGCAAGCTCGCGCCCGAGTTCTATCGCGAAAGGCGACAGGCCCTTCTGGACTTCATCTCTTTTTCGCGTCCGCTCGATACCTTCGTGCGCGATCTGCCGGGAGGCATCCGCCAGCAGGTTTCGCTTGCGGCGGCACTTTTGCACGACCCGGAGATCATCTTTCTCGATGAGCCGACCGCGGGCGTGACTCCGGCGGCGCGCGCTCGCTTCTGGGCGCTGATCCGCGAGCTCGCCTCGCGCGGCAAGACCGTCTTTGTCACCACTCACTACATGGACGAAGCCGAAAACTGCGGCCGCATCGCACTGATGCGCGCCGGCGAGCTCATCGCGCTCGATAGTCCGGCGGCCCTCAAGCAGAAGGCCTTTCCCGCGCCGCTCTACGAGCTCTCCCCTCTTGACGAAACCTCGGCGCAGGCCATCGCCTCGCTCCGGCACGACCCGGTCCTCCTCTCGCTTCAGCCCTACGGGATCCGCTACCACGTCGTCGCGCGCTCCGCGGCGGACTGGCAGAGCCTCCTCCCCCGTCTCGAAAACCACTTCGCGATCCGCGAGATCACGCCCTCGCTCGAAGACGTGTTCATCCAGGTCGTTGAGGGAGGCAATCGATGAAGTTCTCTCGCGCCCTCTCGATCGCCCGCAAGGAGTCGCGCCATGTCCTGCGCGATCCGTTCACCCTGATTCTTGCTCTCGGCCTCCCGGTGCTCATCACTGTCATCTTCGGCTTTGCCATCGAGTTCAACATGAAGGACATCCCGACCGCCGTGCACGACGGTGACCGCACGCAGTCCTCGCGCCGCCTGATCGAGGCCTTCGGCAGCTCGAGCTACTTCCTCTTTGATCGCGTCCCAAGCGCTGCCGACGCGCTCCGCACCCTCACCGCCGACCGCAACCGCGCCGCGCTGATCATCGAGCCGGGCTTCGAGGCCAACCTTCGGTCCGGGCGCGGCGCTCAGGCGCAGCTCATCTTGGATGGCGCCGACAACTCGGCGACGGGCTCCGTCCTGGGCTACCTCGCGGGCCTGCAGACGATCGCGGCTCGAAACCTCCTCGATCCCGCTCCGCCACCGCCCGCCATCGAGCTGCGCACGCGTTATCTCTTCAACGCCGAGCTCAACAGCCGCTGGTTCATCGTCCCCGGTCTCACGGTCGT
The DNA here is from genome assembly GCA_023700925.1 of Oligoflexia bacterium. Taxonomy (GTDB): domain Bacteria; phylum Bdellovibrionota; class UBA1018; order UBA1018; family UBA1018; genus JAMPXJ01. Next base: position 27,151 of record JAMPXZ010000011.1, on the reverse strand, counting down.
CGTCGTAGCCATCCTCTCGATCCTTCTGACCTCGCTTACGGTCGCCCGCGAGTGGGAAAACGGCTCCATGGAGCTGCTCCTGTCGACGCCGGTCGAGCCCTCCGAGATCATCGTCGGCAAGCTCCTGCCCTACACCGCCCTGGGCTTCGGCGCGATCGGCCTGATCTATCTCGCCGCTCGAACCGTCTTCGAGGTCCCGTTCCTCGGCAGCCATCTCGCTTATCTGCTTTGCTCGGGCCTCTTCCTCGCCGCGTGTCTCGCCCAGGGGCTCCTGATCTCGGTGCTCGTCCGCCGCCAGCAGCTCTCCATGCAGTTCGCGATGATTTCTGGCCTTCTGCCCTCGATCCTGCTCTCGGGGTTCATCTTCCCGGTCGAGCACATGCCGCTATTCTTCCGCGTCCTGACCGCCGTGCTCCCTCCGCGGTGGTTCATCCTCGCGAGCCGCTCGATTTTCCTCGAAGGGGCAGGAATCGGCGGAGTCCTCGTCCCCCTGCTCGCGCTCACGCTGATCGCGGGCGCGCTCATCACCGTGGCCACGCGCAAGTTCAAAAGGGACGTCGAACCATGAGGGACGCGCCATGAACCGCACCATCCTCGGCTTCATCCGCAAGGAGTTCCGACAGACGCTTCGCGATCCGAGGATGCGGCTCCTGCTCTTTGTCGCGCCCGTGATCCAGATGACGATCTTCGGAACCGCCCTCTCGACCGAAACGCGCAACGTGCGGCTCGCCGTCGCGCCCCCCGGCATCGTCGAATCCGATCCGCTCCTGCGCCAGATCCAGGAAAAAAGCCTCGCCTCAGGCTGGTTCCTGCCGGTCCGCGCGACCGTCACCGATCCGTTCGCGGCGATCCAGGACGGCATCGCCGATGCCGTGCTCGTGCCGCCGCCCGGAGGCCTCACCCGCGCGGTCGCCCGCGGCGAAGGACGCGTGCAGCTTCTGCTCAACGCCACGAACGTCGTTCGCGCCCAAGGCGTGGAGCGCTACCTCCAGGCCATCACCGCCTCGGTCGCGAACTCCGCCTCCGCAACCATCGGCAGCGCTACGGCTAACGGCAGCGCTACGGCTAACGCTAACGGCAGCGCTACCGCAAACGGCAGCGCCAGCGCAACCAGCAGCCCCCCGCCCCTGCAGTTCGATATCCGCGTCCTTTTCAACCCCACCATGAGAACCGCCGTTTACATGGTCCCCGGCGTGATGAGCATGCTCGTGTGCCTCCTGACGATCCTGCTCACCAGCATGTCGCTCACGAAGGAAAAGGAATCCGGCACCTTTGAAACCCTGATCTCCGCGCCCGTCTCGCCGATGGAGGTGATCCTCGGCAAGACCGTGCCCTTCGTCATCCTCGGCGTCAGCAATATCCCACTCATCCTCGCCGCGGGCATTCTGCTCTTTGACCTGCCCATGCGCGGCTCGCTGCTCCGGCTCAGCCTGGGCGCTTTCGTCTTCGTCTTGTGCACGGTGGGGATCGGCATCTTCATCTCGACCATCGCGCGCAACCAGCAGCAGTCGATGATGGGCGGGTTCATCTTCCTGTTCCCGGCCACGATGCTTTCGGGGCTCATGTTCCCGATCGAGAACATCCCTTGGCTCCTGAGGCTGCTCGCTTATCTCAACCCGCTCACCTACATCGTCGAGATCCTGCGCAACATCCTGCTCAAAGGCGGCAATCCCGAGCTCATCTGGCGCGATATCGGCATCCTCGCGCTGATGTCGGTCGTGACGATCACGGCAAGCCTCAAGCGATTCAAAACGACGCTGGGATAGGAAAAGTCAGTTCCGTTCGAGCTTGAGAAAGACCGCCCACTCCCCGCGCTTGGGCTCGGCGATCGAAAGAGTCCAGATCGGTCCGCCCATGCTGTAGAACAGAACTTCGGTGATCCTGACCTTCTTGCGGGAAGGCCGCTTGGTCGCCGGAAGGGCGATATCCATGCCATGCCCGGTGAGCAGGATCTGGTTTCTTTCAGACTGAAGGGCGACGAGGTACTCGCCAGGCGGAATGTGAAGGTCGCCCACGGAAGCTTTATGCTTGAGCACAATGTTCATCGATTGAAACCCGTCCCCTTAACTCCATTATTAAATCCCGCTTGTGTTTTTTCCAGGCAATTTGACAACGATGACGCAGAAAGACGTGGCACAGCATTCCCCTTGCTCGAAAAAGCGGGATCAGTGTAAACCCTCAGGCATGTCTATCTCCAAACCCTTTGAAGGTAAAAAGGCGGTTGTCTTCGGCGTCGCCAACGAGCGGAGCCTCGCCTGGGCGATCGCCCGCCAGCTTCACGAAGGCGGAGCGAGCCTCGCCTTCAACTTCCTCGGCGATGCGCTCGAACGCCGGGTGCGCCCCCTGGCCCAAAGCTTGGGCGCCGAGCTCGTCGAGCCCTGCAACGTCGCCTCGGATCAGGAGATCGACCAGTTCTTCGCCAAGGTCGCGGCAAAATGGGGACATGTGGATTACCTCATTCATTCGGTCGCCTTTGCGAAACGCGAGGACCTCGAAGGGCGCTTCGTCGACACTTCCCGCGAAGGCTTCCGCGTGGCGCTGGATATCAGCGCCTACAGCCTGGTCGCGCTCGCCCGCCGGGCGGAGCCGCTGATGGAAGGCCGGGACGGCGCCATCATCACGCTCTCGTACTACGGCGCCGAAAAGGTCGTCCCGAACTACAACGTCATGGGCGTGGCCAAGGCCGCGCTCGAGGCCTGCACCCGCTACCTGGCCTGGGATCTCGGGCCCAAGAAGATCCGGGTGAACGCGATCTCCGCCGGCGCCGTGAAGACCCTGGCTGCCTCCGGGGTCCGGGACTTCCGCGAGATGCTGAGCAAGTCGGCCGAAAGAACGCCGCTGCGCGAAAACATCCACGCCGAGGACGTGGGCGCGATGGGCGCTTTCCTCTGCGGGCCGGGCGGCCGACATATCACCGGAGCGACCTTGTACGTCGACAGCGGTGCGCATATTATGGGAGCCTAAGACAAGGGGGAATCCGCCGGATTCCTATGAACCGCGTGCAAACCGAACTCCATCGACACCTCGACGTCTCGCTCCGACTTTCGACTCTCCTCGAACTCGCGCAGGCGCGCGGCCTGGAGCCGCAGAGCACGAGTCTCGAGGCCTTCGACAAAAAAGTCATTCTCCGCAAACCGCTCTCGGACCTGCGCGAGGTGCTCAGCACGTTCACGCTTTTTCAACGGGTGCTCGATCGCCCCGAAGTGCTCGAGCGCGCCGGCTTCGAAGCGGTCGAGGACTGCTGGAACGAAGGCACGCGGAAAGTCGAGCTCCGCTTTTCGCCCTCGTTCGTAAGTGAGTTCAGCAAGCTTTCCTGGGAAGAGGTCCTCGCGGGCTTCGAGCGCGGCGTGAAGCGCGCGCAGGCGAAATATCCCGAAATCCAGGTGGGCCTCCTCTGCATCGCCTCGCGCGACTACGGCCCGGAGTTCGCCGAGAAGACCGTCGACTTCTTCCTCAAGCACCAGAGCCGTTTCGTCGGCCTCGATCTCGCCGGCAACGAGGAGAATTTTCCCTGCCGCATTTTTGAACCCGCTTTCAAAAAAGCGGTGAAAGCCGGCGCGCGCATCACGATCCACGCCGGCGAAGCCACGGGCCCGGAGAACATGTGGGAAGCCATCGAGCTCCTCGGCGCCCGCCGCATCGGCCACGGCATCGCGGCCGTCCGCGACCCGAAGCTGATGGAGTATCTGGCAAAGAACCGGATCTGCCTGGAAATGTGCCCCACCAGCAACTGGCTGACCCGGGCGGTACCCTCCTTTGAGTCCCACCCCCTGCCCCAGGTCCTGCGCGCCGGGGTCCCGGTGTGCATAAATACCGATGATCCTGGGGTTTTTGCCGTCGGAATGGCCGATGAAGCCCGTATTTGCCGGGAAAAGATGGGGATGACCGAAGCGGAAATCGAGCTCTGTCACCGGCACGCGACCGAGCTGAGCTTCATCTAAAAATTTTGTTTCGATTTTTTTGTTGCCAACGTCCCGGAGGTTGGATAAACAGGGCACAGATTTTAGGTTTCATGGGTGCCCCACTTCCCCCCCCCACACACAGAAGCGGTGCCCGTGGCGGTAAAGGACCCGGAGGAAATTCCTCCGGGTCCTTTATTGATTTTAGGGGTCTCAGTTCTTGAGCCCGATCGCTTTCAGCATGAATCCCAGCAGCTCCAGATAAACGTCGCCCAGGATCAGCCAAGGCAGCACGAGGCTCGAGCCGACGAGAAAGACGCAGTTCACGGCGATCCCCTGCCCGAAGCGGCGAAGCCAATGCGATGGCTTCGCGAAAAGCCAGGCGCGAAAGATCATGATGAAAAGGAGCCAGACCCCCTCGACGTAAAGAAGGTTCATCCGCTTGGGATGCGTGACGAGCGTCTGTGAAACCTCGAGCGCGCGCGGATCGGACAGGACCTTGAGCGCGCGCTGCACGCGCGGGTCGGAGAGAATCTTCTGCGTGCGCTCGATCATCACGGCGAGCTCCGCGCCTTGCTCGCCCATCACGCCCTGCGCTCCCTGCAGACCACCGGGCCCCAGCGCCTCAAGCTGCTGCTGGAGCTGCCCGCGCAGCTGCCCCTGCTGCTCGGCAAGCTGATCGGCGGTCGGGGGTGCCGGCATGCGATCGAGCGGATAGACCTGCGCCTCGGCCGCGGCCAGCGCGGGAAGGAGCCAAAACAGCGCCGCGATGAGCAGGCGTAAGGCCATCGTGAACCGCCGCCCCCTCACGTTGCGATCGGATGCCACGTGGTTTTCACTTCCTGGAAGGAAAGGATCGCGTACGGCCCCTGCGCTTCCTCGGCGGAACTGTCCGCGCGCGGCGAATGGCTCACCCGTTTGACGTTCAGAGCGGCGTTCTCGCGCACCGTCTTCAGCTCCTCGGCCGCCTCACCGCAGTAGAGCACGCCGTTGACGTCCATGTGGCTCGTGAACTGCCCAAGCAGCTCCGAGCGGAAGCCGGTCAGAATGTTCACCACGCCCGCGGGAAGCCCCGCCGACTGGAGCACCTCGCCCAACGTCACCGCGCAAAGCGGCCGCGACGAGGAGGCGAGCACGACGCAGGAGTTGCCGCCGACGATGACGGGTGCGATCGCCGAGACGAGCCCCACGAGCGGGCTCTCTTCGGGCGCAAGGATCGAAACCACGCCCACGGGCTCGAGAACCGAAAAATTGTAGTGCGAGGAGGCCACGGGATTCACGCTGCTGAAGACCTGCTGGAACTTGTCCGCCCAGCCCGCGTAGTAGATCAGCCGATTCACGGAGGCCTGGACCTCGGCCTCGGCCGCCGCCGCGGTCAGGCCCTGGTGCTGCAGCTCCTCGCTGAGCTGCGCTTTGCGACCCTCGAGCGCTTCGGCCACCTGGTAAAGAAGCTGGCCTCGGGCGGCGGGCGCCGCGCTCGACCACTTCGCGAAGGCGCCGCGCGCGGCGGTCACCGCGTCGCGGAAATCCTTGCGCGAGCTGTTGCACAGATTGGCCGCCCAGTCGCCCTGCGCGGCACGGAACTGAAAGTACCGTCCCGATTCGGTGCGGTTGAACTTGCCGTCGACGTAGATTCCGTAGTTTCGCATATGCGGGATTCCTCAGTTGAGCTCGACGTAAGAGGCAAGGCCGTGCAGGCCACCATCGCGGCCGAGGCCGCTCTCCTTGCACCCGCCCGCGGGCGAGGTCGGATCGTACTTGTTGTAGGCATTGGCCCAGACGACACCGGTCTTGAGCTGGCGGGCGATGCTGAAGATCCGCGAGCCCTTGTCGGTCCACACCCCGCTCGCCATGCCGGACGGCGTGTTGTTCGCCTTTTCGATGGCCTCTTCAGCCGTGCGGAAGGTCTGGATCGCGAGCACGGGGCCGAAAACCTCTTCTTGCGTCAGGCGATGTGACTGCGCGACGTCCGTGAAGAGCACGGGCGCGTGGAAGAACCCTTTCTTCGGAACCTGTTGGTCGGCCTGGTAGCTCGTAACGCCTTCGGCGAGGCCCGCTTTCACGTGCGCCTGCACGCGCTGGAGCAGCTCCCGCGTCGGGAGCGCGCCCACGTCCGTGTTCTTGTCGAGCGGATCGCCGACGTTCAGCGTCTCGAGCCGATCACGAAGCTTGCGAACGACGACCTTGGCGATGGACTCCTGCACATAGAGTCGCGAGCTCGCGGAAAGCACGGGTCCCTGATTGAGGAACACGCCGTCGACGATTCCATCCACCGCCTGGTCGATCGCCGAATCCTCGAAGATCAGATAGGCGTTCTTGCCGCCGAGTTCGAGCGCGCACCTGCGAGCGGTGCCCGCAAGCGCCTTGCCGATGGCTTTGCCCGTCTCGGTCGCCCCCGCGAAAGAAACGAGAGCCACGCCTTCGTGCGCGACGAGCGCCTCACCCGTCGCCTTGCCACCCGTGACGACGTTCACCACGCCGGGCGGGAAGCCCGCCTCCTCCGCGAGCCGCGCGAGCTTCAGCGCCGCGAGCGGCGCGGTCTTCGAAGGCTTCAATACCACGGTGTTGCCCGCGGCGAGCGCGGGCGCGAGCTTGCGCGCCGCCATGAGCAGCGGGAAGTTCCACGAGATCACCCCTGCCACGACTCCGATGGGCCGCGGCCTGCGGCCCGGGAAGGCAAAACCCAGCTTGTCAGCCCAGCCCGCGTAATAGAAAAACTGGTTTGCCGCGAGCGGGAGCTCAAAGGCGCGCGACTCGCGGATGGGCTTGCCCGTATCGAGCGTCTCCGTCACCGCGAGCTCGCTCGTGCGCTCCTGAATGAGCCGCGCGAGGCGGAACAGGCACTTGCCGCGCTCGTGCGCGGGCAGCTTCGCCCAGACGCCTTCGAAAGCCGCGCGCGCGGACTTTACCGCGCGATCGACGTCAGCCGGCGAGCCTTCAGCCACCTCGCAGAGCTTGGCTTCGGTCGCGGGGTTAAAATTCGCGAAGTACGCGCCATCCGAAGGCGGGACGAACTTGCCGTCGATGAAAAGCTCGTAACGCTTCTCGAGTTTGGCGCTCTCGGCACTCTCGGGCGAGGCCTTGTAGTTCCAGACGGTTTTGAAATCGAGACACCGCTCGGGGCGAGCGGGTTTTTTATTCGTAAGTTTGGAAGCGGGCTTAACAGCGGCTTTGGCAGTAATTTTGGTAGTGGCTTTCATGAAGCTCTCTCTCAGTCTTTCGTGAAGTAATCCAGGGACTGGTACACGCCCGTGCGTTCCTTGACGAGCTGGCGGAGGATGTCGTTCGCAAGCGCGCTCGCGCCGAAGCGGAACAGGTCCGGCTGCAGCCAGGCCTGCCCGAGCGTTTCCTTGACGACCACGAGGTACTGCAGCGCGAGCTTTGCCGTGGCGATCCCGCCGGCGGGCTTCATCCCGACGCGCTTGCCGGTGCGGTAATAGTGATCGCGGATCGCCTGGAGCATCACGAGCGTCACCGGGAGCGTGGCGGCGGGTTGGATCTTGCCGGTCGAGGTCTTGATGAAATCCGCGCCCGCGTCGATCGCAAGATCGCTGGCCAGGCGGACGTTATCGAGGGTGCCGAGCTCGCCGGTCTCGAGAATGACTTTCAGATGCGCTTCGCCGCAGGCTTCCTTCACGGCCCGAATCTCGTCGGCCACCGCCTCGTGCTCGCCCGCCAGGAACTTGCCCCGCGAGATCACCATGTCGATCTCATCAGCGCCTTCCTGAACCGCCCAGCGCGTTTCTTCGAGGCGGAACTTGAGCGAGCTCATTCCGCTCGGAAAAGCCGTGGCCACGGCCGCGACGTTGATCCGGCAGCCCGGAGCCATGGTCTGAAGGGCCTTCTTGGCGACCCTGACCAGGTTCGGGTAGACGCAGACGGCGGCCACCGAAGGAAGATCGGGCATCGCCTCATAAGGCCGGATGGCTTTGGCGCAGAGCTGGCGGACCTTGCCGGGGGTGTCTTTGGAATCCAGCGTGGTGAGGTCGATCATGCTCAGTGCGAGCTTGAGGGCCTCGAGCTTGGATTCCTTCTTGATGGTGCGGGAGCCGAGGCGCGCGATCCGCTCTTCGATCCCTAGCTGGTCAACGGGCGGTGAGGTGGTCATGGGACTTCTTGTATCCCATAGGGAAATGCCGATTTCCACCCGTTTTACCAGCAGTTAGGCTGCCCGGACCTGGTTGCGTCCCTTGGCCTTGGCCTCGTAGAGCGCCTCATCAGCGGCTTTGAGGAGCCGGGTGGGATCAAGACCGAGCTTTCGGGAAGAGGCCATTCCGGCGCTAAGAGTACATTTCCATTCAATTTTATCCAAAGGTTTGCCGTCGCCATCGAGCACGGGGCCGTGAAGTCTTTCGGCCCCCCGCCGGATCAGCTCGGCGACGCCAAGGACTTCGGCGTCCGTCCCCTGCACCACCACCGCGAACTCCTCACCCCCGAGCCTCCCCGCGATACAGCGGGGAGACTCGAACTGTTTGAGAAGCCCGGAGACCCGCTTGAGGACGTCATCACCGGTCGCGTGGCCGTGGGTGTCGTTGACCTTCTTGAAGTGGTCGATATCGATCATCAGCACACCGCAGTTCTCACCCAGCGCTTCACACTTCTTGAGCAGCAGCTCCCACTTGCGGAAGAAGGCCCGTCGGCGCAGCAGACCGGTCAGATCGTCCGTATCAGCAGCTCCCTCGACTCGCCGGAGGACCGAGAGCACTTCGCTGTAGCTTTGCTCCAGGGCGGTGACTTCACCGTGGAGGTGTGAGAGGAGGTGACGAATTTCCCTGAGGCTAGTTTCCAGCGGCTCCCGGTCCATGCTTGTATCCTCCGGCGTTGAGCCAGGCACCATGCCCGGCGTTCATGCCAGCTAGATAAAGCACCTGCGGTGCCAGAGCGGGGCTTCGGGAAATCGAGGACTTGCGCGTCGCTGTGTCCCGGCCAAGTCCGGGTAATGGAGGACACACGAGGTGAGGCGGACCTGGATCTAGTCTGAAAAACAGCGGCACTCGTCCACGGTCTTCGTGCGAGTCCCGGATACGAGCTGAAGCGAAAAAAGGCTTTCGCCGTCGCAGGCGACGTAGTCAATGAAGCGCTCTTCGAGAATCACAGTCGCCTTGGGTCGAACGACGTCAATGGTGACCTTGCCTGCATCCACCTTTACCGCAGTGACGCTGGCTTCTTTCCCTTTGAAGGTTACGGTGATTTCATCTGACGAACGCGAGTCGGGATTTCCAAATATCAGCCAGACCGCCGCCGTATCGTTGTCCTCATCCACCCGTGCAGGGTCACCGCAAAGAACAGCGGTCGTCGCGTAGGCGGAGGAATAAGTCATCAAGAGCAGGAAAGCGGCAAGAGCGGATTTCATCATAATGGGACTCCGTGTGTGGACACGCGTATCCCATGATGACTCAATGCGTCAATCTCAATTTACTTTTCCGACCACCACTCTGCGTATCCAGCCGAATCAGCTCAAGCCACGAGCTTCGCCGGAGCGGCCTCCTGCGCCTTGGTCGCCGCCGTCCGGTACGCCTCGGCGGTCAGGCCGTGACGGCGGAGCAGCCGCAGGAAGTTACTGCGATCGATCTTGGCTTCGCGCGCGGCGGCCGAGACGTTGCCGGCGAACTTCACGAGGATCGAAACCAGATACTCGCGCTCGAAGGCATCGGCCCACTTCTTCTTGAGCTCGGTGTAGCTGTCGCCCTCTTCCGCCTGGATCGGGGTCCTGACCAGCTCGAGCCGCGGACCGCCCGTGGCGGCGCCGCTCTCGGCACCCGGGATCGAAAGCGCCTTAGCCGTCAGCGCGCCCGCGCCTTCCCAGATGAGCGCCGTCCGCTCCATCACGTTCAGAAGTTCACGGACATTACCCGGCCAGGCGTAGTCGCGAAGAACCGCCTCGGCCTCGGGCGAAAAGCCGCCAAAAGCCTTGCCGCGCGCGCGGAACGCCCGCTCGGCGAACTGGGTCGCCATCGGCACGATGTCATCCGTGCGTTCGGCGAGCGCCGGCACGTCGATCACCACGCCGTTGATGCGATGGTAGAGATCCTCGCGGAAACTGCCCGCCTTCACCCGCGCCTGCAGGTTCTGGTTCGTGGCCGCGATCACCCGGACATCGGTCTCGAGATCCGCGGTCCCGCCCACGCGGCGGAAGACCTTCTCCTGCAGCACGCGCAGGAGCTTGGCCTGGAGCTTGACGTCCATCTCGCCGATCTCGTCGAGGAAGAGCGTGCCGCCCTTGGCAAGCTCGAAGAGGCCGCGCTTCAGCGCATTCGCGCCGGTGAAGGCGCCGCGCTCATGGCCGAAGAGCTCGCTTTCGAGAAGCTGCTCGTTGAAGTTCGCGCAGTTCACCGCGACCCAGGGGCCCTTGCCGCGCCGGGAACCCGCGTGAACCATCCGGGCGATGCCTTCCTTGCCCGTGCCGCTCTGGCCGAGGATCAGGACCGGCAGCTCCTCGCCGCCGCCACGCATGGCCTCGCGCCTCAGGATAGTGACCCACTCGTTGACCTTGCCCATCGCGGGCGATTTGGAGACGTACCAGAGCTTGTCCTCGCTCTTGCCCTCGACGCGCTCGGCGCGCGCCTCGAGGCGGGCCACCAGGTCCGTGTTCTCGTGCTCGAGCCGGTACTCGTTCAGGCACCGCTTGACCGAATGGCTGAGCTCGTCGAGGTCAAAAGGTTTCTCAAGGTAGTCGGCCGCGCCCTGGCGCAGCGCCTTGACGGCCACCTCTTTTTCACCGTGCCCGGTGATCACGATCACGCGAAGATGGGGATAGCTCTTCTTCGCCCAGTCCATCAGGGCGAAGCCGTCCTTGCCCGGCATCCGGAGATCCGTCACCAGGACGCCCACGTCCCCGCCCGAGGCGAAGGCGGCCTGCGCCTCCTCGGCCTGGCTCGCGACGGCCACATCGTAGCCCTCGCGTTCGAGCCGCGCCTTGAGCAGCTTGCGGATGGTATCCTCGTCATCGACTACCAGAATGCGTGCCTTCGTCATCTTTCTCTCCTCTGTTTAACCCATTTCCCTGAAATCCCTGGGGATGCGGATCCGGAACGCCGCCCCTTTACCCAATTCGCTCTCGACCACGATCGACCCGTTGAGCTTCGAAAGGATGCCGTAGCTGAGGCTCAGCCCCAAGCCCATGCCCTTGCCCACCTCTTTGGTCGTAAAGAACGGGTTGAACGCCTTGGCCTTGATCCGCTCGTTCATCCCGCAACCGTCATCGCCGAAATCGATCTCGACAAAATCACCCTTGAAACGCGTAATGATGGAAATCGTGCCCTTGCCCCGCCCGGCCGCTTCGATCGCGTCGCGCGCGTTCGTCGCGAGGTTGATGAAGACCTGCTCGAGCTGGAGCGGGTTGGCGTAAATTTTCGGGAGCTCCCCGGCGAAGTCACGCTTCACCGTGATCCCGCGCGCGGCGAACTGGCGTGAGAGCATCTTGAGCGACTCCTCGATCGCCGCGTGTACATCGGTCCACTCGTACTGCTCGACCGACTTGCGCACGAAGGCGCGCAGATAGCCGATGATCCCAGCCATCTTGTCGACGTTCGAGATGATCTCGCGCAGCGCCGCCGCGGCCTCGGGGCCGCTCTCGACGACGCTCTGGATCTCCTGCGCGTAGCCACGGATCCCCTGCAGCGGCTGGTTGAGCTCATGGGCGATCCCGGCGGCGAGTTCCCCGAGCGCCGCGAGCTTGCCCGACTGCACGAGGATCTCCTGCATGCCCTGGAGCTCGGCGTTTTTCTTTTCGAGCTGGTAATAGGCGTTGCGCAGCTCCGAGTGCTTGGTGATGAGCTCGCGCTCCATGCTTTTTTTCTCGGTCACGTCGCGGAAGAGCGCGATCGTGAGGCCATGCCGCTCGCTGCTCACGGGGCGCACGTTCAGGTCGACGAAGCGGACATAGCCGTCCTTGCGCAGGATCGCGATGTCCTCGAAGGTCCCCGGCGACGAAAGCAGCTCCCGCGTCAGTGGCCGCGCGCGATGAAGGCGCTTGGACGGCTCCGGCACCAGCACGTCGATCGCGGCGCCCGCGAGCTCCTGCCGCAGATAGCCGGTCATCTCCTCGGCCGCATGATTGGCGGCGTCGATCCGCCCGTCGGGCAGGATCGCGAGAATGGCGTCCGAGGCCTGGTTGAAGATCGCCTCGTACTTGCTCTCGGGCGCTTCGGCGAGCGCCAGCGCGCTACCGGTACGCATTCAAGAAAGCTCCTGTCTGGTCCATGGCGGTCTTGAGCTGCTCCTCGATCAGCGGGATCTCCGTGATCAGAAGGTTCAGCGGGGTCAGCATGTCCTGCGTGATCTGGCCCTGCGAGAAGTTGCCGGAGCGCCCGACCTGGTTCTTCACGCAGATGGCGTTGGCCAGGCGCACGAGATGAATCACGGGCTTGGCCGAGGCGAGCACGCTGTCCATCCGGGTGACGTCGAAATGGTGATAACGAATCGCGAGCCGGATCACCTGAGGCAGGCCCCAGCGCGTGGCAATCACCTCGCCGAGGTACGAATGCCCGGGAAGATCGAGGTCCCGCTCGACGTCGATGAAGGCGCACTCGCGGCGCCGCGCCTCGCGAACGATGTCGTTGAGGCGTTCGGAGTCGATCTCGTTGAGAACGAGCTTGCCGATGTCATGGAGCAGGCCGCAGGTGAAGGCCTCCTCGGGCCGCGGAAGCTTGAGGCGCTTGGCGAGCAGCTCGGCGCATACGCCCGTGCCGAGCGCGTGGCGCCAGAACTCGAGCATCGAGAACTCGTCGGAGTCGTTGCTGGTGAACATCGAGAAGACCGAGAGGCTCAGGACGAGTTGCGCGAGGGTGTTGAACCCGAGGAACGCGAGCGCGCGCTGGACATCGGCCACCCCGCCCGGGATCGCGTAGTAGGACGAGTTCACCAGGCGGAGGATCTTGGCGGTCAGGACCTGATCTTTTTTCAGTACATCCGCGATATCCGAACTCGAAGAGTTCGGGTCATTGATGAGCTCGTTCACCTTCATCGCGACGAGCGGAAGCGTGCGAATGTCATTAAGCTTCGCCAGAAGCTCGGAATACTCGGAGTTGGTCTTTTTGCGCGCCAAAGACATCGAGTGAATACCCTCATGGTCCTTTCGGACACATGGGTCAACTCATTGAGCGCAATTAACAAATTAATTTCACGTGCGTTTACGACAGGTTACTGACGTCCCGGCGGGCGAAACGGGGAGTTCACGCGCGGCGGGGTCTCGGTTTTCGGGGCCTCAGCCTTCGGGCTTTCGGCTTTGGGCGACTCGGCCTTCGGGGCGCCGGGCTCGGGTTTCCAGCGGATCGCGATCCCCTGCGCGAGCACCTGGCCCTCGTCCCCCTCGTCCGTGCACTCGGCGGTGGGATGAAACTCCTGGCGCCCGTCGGCCGTGAAAACCACCGTCTTCACGTCGATCACCGCGTCGGCGCCCTTTTCCTTCGCGCGTTTGACGAGATCCCGAACCGCCTTGTTGTAGTAGTTGCGGCAGAGATCCTCTTCCTCGTGCATGGGGTCCAGGGTGAAATACTCCACCTTGGTCCGCACCAGGCCCAAAGTCTCATAGGGCCGGTCCGCATTGCCGACGAACGCCTCTCCCTTGGGGAAGGCGTAGCTGCTCACCTTGGGCGTCGGCAGCGTGGTGCAGGCCACACCCGCCCAGCTCAGCCAAGCCAGAGTCAGACTCAGCGCCGCGCGCTCAAGGCTCGATGTATTCAAACTCCAGGCCCTTGTAGTTGCGCAGCAGCCACTTCTTGCCCTCGTGCTTGATCACGTAGTTAGGCAGGATCGGAATCTTGCCGCCGCCGCCCGGAGCGTCGATCACGTAGTGCGGAACGGCCATGCCGCTCGTCCAGCCGCGCAGCGCCTGGACGATCTTGAGGCCTGTCTCCACCGGCGTGCGGAAGTGGCTGATCCCCTGCGAGAGATCGCACTGGAAAATGTAGTACGGCCGCACGCGCATCATCAGGAGCTTGTGATTGAGCTCCATGACGATCTTGGGATCGTCGTTCACGCCCTTGAGCAGCACCATCTGGTTGTTGATCACGCAGCCGGCGTCCGCGAGCTTCGCGCAGGCGTCGAAAGCCTCGCGCGTGCACTCCTTGGGATGGTTGAAATGGGTGTGAATGAAGACCGGGTGGTACTTCGAGAGCATCCTGGCGAGATTGTCGGTGATGCGCTGGGGAAGCGTGACGAGGTTGCGTGTCCCGATACGGAAGACCTGGACGTGCTCGATCGCGCGCAGCCGCGAAAGGATGTACTCCAGCCGCTCATCGGAATTCGACAGCGGATCCCCGCCCGAGATCACGACGTCACGGATCTCCTTGTGCGCCTCGATGTAAGCCAGGCCCTCTTCAAGCTGCTTGTTGGCCGCCGAGGAGGATGGATCCGCGACCTTGCGTTTGCGGGTGCAGTGGCGGCAGTAGACCGGGCAATTGTGGGTCGTGTAGAACAGCACGCGATCCGGATAGCGATGCGTGATGCCCGGGACCGGCATGTCGCGCTCTTCGGCGAGCGGATCTTCCATGTCCGTATCGACGATCTTGAGCTCACCCGTCTTGGCGACGGCTTGCAGCCGGACCGGACAGTTCGGGTCGTTCTTGTCCATGAGCGAAGCGTAGTACGGCGTGATGCCCATGTTGAACTGCTCGTGGGAACCCGCGAAAGCCGCATGCTCGTCGGCGTCGACGTTGATCACCTTCTCGAGCACGTCCATCGACTTGATGCGCTTTTGCTGCTGCCAGATCCAGTTGTTCCAGTCCTTGTCCTCGGTATCTTTCCAGAGGTCCGGACGAACCGCGCTCGGAAAACGCTCGCGGACGGTGTTTTTCGTGACAATAGTGAAAGCCATGGTGTGTGTGCCCCCTTGAAACGCCTCACGTCGGCAGTTCGCTGCGCTCACAGCAGGCTCGCGCAGCGAGCAGCAAAAACCGATCAATCACATGGGCTGAGTGTCCCTTCAACCTGCCAGATTCCGGAAGCCTTGTAAATAGACATTGCGCGTCAAAACCATTGCTATTGTACGCTTTTTATATGCTCTCTCATCTCTTTCTCGGTCTCTCCCTGGTTGGCGCGGAATGGGTACTGTACCTGCTCCTGGTTCTCTCGGTGATTTCGGTAGCCCTGATTTTCGAGCGCCTCTCCTACTACCGCACGGCGTCCCGGCAGCTCGCGGAGTTCCGGAGCCGGATCCGCCAGGCCGCGCTCGCCGGCAACTGGGAAGAGGCGCTTCGCGCCGCCCGCGAACGCGCGAAGACCCAGCAGGGCGCCACCGATCTGGAGTCGCATCTGGTGCTCGCGCTCGTGACCCAGGCGCATGAAAAACACCTGCGCGCCTCGCCCGAGGTGCTCGACGAGCTGGCCCGCGACCCGCTGCTGCGGGCCCGCCTGGGCTGGGACCGCAACCTTCCGATCCTCGCCACCATCGGCAGCAACGCGCCTTTCGTCGGGCTGTTCGGGACCGTGCTTGGGATCATCAAGGCGTTCCACGACCTGTCCCAACAGGCGGGAGCCGCCGCGCAGACCGTGAGCTCCGGCATCTCTGAAGCCCTCGTCGCCACCGCGGTGGGCATCCTCGTCGCCATCCCGGCGGTCGTGGCCTTCAACCTTCTCCAAAGAAAAGTCAAAGCGGCCCTTACGGAGGCCGAAGCGCTCAAGAGTTTCCTCATCGCCCAGCTTTCCGGAAGAGAGTGACCCATGGCCGGTTCGATCAGTCAGGATGACGACGAAATGATCTCGGGGATCAACGTGACGCCGCTCGTGGACATCGTCCTCGTGCTGCTGATCATCTTCATGATCACCGCCCCGGCGATCTACCAGTCGGCGATCAAGGTGCGGCTGCCCAAGGCCGCGACCGGCGAGGAGGCCAGCAAATCCCCCCTCACCTTCACCCTCACCAAGGAGAGCGAAGTCCTCTGGGACAAAGAGAAGATCGACTGGCCGACGCTCGGGCGGCGCCTCGCGGCCCTTGGCCCCGCGGCCGCGGATCAGACCGCCGTCATCAGCGCGGACGAGGCGACTCCCCACGGCGCCGTCATCCGGCTCATGGATTCGCTCCGGCAGGCGGGCCTCACCCGCTTCGCCATGAACGTCGAACCTAAATAGCTTCCCCGGGGCCCCTCTGGGGTGCGAGTGAGTCAAGCGCGGCCGCAGGCCGAGCGGAGAGCGAGCATTACAAAGACACAAAGGCCCCGCGCCGAGCTGGCGCGAGGCCCCCTGTTAATCAACACCGACCGGACTTACCGAACGTCCGTGCCGATCGGATAGAACCGAAGCTGCAGGAGCTTCAGGCCCTGATTGTCATACTGCCAATAGTAATCCTGAAGCAGGTCGCTGAAAAGAGGAACTCGATCCACCACGCCGTCCGCGTTGATATCGGCATAGACGTAAAGGAGAGAGCGGCTCACGTTCGTGAAGCTTTCCTTGCCACCGCTTCTGAACGAGACGAGCTGGTTCAGGCTGCAGTACAGCTCACCCGTCAGCGGATCCGTTGCACAGGTGGTCATCGTCGAGCTCCCGCCGGGCTTGCCCAGGGCGCGCGCGTAGACCGAGTACGTGGTGATGCCCGAATTCATCGGATCCGGATTGGGAAGCTGGAATTTCGCCAAGCCGTCCGTCCCGTTGCCGTCGATCACCGCGAACTCGCCTTCGCCAAGCTTGATCTGCGTGGAGCCTTCGAGGGAAACGAAGATGCGATGGCCGGAGCTGCCGTCCATCGAAGCCGTCTTGCCCTTGGCCACGCCAATGATGTTGAGATTGAAGTGCGCGCCTGATGGAGCGCCGTTACCGGCCGCGTGTCCCGCCTGCGCGAGAATCATCCCCGCGCACGCGAAGAAAGCCACCATGCCGAGATTCAAACGAACTAAAGCTTTGTCTGCTGTTTTCATTTCCCCTGTCCCCCTTGTTTTGCGATCCGCTTATTCCGGATCGCCTCACATCAGGAAGACGAGGGGGACCGCGAGTTCGTTTCGCGGTGCGTGATTATTTTTTATTCTTCTTACCGACGGCCTTGTTCTCAAGACCCACGCCCTGTCCACCGCCCGAAACACTGGAGGCGCGACCGAGGCCGAGTCCGTTCTGATTCGCGCGCGCCTTGACCTGCTGGCCGAAAGGCGCGGAGGGTGCGGCTTCCTTCATCTTCTTGGCTTCCTCGGAAACGATCGAGCCGAGGCCGTTTTTGGCGGGTGCCGGACGCACCTGCGCGGGCGCGCCCGCGCCGAGCTGGGCGTCAAAGGCGCTGAGATCCTCGGAGGTCGCCATCTTCACCTGATCGGCCGCGAACGCGCCGCTTGCCATCATCAGGGCCCCTGCCGCGAAAATCATCCAGTTACGCCGTTTCATAATCACTCCCTTTATCCTATCCCTGGTCCACCTGTTCGAAGCGGATCTTCAGCAGCCGCTCCCCGACGAGCTTCTTGCCTTCGTCGAAGAACTTCACCCGCACCGTCTTGAGGCCGTTCTCATCGGCCTTGACGACGATCGGCAGCGCGCCGGGTGCGCCGTCTTCCTTCCAGGCCAGATCAAGCGTGGACTTCTGCTCGATCGCCGGGAAGCTGCGCGAATAGAAGCGAACGCCGCGAGGCAGCTCCACCTTCGCCGAGGCGACTTTCTGTCCGCCCCATTCCTTCATGTCGACCTTGACGGCCACGGGCTGGCCCGCCGTCGCCGGGAAAACGGGTCCGCGCGCTTCGCGCCCCGTCCAAAGAACAAGCATCAGCGCCGCGGCGGCCGAGAAGCCGAGAGCCGGCTTCCACAGGGCCCACACGCTGCGAACAGACCGCTGCCGACGCTGCTCGCGCAGCTCGGCGAGCACCCGCGTCTTGAGGAACGGGCTCGGCTCGGGCACGCCGTCGCGCAAAGGACTCAGGAGTTTCCGGACTTCGTCTTCAGCTGACCTGCTCGGCATAATGGACTCTCCTACGCATAGGACGGTTCACCGGGACGTTTCGTTTCACTCGTTGTTAAAGATCTTTAATAAAGCGGCGCGGGCCCGATGGAGCCGCGAACGCAGGGCATTTTCCTTGATCCCAATGATTTCAGCGGCTTCGGCGTAAGACCACTCCTCCACCTCGACGAGAAGAAGCACGATACGGTCGTCCGGCTTCAATTTCTGAAGCGCTTCACGCACTTCCAAGGAGACATCCTGCGCAACCGCAGTGGGATCTCCCACATCGCGAACCGTGCTCGCCTCCACGGGATCGTCCTCCAAAAGCTCCTGGGTATGTCCGGGGCGACGCATTTCATCGAGAAACTGGTTCTTCGCGATCCGCATGACCCAGCTCTGGAACTTAGCGGGCTCCTCGAGCTTGGGAAGCTGCTTGAGCGCCTTGACGAGCGCCTCCTGGCAAAGATCCTCGGCGCGCCCCGGGTCGCGGCAAAGGTGAAAGCAGAAACGGAATACCCGCCGTTGGATGCGCTCGACGAGGCCCGCCAATGCCCCTTCGTCGCCCTTCTGGGCGCGCACGACCAACGCCGTAAGCTCGGCGTCCTCGTCCGATGCGGCTGCCGGTGCCAGGCTGCCTACCAGGACGTCTGCCATGAAACGCCTCCCTTTAATATCCACTGCGAGTAGTTGTTGTCATCGAGGCTCGCACCTCCGAGCGTAGAGCGATTCCGAAGATAATTCACGGAAATTTGCGCCGCGGTTCCCGCAGCGAGCTGGCGTGCGATACGCGCCCCCGCTTCGAGCTGCCGGTCAAGCCTTTGCTCGCGGGTCGGCTGCACGAGGCGGTCAAAAGATCGGAAGAAATACGAGGCAAAACCGTTGAGCTCCCAGCCCGCCCCCGCGCGCCAGGTCCAGGAGACCCCGGGCCCGGTGGCCCGCCCCGCGAGCGGCAGCACGCCCCCCGGCAGCGAAAGGTCCAGCCCTCCGTCCACGCGATCCATCAGCGAGAGCATTGCCGAAAACGACTCGCGATTCATCGCAAGGTACAGCTTGCGAAGCTGATCGTAGCCGAGCAGGTGCGCGGCCTCGTCATGAAGCGGAATGTTGCGCAAGACGCGCAGAAAAACCCCGACCGTGTTGCGCTCACCCCCCTCGGCGCCGACGCCGCCGCCGAAGGACGGGAGGTAAGGAGAGGAGCCCAGGAAATCCCCGTGCGCGAGTGGATAAAAGAGCAGGCGCACGTTGCCGGCGCGCACGAGGCCCGAGCCCAGAAGCTCCAGGCGCAGCAGCCGATCCTGCGGCAACCCCACGCGCTCAGTGACCTGGATGCCGCCGAGCACGGCCGAGTGCGCGCCGAGATCACGCTCAAAAGCCGCCGCCACTTCGATCACCGGCGCGCGCGCGGGATTCTCCGCGTTCGCATCCGCCAAAGGATTGCTGTCAAAGCCCGAGTTCACGCTGAGCTGCAGCGCTCCCCCGTGACGCTCCTGGACCGCGGGTTCCTCGCCGCGCTCAGCGAGAATTCCCCGAACCGCCCGGGCCTCCTGCGACATCGCGCCGATCGCTTCGAGCGCATCGATGAGCCGCCCGGAGCCGTTGAAGTCGCGGACGCGGTACGCCTCGGCGGCACGGGCCTCCAGCGCCTGGACGAGAAGCGCCTTTTCGACCTGTGCCTC
Source organism: Oligoflexia bacterium (assembly GCA_023700925.1). Lineage (GTDB taxonomy): Bacteria > Bdellovibrionota > UBA1018 > UBA1018 > UBA1018 > JAMPXJ01. The sequence goes on along the minus strand of JAMPXZ010000011.1, from coordinate 7,727 downwards.
GACCGCGAGATTCGGCGGCAACGTCAGGCGCTGAAGAGCCAGGTGCGCGCTGGCCGAGTACTGCAGCACTCCCATGAGGCGGTAGCATTTGGCGGCATACAGCCAGGCCGCGGGCGCGAGCGGGCTGCCCAGCTCGACGACCTTTCGGTAAGCCGCGACCGCCTCCCGGTGCTCATGGGAGAGAAGAAGAATGTTGCCGTAGTTGAACCAGTAGAGCCCCCTGCCGGGCTGAAGGGCGACAAGATATTGCAGGACTTTCCGGCTATAAACCAAATCACCTGACCCAGCTGCCCGCAGGGCTGCCCGAAAATATCCCTCCTCCGAGGCCACAGGCACCCGGGGCCTTGCCTCCGCTGAAGCAGCCATCAGTATGATTAGAAAAAGGATTTTCCTCAACCCCGTACCCCTGTCCCTAATAGTATCGCAAGTTAGTCCAGAATTGAAACGAAACACTGTCCTGGCGCGTCTAGCAACCAAAGGGGTGATTTATGCTGAAATACGCGTTCTGGGCTTCATTCGGAATCGTATTGGGAATTCTCCAGGGATGCGAGGCTCCTTACAGCAGTCGTATCGTAAGAGAATCGGGGGAGGTGCAGCAGACCTTCTTCGATGACGATACCACCATCGCCGAGCCGCAGGCCCCATCAACACCGACGGCGCCGGAACCGACCTCCACGCCGAAGGCCTCGCCGACCTCGACGCCCGAGGCGCCAAGCCTACCGGAGTTGCCGAGCGTGCCTGAGACGCCTGAGCAGCCCGAGCCGACGCCTTCGGTCACCGAAAGCCCCAGGCCCGTCGTTGCGGTCGTCGGCCAGATCCTGATCAAGATCGACGCGATCGAGCTTCTCTTCCGCGGCGGCGAGAAAGTTGAGGTCCTGCAGCGCCCCGGCGAGATCATCGATCTGATGGCGGTCAAGCGCGACGTGTTCAAGACCCTCGCCCTGGACCCGGTGAGTGACAAGGCGATCCGCGAGATCCGGCTGATCACGCAGGTCTCCGGCCACCAGGTTCTCGATCGCGACGGCAACGATCTGTGCGGCCCGGCCGTGAAAGTTCCGGGCGGCATCGAAAGCGGGCTCAAGATCCACCTACCGGCGCCGGGCTACACCGCCGACAGCAATGTGCACCTCGAGCTTCGCGTGAATACCAGCCTGCCCGTCGTCTTCAAGGGCACCGGCTGCAACATTCACCCCTCGTTCCGCGCGCAGGTGGCGCGCTAAGACGGGGCTCCTCCAGCCAGCAAGGCCGCGGGCCGAGCGGAGAGCGACATAAAAAAAGGGCGGGCTCACAGGAAGTGAGCCCGCCCTTTTTTTTTACTGCCCCCTGGATTCAGTACAGGTACCCGCAGTCGGACCAGCCGTTCGCGTAAACGTAGTGGAACGGCGCCCCCGTGTAGATATACGCGTACTCCGTGTAGCCGTAGGGAATGTAGCCCAGGTTCACGTTCGCGTACTGCCACAAGCCATCGTTGCGCTGAGCCTCGATGTGCACCACGCAGGCGATGGGATGGCTGTAGGGATTGGTGACCTCAGCCGTGGCCTGGTAGGGCGTCAGCCGGATGTACGTGGGCAGGGTGAAAGCCGAAGCCTCCTGCGAAACCAACGACGAAGCCAAGAGCAAGAAACCCAGGACCAAAGACATAAGAAATCTCCCTGTTAGTGAAAAGCAGGGAGTCGTTATCAAGCCTGAAGCGTCGCGTCAAGCACCTTGTCAGTCACAGCAGCTCGAGCCCGAAGGGGGCTTTTTCTTGTGAAATTTCGGATAAATCCGCATGGCCCATTTCACCTGCCCCCGCTTCAGGAGCCAGCGCGAAAAGGGTTCGGCCACGGTCTTGCGCAGAAAACCCAGAAGGAGCACCCCGACCGCCAGCGCCACGATCGCGAAGGCAAGTGTCTCCTGCAGGCCCGCGGACATCAGTGCAGCCCCAGCCAAAGCGCCAGGCGGTAGGTCGCGAACGAGCCCACGTACGCCAAGGCCGTCATGTAGAGCAGCATGACCGCTGGCCAGCGCCAGGAGTTGGTCTCGCGCCGGGTGACGGCAAGGGTCGAGAGACACTGGCACGCAAGCACGTACCAGGTGAGAAGACTCAATGCCACGGGCAGGCTCCAGTCTTTGGCAAGGCGGTCGGTGAGCGCCCCTGTCGCGGCTTCCTCATCGCCTTCGATCGAGTAGACGGTCGCCAGCGCACTCACCATCACTTCGCGCGCGGCAAAGCCCGGAATGAGCGCCACGGAGATGCGCCAGTCAAAGCCCAACGGACGCAGCGCCGGCTCGATCGCCCGCCCGATCCTGCCGGCGTAGCTGTAGGTGATCGCCGGATGAGCGGCGTCGACCGGATCGCCGGCCCGCGGCTTGGGATAAGCCGCGAGGAACCAGAGCACGACCGAGAGGAGCAGGATCACCGTGCCCGCGCGGCGCAAGAAGAGCTTCGCCCGCTCGAGCAGACCCAGGACGATGTTGCGAACGCTCGGCCACTTGTACGAGGGCAGCTCCATGAGCAGCGGCGACTTGGGACCGCGGAACACGCTTTGCCTCAGCACGAGCGCCATCACGAGGGTCGCCACGATGCCGAACAGGTACAACCCGAACATCACGACGCCCTGGAGCCGGATCGGGCCGAAAAGCGCCGTGTTCGGGATGAACGCCGCGATGAGGAGCGAGTACACCGGCAAGCGCGCCGAGCAGGTCGTGAGCGGCGCGATGAGGATGGTGGTGAGCCGATCGCGGCGGTTCGAGATCGTCCGCGTCGCCATGATGCCCGGGACCGCGCACGCATACGACGACAGCAGCGGAATGAAGGCACGCCCATGCAGCCCCACGCGGCTCATGAGCCGGTCCATGAGAAACGCCGCGCGCGCCATGTAGCCGGAATCCTCAAGAAGCAGGATAAAAAGAAAAAGCAGCAGGATCTGCGGCAAAAACACCAGCACCGAGCCCACACCCGCGATCGCGCCATCGACGATGAGGCTGCGGAGCGGACCATCGGCCATTCCACGACCGACGCTGTCGCCGAGCCACGCCACCCCCGCCTCGATCAGCTCCGCCGGCGCCGCCGCCCAGGTGAAGATCGCCTGGAACATCACGATAAGAATCCCAACAAGCAAGAGCGAGCCCCAAAGCGGGTGGAGCACGACCGAGTCGATGCGCTCGGTCCAGAGCGCGGGTTTCGGGGGTTTTCGGATCACGAGCTTGAGGATCCGGTCCACCTCGGCAAAGCGCGCACGGATCTCAGCGACCGAGGGTTTTTTCCAGGCACCGGGGGCCGCGGCAGCTTCGGCGCTTTCGGCGGCCTTCGCGCTTTCCTCGACGCTCCGGATTAGCTCCGCGATTCCCTGCCCGCGAACCGCGACCGTCGGGACGATCGGCACGCCGAGCTCCCGCGCGAGCGCCTGAAGGTCGAGCTCGATCCCGCGCTTTTCGGCGAGATCCATCATGTTGAGCGCGAGCACCACGCGCTTGCCCAGCGCCTTGAGCTCGAGCACGAGGCCGAGGTTCCGCTCGAGGTTCGTCGCGTCCGCGACCGCGACCAGGATCTCGGGCTGCCGCTCGGTGGGCTGGAGGCCCAGGATCACGTCGCGCGTGATGAGCTCATCGGGGCTGCTGGCGTCGAGGCTGTAGGTTCCCGGCAGATCCAGAATGCTCAGGACCCGGCCCGAAGGCATGACCAGCGTGCCTTCCTTGCGTTCGACCGTGACGCCGGGATAGTTGCCGACCTTCTGACGACCGCCCGTGAGGGCGTTGAAAAGCGCCGTTTTTCCGCAGTTCGGATTGCCCGCCAAGGCGACCCGGGGCGTCTCGATCGCCATGATCAGGCCCCTTTCTTCCCGGTGTCGACGACGATCTGATTGGCCTCGCTGCGACGGAGCGCCACCAGGGCGCCTCGCACACGGATCGCGATGGGGTCGCCGCCGAACGGCGCCTCATGGACGACCTGCACGTCACAGCCTTCGAGCAGACCCATTTCCATGAGCCGCTGCGCGAGGTCGTCCTGCCCCTCGCCCGCGGCGTCGATCGCGCCGGCCACCTGCCCGCCGATCGAAATAATCCTCCCGCCGTGACCGCGGCCCAACTCCCCGAGTTTCACGATTGGGGTCATCATCCGATCAAATCCTCCACATGCTCGATGCCTTCAACCAGGAGTCGCCCGATGTGGTCATCATCGATTGCGTAATAAGACGTTCGCCCGTCGCGCCGCACGCGCACGAGCTTGAGGTTGCGAAGAGTGCGAAGATGGTGGCTCACGGCCGGCTGGCTCATGTCGACCTTGCGCGCGAGATCCCCGACGCAAAGCTCGCCCTGCGAAAGCGTCCAGACGATCTCGACCCGCGTGGGGTCGCCCAGCGCCTGGAACGTCTCCGCGAGCATCGCAAAGAGCCGGCCACGGCTTTCGGGCGTGGCCGCCCGCTTGCGGGCCCTGCTCGCTAGCCGCACGCGCGGCTTGGCGCCTGTGGCGCGCGACGGGGTAACGACCTCAGCGACACTCATGACGGCCCTCTCTCTCACTCATAAACGAATGCTTATGTATTTATGGGGAGGAAAGCAAGATTTTTCTACACTGCCCGTGGAGCCCGGCGCCGCGCGCGGCGCGGCCGGAGCCATTTGCGATAGGCAAGCTCGGCGAGGAACATCAGGGTCAGACTCCCGCCCCCGATTATCGACCTCAGAAGGATGAGAACCCCGAGGTCGACGTTCAGGCCCAGATAGAGAAAAAGCGCAGCCTTCGCCAGGAAGTAGAGCCCCCAGACCAGGGTCACCCGCCGCAGGTAGCCCTGCTCGATGAGCGCTGGATCCGGCCGCAGCTCGCGCGGCAACGCGGCCGCGAACCAGGCGATCGCCGGCGCCCGCGTCAGGAGCGTGCCGAGAAAGGCCGTTCCGAGCAGGAAGTTCTGCGCGAACGGCGCCAGCCGGAAGAAACGCGGCTCAGCGAGCGACAGAAGATCGATCGACCCGAAGACAAGCGTGAAACCCGAAGCAACCAGGAAGAACGGCGAGAAGCGGATGTCGTAAATCCGGTGAAAGATAACCTGACCCAGGGTGAGCACCACGGCGAGCAGGATCGCCGGCCGCGCGCCAAAGGTCCGGAACGTCCAGAAGAACCCGATCGGCGCGGCGAAGTTCAGCGCGATCCAGCCGGCCCAGTTCCGCCACGTCTCGATCTGCCGCCAGCTTGCGGGGAACCGCATGACTTCTGGGCGTGCAATCGCGCGACCGTTGGAGGCAGGCGAGAGTCGTGGCGTGCGTGGCTGGGCCCGCGATTCGTAGGTCGCGATTACTCGCCCCGGGGCGAGTTCTTCACCTTTGCGAGGAGCTCGGGAACGCCATCAGAAATCTTTCTGTTGACGCCAGCTGGAGGTTTTGCGACACAAACCCTTCAAGCTTCGAACGCGGTTCGCTCTAGACAACGACCCCTGTCGATGCTAACGATTTAGAATCCTTACGAATTCCAAGTTGTTGATCTTTCAAAATGCGGAGAGATGGCCGAGTGGTTGAAGGCGCACGCTTGGAAAGCGTGTTTACGGGAAACCGTAACAAGGGTTCGAATCCCTTTCTCTCCGCCATTATTCAAAAATAATCTACTAATATGAGCTTACTTTCGAACTGACGAGCGAACTAAAGCAGTCAATTTGAGTGGGGGCGTGCTTTAAAATTTGACCTCAATATAAGGTTATATTACCCTTAATATAAGTTATGTTACTGACTGGTTTATTTGGAAACGAAACAGCGGAAAAGGTTCTTCTTGCGATCGAGAACTCCGGATCGGCATATCCGAGAGGTATTGCTACCGCCTTCGGCATAGCTATCAGCCAAGTTCAACGGCAACTGGAGAGATTCGAACGCGAGGGAGTATTGTCGAGCCGACTTGTGGGACGAACTCGCGTTTATGAATTCAATCCAAGGTATTTATTTCGAGACGAGTTGAACGCCTTGCTGAAGAAGGCTCTGAAAAGTTTGCCGCCTGAAGTTCTTGAAAAATATTTTACCCGTCGCACACGACCGCGTCGCAGAGGGAAGCCTTTGTGAGACCGCAGATAAGCAAAAAAACGTCATTAGCGGAATTGGGTGCAATCGTTTGTGAGACTCTTCGACACGCGGGAATCGACGCATTCTTGTCCGGCGGCGCAGTCGTATCGATATATACGGAGAACAGGTACGAGAGCTTCGATTTGGATTTTGTCACTCTATCTGATCGACGGAAGATACATGAGATCATGGTTCGGCTCGGTTTTTCGCGGACTGAATCACGGCTATACACCCACCCCAAGTCGAAATATGCTGTCGAGTTTCCGGGAGCGGCCTTTCTCATAGGAGATCAACCAATCCGAAATTTTGCAAAGATGGAGCTGCCACAGGGGACTTTGAAGCTTCTAACTCCCACCGATTGCGTAAAAGACCGTTTGGCGGCCTATTTTCATTGGAATGACAGGCAAGGTCTTAATCAAGCCGTCGCGGTTGCGAAGTCGCACCCTATAGATGTAGCTGATATCAAGGCATGGTCAAAAAGAGAAGGGATGGGCAATAAGTTTCAGGATTTTCTGGACTCTTGGAAAGGTGCGATTTAACAAAATGGCAAAAAAATCCCGAAATAGAGTCACGACCGTACGTGAGCATCCGAGGCATGTTCCCACCAGTAATAAAAATCCTGATGGGATTACGATCGTTGATCAACATATACGTCGTCTCAAGGGCACTTATTTAGATCCTAACGAGATCGATTCTGTCTTCAAAAACTATGAGCGCAAAAACCTGATTTGGCCGGCCGCAGGAATGTTGGGCAAATATAAGAATGCCGACAAGTTCGATGAACTGATTGCAGTTTGGACGGACTATTTTAATAAGAAGTTCGCAATAGATCCACCGCTTGATCCGGACGTAATTAAGGCCCTGCTCGGGAGTGAATCTGGTTTTCGTCTTGACCCCCCTGAGAATATGACTGCATTTGGAATTGCACAGATCACCAAGGCGACTTTAGAAATCCTACAAGATCCTAATGGCGAGGCTAAAAATTTTATCTTCAATAAGATCCGTCAGAAAGATCTGAAGGATCCAAAAGTTGCCATCCCGCTGGCCGTGCGATGGCTCTGTCGTAAAAATGAAACGGCGAGAAGCAAGCTCGGTCATGCTCCAACCCCGGAGGAGTTAATCTTGGAGTACAAAGGACTTCTGAAAAGTAAAACTCCATTCAAGAACACGGCACTTGAGAATTTCAGGGGGGACTATGCAGCACTCAAAAAGAAATAAGCGTCTTGGAATTTGTTTTTGTTTACTGTGTTTACTTTTTTCCGGATGCGCAACGTCTTCTTATCGTGTGCTATTTCAGGACGATGGTGCCGCCGAGCTGAGCGTATCGCCCGACCGCGTTCTGCTTGAATGCGAGGATCTTTACGATGCCGACATCAAAGACCGCTATGGATTTATGATGCACGTACTCGATGACAAGAATTCGGTCACTACAATCGCACAGGGAAGTACTCTAGGTAGGGAGGATTGCGAACGGAGACTGAAGGGTATTGGGAAAATCTTGAATGAAGGATCAAGTATTTATATCGCAGGGCGAGGAAACTTGGCCACGATACACGAGAATATTCGTGGTGAATACGTCTTTCCAGGTAAAGGGGCCTTTCAAAGTGGTGGACGAAGCCTCAGTTTTGTAGCGATCGCCAATGAACATGGCCTTTGTTATGACGCATACAGCGGATTCCAAGAAAAGCCCTGCCCGCCCGAGCCGT
>JAMPXZ010000183.1 GCA_023700925.1 Oligoflexia bacterium | reverse complement strand
TTTTTCATTTTACGGATCTGGTGTCACGGAGAGGGCCGGCTCGCGAAGCGACCGGTTCACAAAGAGGCCAGGAGGGGTGAGCTTTGCGACGAAAACCTCGATCTGGCGCGCGTTGAGTTTGACCCGGACAAAATTGCCACGATGGACTCGGCACCGACTAGGTGGACGACTTGAGGCATGCTCGGCGCCCGGGGCTCAACCGGGTCCTCAATTTGCAACTCCGTTTAGGATGAGGGGACCAATTATCCAGGCAGTCTTCGGGGTTCTCGTGGCAGCTCTTGTCTCCATTGCCGAGCTCCTGCTTTGGCATTGGCTCAGTCCGAACAACTATATCCTCTTCACCCCCACTATGATCATCGTGTCGCTGCTGGTGGGACTCTATGCGGGGATATCGGCCACGATTACGGGAACAGTCCTGGTCGCACTCCTGTTTTTTCATCCTTATGACCCCGCTCAGCTTATGACTGCGAAGTTCATCTCGATAGTGGACGAGTTCAAATCACTGAAACCGAATGAGGTCATTTCGCTTACGGTATTTCTCTCCGTCGGCATCGCGATCTCATTTTTGAGTAACGCCATCAAGACCCGCACCCAACAACTTGCGGAAGCTGCCACAAGCGCGAAACTCAGAACTGTCGTGGAAAAGGAATTGATCGCCGCCAAGGATGTCGCGGAAAATGCCGCGCGGATGAAATCCCGCTTTTTGGATATTGCGGCTCATGAGCTACGCACTCCCACGGCCGCGTTTTCCCTTTTACTGCAACTGTCACAGATCCAACACGAAAGGGGCAACCCGCCGGATCTCGCAATTTGGCTACGGCTTCGCGCCCAAGCTGACCGACTGTCGCGCATCGTGAGTGACTTACTTGAAGTCTCTCGCCTGGATCGCGGCACCTTGACCTTGAAGTGTGAGGCCACCGACTTGGTTTCGTTACTTTCAGATTGTCTGGAGAATTTCAGACTTAGCGCGCCGACGCGACGCTTGACCCTATCGAAACCGGTGCAACCCGTCGAAATCCGCATGGACCGAACGCGAATATATCAGGTCTTTTCGAACCTCATCGACAATGCCATCAAATACACCCCCGAAGACACCCCGATCGAAGTGACCGTCGAAAGCAATCCCAATACCGTTCGAGTCTCCGTCACCGATCATGGTCCCGGGATCCCGGAAAGGCAGCAAAAACTGTTGTTCAATCCCTTTTCCCGAGGAAAGAACGACCGGGTGGAGCAATCGGCCGGCCTTGGGCTCGGACTCTCCATCTGCCGCGGAATCACGGAGCTGCATGGTGGGACGATCGGCGTCACGAGCAACCCGGGCACGGGGAGTACGTTCCATTTCGAGCTCCCGAGAACCCTTCTTTCGAGAAAGGCTGCATGAATATGACTCCGTTACCCACGAAAACAGTGCTCGTCGTGGAGGACGACCGGGATATTCTATTCACGGTAAAGACCTTCCTTGAAATCGAAGGCTATTCCGTACAGACCGCGGTCAACGGATTTGAGGCCATGGGGCTACTCAAGGAAAGAGGCGTTCCGAACCTCATCCTCCTCGACATGCAAATGCCAGTCATGAACGGCTGGCAATTCGCGCTTGAGTTCCTCGACAAGCACGACCACACGTCGCCGATCGTGGTCATGACAGCCGCCGCGGACGCTGAACAACGTGCGACCGACGTAAGCGCAATCGGCTGGATCGGAAAGCCGTTTGACCTGAACGACCTTCTCAAAAAGGTCAAAAGATTTGAGCGATAGGACAAAGCGCGCGAAATGACTAACTCCTCAGCAGCTCCCCAAGGTGATGCAAGAACGCCTCATTGTCCTCACGCAAGCCGGTGCTCACCCGGATCGCCTGAGGCATTCCGTAACCTCCCATCGGCCGCACGATCACTCCCCGCTTTTGAAGTTCGGCAAAGAGCCAGTCGGCCTTCTTCGCCGTGTCGACCAATAAGAAATTGGTTCGCGAAGGAGGCACTGTGACCGGCAGCTTGGCCAATCCGGCGCGAAGAAAATCGAGCTCTTTCGCATTATGCTCGCGCGACCTTGCCACGAACTCCTCGTCATCCAACGCGGCGATGGCACCGGCCTGCGCGATTCGGCTCGTGTTGAACGAAAACCGGCAGGTCATCAGGCCATGGATGATATCGGTGGGACCGACCCCGTAACCGATGCGAACTCCCGCGAGGCCATACACCTTGCTCAAGGTGCGCAAATAGAGGAGGCGGCGCCCCTTCCTGAAGTGGGACATCGGGTCAGGCATGTCGGACGCGGTACAATACTCCTCGTAGGCGGAGTCGTAGACCACCAGGACGTCCTGAGGAATTTTGGCCATCAGCTCGTCGAATTCGTCGCGAGTGAACCAGGTTCCGGTCGGATTGGTGGGGTTGGCCAGGAATACGACTTTCGTCTGGCTGTCGATCTGAGCGGCCAGCGCTTTCAAGTCGTAGCGGTAGCCACCGTCCGTCATTTCAGCCAGCTTGCACTTCGCACCCATCTTTGCCGCCGCCAGATGATAGGCCGCGAAAGTACGATCCGAGGTGACGACATTGTCGTTCGGGGTGAGGAAGGCCAGGCCGACCAGCTCGAGAATCTCGACGGAGCCGCCTCCGGCAAAGACGTTATCCATGGTCACGCCGTACATTTTGGCGACTTTGTTTCGGTAAGCCCAGGCGTGGTCATCCGGGTAGAGAGAAACCGTTTCAAGTTCCTCATGCATGGCCTTCAGGGCCAGCGGCGACGTGCCCAACGGGTTTTCATTTGAGGCGAGCTTGGCGATGCGCCCGGTAAGATTGTATTGACGCCGAACTTCCTCAATAGGCTTTCCGGCTACGTACGGTTTGAAATTGAGTAGAGGGTCTCGAAGAAGATTTCTCATATCAGAGATTAGTAACACGGCTTTTGACTCAAATCCTCAATTTGCGCCTCTCGGACGGCGCCTTGAAAATCCAAAAAATGTAGAGTATATCGGTCACCTACCATGAAAACCCACAGGCCCATCCAGTTGCCAACGCCCAAGACCATTATCGAACCGTTCCGGATCAAGATGATCGAGCCGATCGGAATGCTGAGGCCCGAAGAGCGCGTCCGGCTCCTGGCCGAGGCCGGCTACAACGTCTTCAAACTGCCGGCGGAGGCGGTGACCTTTGATCTGCTGACGGACAGTGGGACCAGCGCGATGTCCGCTCAACAATGGTCGGCGATGATGGCGGGCGACGAGTCTTACGCCGGTGCGAAAAGCTTCTACAATTTCGAGCGGGCCGTAAAGGATTTGACGGGCATGAGACACGTCATTCCGACTCATCAAGGCCGGGCCGCCGAGTCCCTTCTCATGAAGGCGATGCTGAAACCCGGGCAGATCGTCATCGGAAATACGCATTTTGATACGACCCGCGCCAATATCGAGTCCGCCGGCGGGATCGCCAAGGACATGCCGTGCAAAGCCGCCGCTGATTCCGGTGTAATTGACCCGTTCAAGGGGAACATCAACACCGAAGAGCTCGATTCCTACCTCAAGGAGAACAAGAGCAAGGTTGGTTTCGTCATCATGACCGTGACCAACAACTCGCTTGCGGGACAGCCCGTAGCGATGGGCAACCTGAGAGCCGCCAAGGAAATCGCCAAAAAACACGGCATCCCCTTCTTCCTCGATGTCGCGCGCTTTGCGGAAAACTCCTACTTTATCAAGACGCGCGAAGCCGACTACTCCCAAAAGACCGTGAAGGAAATCGCGCAGGAGATGTTCTCCCTGGCTGACGGGGCCTTGATGAGCTCCAAGAAGGACGCCTTCGGCAACATCGGCGGCTTCCTGGCCCTGAACAATAACGAGGTCGCCGAAGCTGTTCGCACGTTGATGGTGATCACCGAAGGGTTTCCGACTTACGGGGGACTCGCGGGCCGCGATCTCGAGGCGCTGGCGGTCGGTCTGGAAGAAGTCCTGGACGAAAACTATCTGGCCTACCGGATCCGCTCGATTCAATACTTCGGCGAAGGGATCGAAGCCGCCGGGCTAAAGATCGTGAAGCCCCTTGGGGGACATGCGGTCTACATCGATGCGGGCAAGACGTTGCCGCACATCCCGGCGCTCAAGTTCCCCGGTCAGGCCCTGAGCGTAGCCCTTTATGAGCATATCGGGATTCGCTGCTGTGAGGTCGGATCGGTCATGCTGGGTCACCGTGACGCAAAGACCGGGGTCGAGCATCCGGCGCCGGTGGAGCAGGTACGCTTGGCCATACCTCGACGCGTTTACACGCAAAGCCATGTGGACTACATGATTGAGATGATCGGTTACCTTGCGCCTTATCTTGGCGATCTGCCCGGCTATGAGTTCGAGTACCAGGCACCGATGCTTCGACACTTCTCCGCTCGCTTCCGAAGATGCTGACGCACTACCTTCGCCTCTCAGCCGAACACCCTTTCTTCCTGGCTTTCGTCCAGTTCGCGATCCTCGGGACAGCGGGCGAAGTCCTCGCCGTCATGGTGCGGCAGCGTTCACGCTCCTATGATTTTCTGCGTTGGCGAACGGCGCTCAAAGCGCTCGGTTGGGGTTTGCTCGGGATCTACATCAAGCTCATGTTTCTCACGGCGTCCGCCGGAGTGGACGCGATCGCGCATTACGGTCTGCCTTCGAATGCCTTCTTCCTCGCCTTTTTCCGCTCGACGCTCATGAACGTCATGCTGGGACCATCCATGATGATCCTTCACCGCGTGGCGGACAACGCCATCGATCGCCTGGTCGGAGTCCAGCCAGCAGGCTGGACGGGCTTTGGAAAGTCGCTGGGAACTCTCCTCTGGCTCTGGATCCCCCTGCACACTTTCACCTTTCTCCAGGCGCCCGAGGTCCGGATCGGACTGGCGGCCGTTTTGTCGCTCGTCCTCGGGATCGTCATGGGGTACTTCAACAGGCCCAACCCGCGTCCCCCATCTGTCGCGAGCAGCCAATGACTCGCGCGCCCAAACGCGCCCTGCCCCCCACCGCACTCGCGCTATTCGCAGCGCTCTTGGGCCTTGCCACAGCGATGGCGCTCAACTTCGCCATCCACAGCCGCGACTTCGCGGTATTCTGGAAGACGGCTCATTTCGTCCTTGAAGGCGGCCCCGTCTACTCGGTGGCGCGCGACGGCACCTGGGTTTTCAAATATCCCCCCTGGCTCGTTCCTTTCTTCCTTCCCTTCGGGCTGCTCCCCTTGGCGGCCGCGCGCCTCTGCTGGGCCATCGTCCAGGTCGGCGCGCTCGCTTACATCCTTCGCTGGACGGCACGGGTCTCCGAATCCCCGCGCCTCACCGCCGTCACGGCTCTTTTGTTCTGGGGCCTCTGGCAGGTGAACGCGATGGATGGGCAGATCTCGCTGCTACTGCTCGTGACCTGGCTCTGGGCGGGAAGCCCCGCCGCCCTCGATACCCTGACCCCCCGAAGCGCGCTCCTCCTTGCCGTCTCTCCCGCCAAGATTTTCACCGCGTTTCCCCTGCTCGGACTTCGGCTATCCCGCAAAGTGTTTCGCACCATGCTCCTCACGCTCGCGATGATCCTCGTACCGCTCTCGCTCCCCGCCCTTTGGGTCACGCCGGGGCGTTCTCCGATCACGCTCGCGTCGAGTTACGTGGAGGCGATGCTCTCGGGCGGGCAGCTCCTCGGCTACGACGGTGTCCGCGGCAAGTACAATCAAAGCCTCACCGGTCTCGTGCTTCGCCTCGCCGAGGTGCCGCCGGAAAAAACCCTGGCCGACATCGCCGTCTTCCTGGTCCTGGGCGCGATCGTCGCGATCGTCTGGCACCGCTTCTCCAAGCCGCTTCCTTTCACCCACCGCTGGGCCGGCTGGATCGCGCTGACCCCGGTCGTCCATCCGCTGCCGTACTGGTACTCGTTCGTCCTGACCTTCCCGCTCGCGGCGCTTGGCCTCTCGGCCGCGCTCAAGCGCTCGCGCCTCGCAACCGCGGGCGCGCTCCTCGGAATCGCCCTTCTCGCCGTCGTGACTCAAAAGACGCTCGGGGGTCTCGGCGCCCGCCTGGAGCTGCTTTCGATCAAATCCTGGGGAGTGCTCCTGTGCTGCGCCGTCCTCGTCGCGAGCTCGAAATCCAAGTCAGGGCTGAAACTCGCTCCTGAACTCAAAGGCGACATCGCGGCCGCGAGCGCCTTCTTCGGCAAATGGGCGCTCCACGAAAGTCGCCTCGCCCACGCGGTCGAGCAGGACGACCGTCGAGCAACGCGTCCCGTAGCCCGGCGTCACAATGAAAAGCGATGAAAGCGCGCGCTCCAGCTCGAGCGGCACGCCCGTGTTCGGAAGCTCGTGATCCAACGCCTGCTCCGGCCAGGCGAGGAACTTGAACATCTTGCGAACGAGCTCGGCTTTCTCCAGCTCCGGAACAGCCTCGCTCAGCACCCCGTGAAAGGCCGCCTTCGCGCGCGAAAGCTTCGGCCACGGCGTATCGAGGAGATGGTTGCTCAGGCCGTAGATCCCGGGGGGAAGCCGCCGCGCGGCGCCTTCGCGACTTCCCAGGTACCACAGCTCGCTTCGCTCGGGTTCCCGGGCGATGCGCCCGAACAGCAGATTGTAGGAGTTGTACTCGCCCAGGCGCTTCTCCAGAAGCCTCGCGTAGAGCTCAGGCGAATCCCTTCCTTCCAGAAAATCGCTCACAAGCCGCCCACGCGAGGGCGTGCCCGTGCGCAGGCTGGAAAGGTCCCGAAAGTTGGTCAGAACCGCAAAGCGCCCGTCACGGGTCAGGCCCTGCCAGGTTCCACCGTGCTCCAGATCCCGTCCTCCGAGAATCCAAGGTTTCTCCGGCCAGAACGCCGC
>JAMPXZ010000182.1 GCA_023700925.1 Oligoflexia bacterium | reverse complement strand
CAATCCGCTGAAATATCCGATGAAGCGGACCTATCTGATCATCCTCATCATGATCACCCTGGTCATCATCATCGTGGCCATCTGGGTCGGCCTTTACATGGCCCGCGAGCTGACGGTGCCGGTGGAACGCCTGGTTCATGGCGCCAAAGCCGTCGGCGCCGGCAACCTTGATATCGCCATCGCCGCGTCCGGACAGGACGAGATCACGGTTCTCGTGCAGTCTTTCAACAAGATGACCCGCGACCTCAGGGAAAACCGCGAGCGCCTCGTCCAGGCCGGAACGGATCTCGAGCGGCGGCGGCTCCAGCTCGAGGCGGTGCTCGGCAACATCGGTACCGGCGTCGTCGCGGTCGACAGCAAAGGCCAGATCTCGACGCTCAATCAGGCGGCCGCGCGGCTTCTGCAGCTCCCACCCGAGGACGCCATTTCCCGGGATTACCACGAGGTCTTCGCCGGCGAGGCCGCGCCGCTGGCCGAGTCGATCCGCCGGGTCTTCGTCCATCTCAAGGCGCCCGTCGCGGTTCCGGAAGCCACCCAATGGAACTTCCGCAGCGGGGAGAGCGTGAAGGTGCTTTCCGTGCTCGCCACGCCGCTTCGCGAAAGCGAAACCGAGTGGGGCGTCGTGGCGGTCATCGACGATCTCACCCAGCTGATCAAGGGTCAGCGCGAGATGGCCTGGCGTGAGGTGGCTCGTCGCATCGCCCACGAGATCAAGAATCCGCTGACTCCCATCAAGCTTTCCGCACAGCGGCTCCAGCGGCGGCTCGGCGGTTTCCGCGGGCGTGACGGCGAGCTGCTCGAGGAATGCACGGGCACCATCATCAAGCACACCGACGAGCTCAAGGAGATGGTCAACGAGTTCTCCAATTTCGCACGTTTTCCGGAAATCTCTCCCGCGCCGAACCGTCTCAATGAGGCCCTGGCCGAGGTGGTGACGCTTTACCGGCAGGCCCACGGCGACGTGGAGTTCATGTCCGAGTTCGAAGCGGACGTGCCCGTCTTCGATTTTGACCGTGACCAGATGAAGCGCGTGCTCATCAACCTTCTCGATAACGCCGTGGCGGCGTTGAAGTCCGGGCCTCCGGACAACAGGGTCCGCTCCATCAAAGTGGCCACCCGTTACGATGAGCAGCTTCGTCTGGCGGTCATCGAGGTTGAGGACAACGGTCCCGGGATGGCGGACGACGTCCGCGATCGGGTGTTTGAGCCCTATTTTTCGACCAAAAAAGAAGGAACCGGCCTGGGTCTCGCCATCGCCAAGCGTATCGTGAACGATCATGACGGGTTCATCCGGGTGCATTCCGCGCCGGGAGAGGGCACGCGGTTCCTGATCGAGCTCCCGGTGATCGCCCGACACCAGAAGGGGATTTGAGAAATGTCGCGTTCGGTACTCGTCATCGATGATGAAGCTTCCATCCGGCAGTCGCTGACCGGCGCTCTCAGCGACGAGGGCTACCACGTCAGGGTCGCGGGCTCGGGCAAGGAGGGTCTTGAGGCCATCCGCGCGGACCGGCCGGACGCGGTGATTCTCGACATCTGGATGCCCGAGCTCGACGGGCTCGAGACGCTGAAGCTCATCAAGGCCGAATGGCCCGATCTGCTGGTCATCATGATGTCCGGCCACGGCAATATCGAAACCGCGGTCCGGGCGACCAAGCTCGGCGCCTTCGATTTCGTCGAAAAACCGCTGTCCCTCGAGCGCCTGCTCGTGCTCCTTCAGAACGCCGCCAATGTCCAGGACCTCGCGCGCGAGAACCAGGCGTTGCGCCGCCAGGTGCGCAAGGCACGCATGCTCGTCGGCGAAAGCGCCCAGATGAAGCAGATCCAGCAGCTGATCCGGCGCGTGGCGCCCACGACGGGATCGGTGCTCATCACCGGTGAAAACGGCACGGGCAAGGAGCTCGTTGCCCACAGCATTCACGCCCTTTCGCCGCGTTTCAACAAGCCCTTTGTCGAGGTGAACTGCGCCGCGATCCCCGAGGAGCTGATCGAGAGCGAACTTTTCGGTCACGAAAAGGGCGCTTTCACCGGCGCGACCCAGCTTCGCCGCGGCAAGTTCGACCTGGCCAACGGCGGCACTCTCTTCCTCGACGAGATCGGCGACATGTCGCTGAAAACCCAGGCCAAGATCCTCCGCATACTTCAGGAGCAGAAGTTCGAGCGCGTCGGGGGGGCTCAGACCATCTCGGTCGAGGTCCGGATCGTCGCCGCCACCAACAAGGATCTCAAAGTCGAGATCCAGAAGGGCGCTTTCCGCGAGGACCTCTTCTACCGCCTGAACGTCATCCCGTTCGCCATTCCGCCGCTGCGCGAACGCAAGGAAGACATCCCCGTGCTGGCCAATCACTTCCTGTGCGAGTTCAGCGCGATCCACGGTCGATCCCTGCGGGAGCTGGGGCCCGAGGCCATGGCGATGCTGGCCGCTTACAGCTGGCCGGGCAACGTGCGCGAGCTCAAGAATCTCATCGAGCGCATGGTCATCCTGACGCCCGAAGCGGAGGAGGGTTCCCCGATCACGGCGGCTCTGCTGCTCGGGCATCTGAAGGATGAGGTCCTTACCGAGCAGTTCAAGGGAGGGAGCTTCGGTACGTCCGGCGGTTCGGAGGCGGCCTCGCTCAGTCAGGCCCGCAACCTGCGGGACGCGCGCCAGGAGTTCGAAAAGGAATTCATCCTGAAGACCCTCAAGGAGCTGGACTGGAACGTCTCCCGGGCCGCTCAGGTCCTCGGGATCGAGCGGAGCCACCTGCACCGCAAGATCAAGTCCTACGGGATCGAGGGGCGGGACTAAAAGAGCCGTCGCCCCTTGCGGGTAACGTCGGGCCAGCATATAAGTTTCGGTGCATGGCTGAGAAAATTACACCCCGCGCCCAGGATTTTTCCCAATGGTATCAGGATATCGTGCTTCAGGCCCGACTGGCTGACTACAGCCCGGTCAAAGGCTGCATGGTGATCCGCCCGAACGGTTACTCGATCTGGGAGCAGATCCAGAAGGACCTTGATCGGCGAATCAAGGAGACGGGCGTCCGTAACGCCTATTTTCCGCTCTTCATTCCGGAGAGCTTCTTGAAAAAGGAAGCCGAGCACGTCGAAGGCTTCGCCCCTCAGTGCGCGGTCGTGACCTACGCGGGTGCCAAGGAACTCGAGGAAAAGCTCATCGTCCGCCCGACCTCCGAGACGATCATCAACAGCATGTTCGCCAAGTGGGTACAGTCGTACCGGGATCTTCCGCTGTTGATCAATCAGTGGGCCAACGTCGTGCGCTGGGAGATGCGGACGCGTCTGTTCCTGCGCACCACCGAGTTCCTTTGGCAGGAGGGGCATACCTGCCACGCCACGGCCGAGGAGGCCGAGGAGAAAACCCGGCAGATGCTTCGGGTCTACACGCAGTTCGCCGAAGAGGTTCTTGCCATGCCCGTATTGCCGGGTCTCAAGAGCGAAAGCGAGAAGTTCGCCGGCGCCCTGCGGACCTACTGCATCGAAGCCATGATGCAGGACAAAAAGGCCCTTCAGGCCGGGACCTCGCATAACCTCTCCACCAACTTCGCGCAGGCCTTCAATACGCTCTTCCTCGATAAGGACGGCAAGCAGAAGGTCGTCCATCAGACGAGCTGGGGCGTTTCCACCCGCCTGATCGGCGGAATGATCATGACCCACTCCGACGACAAGGGGCTGGTACTGCCGCCGCGGCTGGCCTCGACTCATGTCGTGATCGTGCCGATCATGGGCAATGCGCCCAACAAGGCGCAGATCATCGATGCCGCCGAGTCTCTCGCCACCGCCATCCGCGAGGCCGGCAAGACCTCCGGCCTGCCGTACACCGTCGGCGTTTTCGTCGACAAGGACGAGACCAAGCAGCCCGGCTGGAAGTTCCACGAGCACGAGCTCGTCGGCACTCCCGTGCGGATCGAGCTGGGACCGCGCGACCTCGAAAAAGGTCAGGTCGTCATCACTCGTCGCGACGAGGGCAAGAAGGAGTTCATACCCCTCGCCGGCGCGCCTGAGCGCGTCCTCAGTATGCTCGGTTCGATGCAAAAGGATCTCTTGGAAAGGGCCCGCGCTTTCCGCGACGCCTCGACCTATCGCGTGGAAACGTACGCGCAGTTCATCAAGGACCTGGACGACAAAGGAGGCTTCTTTGTCGCGCCGTGGTGCCAGAGCAAGGACTGCGAAGCCAAGGTCAAGGAGGAGACGAAAGCCACGATTCGTTGCCTCCCCCTGGACGAGGCTTACCGGCCGATCGCGGAATCCGGCAACTGCCTGATCTGCGGCGGTGGTCATTCGAACGTGCGCGCGATTTTTGCTAGGAACTACTGAGGCGCCCGCCACCCTGTGCGGCTCTCGGCGGGTTGGTGCGGTGCCGGCGTCAAGCCTTGCGTCTTGGCGGGTTGAGTCTTACTCGCCTATCCGAAGGAGCTGCCTGTGAACCTTCACCGCAATACGGAACTCATCGTAGCCCTGGACTTCCCCCGTCCGGACCGTGCGCTCGAGCTGGTGGACGAGCTGCGGGGAAAGCCCGTGATTTTCAAAGTCGGGATGGAGCTTTTCCTCGCCGGCGGTCCAGACTTCGTTCGCGAGCTGGTTCACCGCAAGGCCCGGGTCTTCCTGGATCTGAAGCTTCATGACATTCCGAACACGGTCGCGCGCGCCGCGCAACAGGTGGCGCTCCTTAAGGTGGAGATGTTCACGCTTCATCTCAGCGGCGGCAGTGCGATGGTGCGGGCCGCGGCCGACGTGCTTTCTGAAATCGATCTGCTGCGTCCAAGGATTCTGGGCGTCGGAGTCCTCACCTCGTTTGACGATGTTCGCTGGGCGGAGGTCACCAAAGCCCTGACGGGGCATGCGGCGACGCCTGACGACTCGGCGGGTGGCATGATCGAGCACGCGGTCGCATGGGGTGCCGATGGCGTGGTCTGCTCGGCCCTCGAGCTGGTCAGCATCCGCAAGCAGTATCCCACGCTCTACACCGTCGTTCCCGGAATTCGCCCTGCCGGTTTCTCCGCGGATGACCAGGCGCGGGTGATGACCCCGGCACAGGCGCGGCTTGCCGGTGCCGACGCGATCGTCGTGGGGCGGCCGATCATCGAGGCAAAGAATCCGCGCTCGCTCTGCGAAGACATCATGAAAGAGCTTTCCGACGCGGCGATTTCGGCTTAAAACCGGGCTGTGTCAAACCTTCAGATCCGTAACCCTCACAGTGTTCTCGCCGCCCTTGAAACTCGCCCCAAGGACGTTCTCGAAGTCGTTCTTCCCGGTTCCGCTCCAGACCCGTCACGCGCCGGTCCGGCCGATGCCTGGGCCAAGGTTGCCAAGGCGGCGCGGGATCTCGGCGTTAGAATTGCCTCCGCTCCCAAAGGACCTGTTCCGGTTCGCGGCCAGGGGCGGCCGGGTCCGAGCGTCGGCGCCCCTGCCGTCGACATGGGCAGAACCAGCGTCAGTCATGCCGTTGTCAAAGAGCGTTCGGGGATCTCGATCGAAGAGCTGTTTTCCGGCGCTTCGGAGCGAAAAGGCGGGAAGGGCGTCTGGCTTGCGCTCGATTCGCTTCAGGATCCGCAAAACGTCGGCGCCATCTTCCGGATGGCGGGCTTTTTCGGCGTCGAGGGAATTGTCCTGACCCAGGAGCGTTCCGCCCCGCTCACCGCAACCGTTTATGACGTCGCTTCCGGCGGTCTCGAGTACGTGCCTTTCACACAGCAGGTGAACCTGCAGCGCGCCTTCGAGGCGGCCAAGGATTCCGGTCTCTGGATTCTTGGAACCTCCGAGCATGCGAAAGAAGATCTCCTGACCATCAAGGCGGATCGCCCGTGGCTCGTGGTCCTCGGCAATGAGGAACGCGGGATGCGGCGCCTCACTGAAGAAGCCTGCGATCTGCTGGTGGGCATCGCTCCGAAGGGGCGGGTGACTTCGCTGAACGTTTCGGTAGCGGCCGGTGTCTTCGTGTCGCGCCTGTCTTCGCTGCAGTAACGCTCGAGAAAACAGCTCAGAACATGTAGAGGACGCTGACTCCGAGGAGCCCGGACAACGCACCGATCGCGAAATCCGCCTCACCGTCGATCAGCGAGAACGCCGGGCCCCCGTCCAGGTGGAGCATTACCTGGCGCGAGCTGGTCAAAGGGAAGTGCAGGCCGCCGATTCCCGCGATACCGAGCGCGAACGCGGAATCTCCGGTGACGGGATTCGAAAGCGCACCCAGCGTTAAACCGCCCCCGATATGAAAGCCCACGTTGGGGCTACCCGCCACGGTGTATTTGAAGAGACCGCCCAATGAAAACTCGAACGGGCTGGTCGAAGGCATGCTGAGGAGCGCCTGAATCGTCGTGTTGGGGTCGAGCTCCATGACCCCAGTCAGAGAGCTTTGCGCGCCGGTGAGTTGGCTGGCCGAGGCAACGCCGAGACCGAACTTCGCGGAGCTCGTGGCGTAACCAAAGTCTTGTTCCTGAGCCACTGTGGTCGCGACCGGGGCAACGGGTTTGCGCGCGTCGCGCTTCGTTTGCGCGAACGAGGGGCTGCAGACCAGTGAGGCAGTAAAGGTTAGCAAAAACAACGAGATGTATTTTATCATAGGCAATCAGCTTTACCGGCTTTCCGCTAGAAGTCAAATGGGTAGCGAAAGAAGGGAGCAGGTGTTTCACCCGCAAAAAAAAGATTCAACTCGATTGCTCGTTGACATTTGTCTCAAAGGGTGGAAATTTCCCAACCCTATACGCTGGCGCTGAGCCGTATGGGCTGGTCTGTCCCTGGTGTCACCATCAAAGACATGCTTTTGAGCATGGGTTCGAAGGTTTTGAAATCAGTGCAGCCGGCGCAGGGAAATTCGGGCTGGAGTAGCTCAGTTG
>JAMPXZ010000010.1 GCA_023700925.1 Oligoflexia bacterium | reverse complement strand
CGCGGCCCGAGTGCGGTGGTACCGCTCATCGTGACGCGCTCCGGCCGTGCGCCTGGGATCTCGATCCAAACCGGAAGCATGCCTTGCATGGCGAGCCACGCCGGATTGAGGATGCTCCGGTAGGTCGTCGAATCGAGAAGAAACTGGCCCGTCAGCGACCTGGTCCCTACCTGCACGCTCAGACGTACCGAGTACAGACCGTTCCAGCGGCGCGCGGGCGTGCGTGCAAGCGGCTTGGCCGGGCCGCTCCGCGCCTGTGCCTGCGCGGGCGCGCCCGGTGGTTCCATCAAGTTTTCCCAAGAGGGCACGACGACCGGGGGCTGCGCAGCGGCGCGCGCGGCACCGCCCTTGGCGCAGATGCCGGCGTCAGTGCCGACCTCGCGATAACGGGTCCATTCGGACTGCCGGATCCGGGCTTTGAGCTCGCCGCGCCATTCCCCTTCGAGACGCCGAAGCCAGTCCTCATAGGCCACGAGCGCGAACCGAACCGCGTTCGGACCCGACTTCTCGGCGATCCTTTCCAGCCGCAGGTCGAGCGTCACCAGCTCGCGCTTGAGCAGCTCGCTCCAGGCGGCGGCTCCCGCCTCGAGCGCCTCGCGGGCCCCCTCCTTCGTCGCGAACCACGCCTGCTCCTCGCCGCAAGGGAACTCGGAAAACGGCCGATACCACGGCCCGTCCCCGCGCACATAGCCCCGCGTGACGGATTCGAGCACCTTGGCCCGCACGCCAAAGCGTTCCGCGCCGAGCTTGCGCGCTTCAAGACCCTTGAGCCTCACCTGGCGATGCAGGACCCAGCGTTGCCGGTGCGGATTCAGCTCCTCCGGATCGAGCGTCCAGACTTTTTCGGTGGTCAACGGCTCGAGCACGGACTCGTACTGGCTCGCCAGCTCGAGCCCTTTTGCCTGCGCGGCCACGGTCCAGAGCAGAAGTCCGAGCGTCCCGATCATGTGCGATACCTCGCGAGCGCGAGCTTACGGGCCCAGCCTTCGTTGATCCGGAGCCGGTAGAACGTTCCCTTTTCCATATGCCGCGAGACTTCGATGCTGCCGTGCTCGTGCACCAAGGCATCGAGCTTGCTCTCGGCGTACGGAATAAGCACTTCCCAGACCTCCAGGTGTTTCTTGAAGAACTCGAGCACCTGATCGCGGAGCCGGATCACCTCTTCCTCCACCAATGCCGACACGAGCAGCGCTCCCGGGGCGATCGCCTTGGCGCGAAGCTTGTCCCCCGGATTTTTGAGCAGATCGCTCTTGTTGAGCACCGTGATCCGGGGCTTGCCGTCCACCTTCAGCTCCTCGAGCACGCGCTCGGTCACCTCGAACTGCTCGCGCGCCTGGGGGTGACTCGCGTCGACCACGTGAAGCAGAAGGTCCGCCTCCTCGAGCTCCTCCAAGGTGGAGCGGAACGACGCGACCAGCGAGGGCGGGAGATTACTGATGAAACCGACCGTATCGATCGCCACGATCGGGGGATGACTGTGCGGATCCAGCGTGCGAACACTCGCGTCGAGCGTCGCGAAGAGCTTGTTTTCGGCCCGCACCTCGCTCTGGGTGAGCGCATTCAGAAGCGTCGACTTGCCCGCGTTGGTATAGCCGACGAGCGCGACCTTCAGGACATCCTTGCGTCCGGCGCGCTGGACCTGGCGCTCCTTTTCGATGCTCTCGAGACGCTCCCTGAGGAGGCTGATCCGCGTCTTGACGAGTCGGCGGTCCACCTCGATCTGCTTCTCGCCCATTCCGCGGCTCGCGGTACCCCCGCCCCGCTGCCGCTCGAAGTGAGTCCAGAAGTGCGCCAGGCGCGGAAGCAGGTACTGAAGCCTCGCGAGCGCCACCTGGGTCTTGGACTCCTTGGTGCGCGCGTGCCGCGAAAAGATCTCGATGATGACTCCGGGACGATCGACCGTCGGCTTGCCCAGCGCCTTCTCGAGGTTGCGAAGCTGGTTCGGCGAAAGCTCCACGTCGATGATGACAGCGTCCGCCCCGTTCTGCTCCAGGAGCTGTCGTGCCTCTTCGAGCTTGCCCTTGCCGATGTAGGTCGCCGGGTTCACCCGGCGAAGCGGCGAGAGCACCCTCGCCACCGGCGTGGCGCCCAAGGTCGCGAGCAGCATGTCGAGCTCGTCGAGCGAGTTTTTCTCAAACCCGATCGTGATCACTCGCGGAGGAGCGCCGGCCTGAGCAAGGGGTAACAGGGATTCGGTGTTCTCGAGCATGTCTCAGGAAGCCCCTTTCAGGCAGTTTTTCAGGCGAAAACCTTCGCGCGCCCGCGCGGCGTGGATCTCGGAGCGGAAATTCTCGAGCTCACGGCTGAGCGCGTCCAGCTTTCGCGCGTAACGATCCTTCACCACCGGAAGCGTGCGCTCGCGCTCGCTCCCCTGCTCCGCCTTGACAAGCTCCGTTTGATCCCGCCAGAGCCGATCCAGGTAAGCGAGTTCCCGTCGCAGGTCCTGCAGCCGGGCGCAGAGCCGGCTTCGCTCCTCAAGCCCCGCCGGTCCCGCCTGCGCGGTACGATCCTCGTCCGCCCCGCTTTCCTCGGAAAGGCTCGCAAGCGCCGCTTTCACCGACTCGAGCCGCGGATCCAGCAGCGGATCGCGCGCGAGCGGCCAGTCTTCGGCCCGAAGGGCCCGGGCAGTCTGCGGAAAGTGCCTCAACGTCGCCGTCTTCTCCTGGCCGGTGAACCCTGACGGCGCGGCTCGATCCGCCGGCGGCGCCTTGCCGCTCCACAACGCCCGCAGCAACGCATGAATCGCGAGCTCGAGCTCCGCGCCGAGGGCGGCATTCCAATAGGCGTCGCGCAGGAGACCATACTGCAGCTTGAGCTCACGATGAAAAACGGGAAACGCCCCGAGCGCCGGCTCGGGGAAGCGCTGGGCCAGGTGCTCGACGCACTCGACGTAAGGTTCCAACGCATTGGGCCTCTCAGCGGGAGCCGGGGCCCGGTACTCGTTGCACAGCAGCAGCCCTTCCTCGAGACTCGGAACGCTCTCGATATCGCGGGAGGGGACAAAACGCGGCGAGGTGGCGCACGCCATCAAGAGCGCCAGCAAAACCATCGCGACCAGCGTGAAAGAGGAAGGGGATCTGGGATGGCCGATCATTTCCATTTCCATTATACTCACCTCTAGCTATGCAAAACGCGCTCATAAACGTCAATGGCCAGATTCTGAAACCGGAGGAGGCGAAGGTTTCAGTCTTTGACCGCGGGTATCTTTACGGCGACAGCCTCTACGAGGTGGCCCGCACGTACAACGGCGCGTTCTTCCGGCTCGACGAACATCTGGCGCGGCTCGAAAAGTCGGCTCAACTCTGCCGGATGGTCCTGAGCCAGTCCACGGCGGACTACAAGCGGGAGATTCTCCGCACCGCGAAGGCGTTTTGGGAAAAGAGCCCCGGCGTCGAGCTCTACTGCCGGATCATCGTGAGCCGCGGCGAAGGCAGGATCGGTCTCGGCCTCTCGAGCCTGACTTCACCGACCCTCTACACGATCTATCTGCTCCCGCTCGAAGAGCCCACGGCTGACAAAATTCAAAAGGGTCTCAGTCTTCAGCTCTCCCCCCGCTGGCGCAACCCGCCGAAGGCCCTTCCCGCCGCGATGAAGAGCGGAAACTCCCTGAACAGCCTCCTCACCTACCTCGAGGCCACCGCGGACGGTTACGATGATGCGCTGCTATGCGACTTCGAAGGGGCGGTCGCCGAGGGCACCAGCTTCAACATCTTCTACGTCAAGAACGGCATGCTGATCACCCCGAGCACCGACATCGGCATCCTGGCCGGAATCACCCGGGACCTGCTCGTGCAGCTCGCGCGAAGGCAGGGCCTGCGCGTTCGGGAGGTCCGCTTTCCCGCCTCCCGGCTTTTCGAGGCGGACGAGGTCTTTGCCACAAGCTCGATGAAAGAGGTCTACCCCGTGACCCGCATCGACGGCAAACCCGTCGGCTGCCCCGCCCATGCAGGCAAACCCGGGCCCCTGACGCTGAAACTGCGTGAGGATCTCCGAGCCCACATCCTGGAGACACTCACCTGAAAAACCGAAGCCCTTCCCTCGAATCCCTCGCAAGAACCGCGATCGCGGCAGCCCACGCCTCGGGCCGGGTGCTCCTGAAGCATTTCGGCACTCACCTCAAGGTCGGCGAAAAGCGGGATGCCGGCCTTGTCACCAACGCGGACCTCGAATCGGAAGCCGCGGCGATCCGGATACTGAAACGCGCCTTTCCCGACTTCGGGATTCTCACCGAGGAAACCGGGAGCGAGCAGAAACCGGGCGCCGGACGCTGGGTCATCGACCCGCTGGACGGGACGACCAATTACGTCCACGGCTTTCCGATGTTCTGCGTTTCCATCGCGGCCGAGTGGGACAAGCGAACCGTGGTCGGAGTGATCTATCACCCCATCCTCAAGGACACCTACGTCGCCATTCGGGGAAGAGGCGCCCGACTCAACGGAAAACGCATCCACGTTTCGGAGACCCGCTCGGTCGAACGGGCCCTTCTCACCACCGGTTTCACCTATCGCAAGGGCGATTGGCTCCGGGCCGAGATGCAGGCGTTCGAGCGACTCAGCGCCACATCTCGCGCGGTGCGTCGCCCCGGAAGCGCCGCTTTGGACCTGGCGTACACGGCCCGGGGAGTTTTTGACGGCTTCTGGGAGCGGCGCCTTTCCCCCTGGGACGTCGCCGCCGGCGCCCTGCTGGTCGAGGAGGCCGGAGGCAAGGTCACGGACTTTCACGGAAAAGCGTTCCATATCGCTGGCCAGGAGATCCTCGCGACGAACCGGCGGCTCCATGGCGCGCTTCAGAAGGCCCTGAGACCGGATTTGACAGGCGTTTCCGCCGTATTTACACTTAAATAAGAGAAAGACCGCCTTCTGCGACACGAGGTCGTAACAAAGCGGTTTCCCCGAAAGGGCACCCAACATGACGTCATGGGTCTATGTCTTTTCCCGTTTCACGGCCGAAGCGCTTCTCTTTGAGGCACTTCTCATCTTCCTGCTTTGCGGCGGGTACGCGGCCTTTTGGGTGCTGCGCAAACGCAGGCTCGGCGCGCTGGAAGCCGCGAACGAAGTTCCCGCCGGAGTCGTGAAGGGTTATCTCAACGAGCTGATTCACGACGCCGAACAGCTCCGCGCCCAGCTCTTCGGGCTGCTCGCCGCTTCCGGAATCCAGATCGCGATGCCCCAGCAGCCTCTGCAAGGCGTCTCCATCAACGTCGCACCGGGACTGACGAACGATCCCGAAGCGCTCAAGAAAATGGCCATTCTCGAGCTGAAGATGATCGAACAGGCCAAGGCCATGGAAGCCGTGATGACGGACAAGGCGAAGGTCGAGCAGGAGCTCGCGCTCGCCCGCGCCAAGGGCACCGGCGCGCCCTCGGCCGGTGGCAACACCGAGATCGGAAAGCTGCAGGAGAAGATCCATCAGCTCGAAGGCCGGCTCGCCGAGTACAGCGTCATCGAGGACGACCTGGCGAATCTCAAACGCCTGCAGCAGGAAAACGCCCAGCTCCGCGCCTCGCTCGGTCAGAACGCGCCCTCGGGCGCCGTCGCCGCGGCGGCTCCGACTCCCGCTCCCAGAGCGGCAGTGGCGCCGGCTCCCGCGCCGGCAAGTCCTCTGGACGCGCTCGGTAACCCCGAAGCCAACTTCGAAAAACTGGTCGACCAGGTCGAGCAGAGCTTTCAGCCGCCCGCTCCCGCAGTTGAGGCGCCCGCGGCTGCGGCGCCCGCGCCTCAAGCCCCCTCGACTTCCGCACCGGCGGCCGGTACACTGGCTAAATCGGATGAAGACCTGGTCGCGGAATTCGAAAAAATGCTTAACAGCTAAAACAGCGCTCGCCGTCCTGAGCGTGGTTCTCCTCACGCCCGCCGCCCTGGGCGCTCCCACGCCTACGGCGAAGCTGATCGAGAGCGAGATCTCCGCCAACCGTGCACGCACCTTCGGCCCGCTTCTGAAACACTGGGACTCGCTCTATGGTTCCCAGGCGGTCAAACCGCTCGCAGCTGTCGCCGCCAACCGCAAGCTCGAGGACCACCAGCGCTATGTCGCCTTGATGGGAATCGCCAAGCTCGGAGGTCCCGCGAGCGCTCCGGTGCTCGAAAAGTTCCTGAAGGACCCCTCCTGGATGCTCCGAAGCGGCGCTCTGCGCGCCCTGGCTTCGCTTGGCGCGCCCCAAAGCGCGAGGTTTTCCCGTGAGTCGATCCTTCCCCTGCTGAAAGACCCCGCGCTCGTCGTTCGCAAGGAAGCCGTGGAGGCCGTGGCCCGCCTCAAGCCCCAAGGCTCCGTCGAGGCGCTCCTCAGCGCGCTCGAGCGCAAGGAGAACTATCACGGCGGCCGCGCACTCTGGGTTCCGCAGCGGATCCTCGTGGCGCTTCGGCAGCTGAAAGCATCCCAGGCCGCTCCACGGCTCCTGCCGCTGCTGGACCATTCCAGCGACCCGGAGCTGCAGCTCCAGGCGCTCGCCACGCTCGAAAGCCTTACCGGCACCATCCGGGGCCAGGGCCTTCCCCTGCCTGCGCGGATTCGCGAGTGGAAGGTCGCTCTTCGCCGATGACCAACAGCACGACCGGCTGGGCTTCGCTCTTTCTTCTCAATGCCCGCATCCTGCTCGTGGATGACGACCAGGACTTCGCCATGGCCGCGGCCGATATCCTGCGCAAGGGCGGGATCGAGGTTCGCACCGCCCAGGACGCCAACGCCGCGCTGGTCGCGCTCCAGGAGTTCGAGGCCGACGTCATCGTGAGCGATCTCGCCATGCCGCTGATGCGCGGGGACCAGCTCCTTGCCGAGCTTCGCAAGGGCGGCTATCGCAAGCCGTTCATCCTGATGACCGGCTTCACGGAGATGACCGACATCGCCGAAGCCATGCACCTCGACGTCTCCGACTACCTGGTCAAGCCCATCGACTCGAAGATCCTGATCGCGGCGGTTCAAAGCGCCCTGCGCGCCGAGCACCAGCGTCTCATCCACGAGGAGCAGCTCGCCCAGCTGTATCAGGCGCTCTCTCCCGTTCCTCCCCCCGATGGGAGCGGAAGCTGGGAAGAGGCGATCAAGGGCCGGGCGATCGCCAACGTCCGCAAGCGCCGTCTTTCTCGATGAATTCGCGGTAGCCGACAAGCCGAGCGGAGAGCGAGCATTGGGTATTCCGGGGCCCCTCTGGGGTGCGAGCGAGTCAAGCGAGGCCGAAGGCCGAGCGGAGAGCGAGCATAAAAAAGGGACGCGCAGCCGAAGCCACGCGCCCCTTGATGAGATCCCTCGCAGCGGGCAGCGCCCGCCGGATAACCTTACTTCTTCGCGGCCAGCTCCTCGTCGATCACCTCGGAGAACTGCTCCAGCGGCACCGCGCCGCTGATCAGCTGCCCATTGATGAAGAACGTCGGAGTGGAACGAACGCCGATCTTCTCGCCGTATTCCATGTCAGCCTGGACGTGCGCGGCATATTTCTTGGCCGTAACGCACTCCTGGAACTTCTTGACGTCGGCGCCGACTTCCTTGGCGTACTTCTCGAGATTGGCGGCGTCGAGCTTGTCCATGTTCTTGAACAGGATGTCATGATAGCGCCAGAACTTGTCGGTGCCCTGCTCGTTCACGCACATCGACGCTTCGGAGGCCGGACGGGCTTCACGATGCATCGGGAGCGGGAAGTGACGGAAAGCCAGCTTGATCTTGTTGCCGTACTTCTTCTTGAGCTGAGTGACCGTCTCCGCCGCGCGCGAGCAGAACGGGCATTGGAAGTCGGAGAACTCGACGATCGTGACCGCCGCGTCCTTGCCGCCGAAGAACGGGCCGTTGCCCGCCTCGACGTTGACCTGAAGCTTGGGCTTGGTGAAATAGACTTCCACCGGCGAGGACTTCGTCAGCTTGCCGATATAGGCCTGGACCAGGTCCTGCTTCTTCATGCCCTGGAGATAGGCCATGATGCGCTCTTTCACCTGCGGATTGAGCTGGCTCTCGGGAATGTGCTTTTCCTTGACGAAGTTCTTGTAGTCCTGATCGCTGATCTTGACTTCGCCGCCCACGACCTTCTTGTTGATGAACTCTTCGAGCGGCAGGTTGGCCTTCTTGGCTTCAGCGCCGATCAGTCTCTCCGTGAGGAGCTTGTTCAGCTGATTCATCTTCAGCTCATACTCACGCTTGCGAAGGTCCAGGAACTCGAGCTTCTCGTCGCCGATCAGCTGTTCCTCGGTGATCTCCTCGCCGTTGATCTTGGCGACGACGCCGGCTTTCGGGGCGTCCTTGAAGACAAAGTTCGGCTTGGCTTTCGCCTGCTGGCCGGAACAGGCGGAGATCACTGCAAACGCTACCGCCACGGCCGACAGGGTGGCCAAAGTGAATGAGAAATAACTCTTACGAATTTTCTGCACAGTCATCTCCTTAAAAGATCCGGAGCTCCGCTCGGCTGCGCCTCGCTTGACTCCCGGATCGCTTCGATTTCTCTCTAAGTACTACGTTTCAAAAAACAATTTATCGTACGGCTTGCCCGCACCGGATGCAACGTAAAACTGTTTTTTTCGCCTGAAGCCTGCCACGGATCAGAAATCCGCCGAGAATGATCTGAACCACGGACCAGGCCCAGACGAGCGCGGCTCGCGAACGAACTGTCTCAAAAAGCAGCAAAAAGGCGACAAAACTGACGCCGAAGAGGAGCTGCGTCAAGGCGGGGTAAGGCCGCGCCTGCCTGCGCGCGAGAGGACCGCCGCACTGAGGGCATTCAGAAGGCTCGGACGAGGTCATGCAAGCGCACCAGCCCTTTGATGTTGCCTTCGTCGTCGACCACCGGAAGCTCACTGATCTGGCTCGGGCGATTTTCCATCAGCTCGAGCGCGGCCGCAGCCAGCATGCCCGGCGAAGCCGAAACCGGCTGCCGCGTCATGACGTCACTCGACTTGAGCGAGAAGAACTTCTCCTGATGCCGCAGGGCCCGGCGCAAATCGCCATCCGTAATGATGCCGAGCATGCGTCCCTGGGCCGCGGCGCCTTCGGTGATGATCACGGCCCCGAGCATGAAACGAGTCATCACCACCACGACCTCGCCCATCGAGGCCTCGGGCCCGAGGACGGGAAGATCGGTGTGCATCAGGTCGGCGAGCTTCATCTTGAGGCGATTGCCGAGCGAGCCTCCCGGGTGATTCTGCGCGAAGGACTTGGCATCGAACCCGCGGCGCTCCATGAGCGTAATCGCGATCGCGTCGCCCAAGGCCAGGGCGAGCGTCGTGCTGGAGGTGGGAACGAGATTGTGGGGACAGGCCTCCTGCTCGACGTGGCCGTCCATCCAGACGTCGCATTGCTGCCCAAGCTTGGACTGCGAGTTTCCGCCGAGGCCGATAACGGGCACGCGCAGACTCTTGAGCGAAGGCAGGAGCCGGGCGAGTTCCTCGGTATTGCCGGTGTAGCTCAGCGCCAGCACCGCATCATTGGGCTGAACCACGCCGAGATCGCCGTGAATTCCCTCGGTCGGATGGAGAAAAACGGCGAAACTTCCCGTGCTCGAGAGGGTCGCGGCGATCTTCTGCCCGACCTTGCCCGACTTGCCGACGCCCGTGACGATGATCTTTCCGCCGCGGTCGAGACATCCCTGCAAAAGGTCGATCGCTTTCGCGATCGCCTCCGCTCTCTTTGGATCCTGACGGATACGCTCCCCACAGCGCAGCACCGCCTGCCCTTCCAGATCCAACACGCGGACGAATTGTTCGACCGTATCCCGCATGGTTCCTTTGTGCATGGACCGTTGACAATTCGCAACGGGTTTCTCTCAGCGCCGGCCGCCGGATCGCCAAATAATTGACCGCGGCGCAGGGGCTCTCTCACTTGCCTGGGGCAGCGCCTCGGGTGACAATCAAGGAAGATGCGAAACCCCTTTCTGCTCCTCCTGGCGCTTACCCTCGCCGTTCCGGCAGGCGGCTGCTCGACCACCTATCGACGCAGCATCGGCCAGGACACGTCCCAGGTTTTCACCCGGATCTTCATCACCGACTTCAACACCGCCTGGCAAGCGGTCCTCGAGTCGCTGAAGTCCTCGGCTCTCGACGTTTCGAACCGCGACGGCGGCTTCATCCAGACCCGCTGGACCGAGAACACCGAGCAGAAAAATTTCGCCGAGTCGTTCGGGAACGCGAACGCCTTTCTCGCCTCCAAGTTCCGCCTCAAGGTCACCGTCTCGCACAGCGCCTTTTACAACGGCAAGCCCGCGATCAAGGTCACCGTGCAGAAGGACCAGCTCGTCCAGCGGGACGTGCTCGAGGGCTGGCGGTCCATCGAGACGGATTCCATCGAGGAGAACACCCTGCTCTATCGCATCGGCCGCATTATCTACATGCGGATGAAGATCGCGAAAATCGAGGAAGAGAAGGTCCGCAAGTCGCTCGAGGAAACGAAGTTCTGAACCGGGCGCCCAGCCCGGCAAAACTTGCCTGATTCCCTTTCCGAAAATCATTCCAGGGGTATTTCCCGGGATCGTTCCGTCCTGTTAGAATAAAGGAGTGCGGCAAAGGATTGCCGCGCGAAATCCGGAGGCAATGGAATGCCTGGCGTCACCCCTTCGTCCGATGGCGGCTACAACTATTACCAGAAAGCGCTGAACGATCTCGAGGAAGAGCTCCGGACCGAGGCGCGGCGCTCCCGCGAGCGACAGTCCGAGCAGACCCGGAAGCTCGAAGAGGCGCATCAGCAGACGCTCGACAAGTACCGCAAGGAAACCGACGAAACCGTCAATCACATCCGGCGCAACGCGAACGACACGATCGAGCAGGATCGCCGGACCTCCAAGGCGGAGATCGACCGCATCAAGGCGCAGACCTACGACAAGTTCGGCCGGTTCAACGGCCTGGAGGCCGACGCGCTCCAGAGCCAGCTCGAGGAGCTCCAGCGCGCGAGCGCGGAACAGCACCAGAAGGACCGCGGTGACCTCGCCGCCTCCGACGAACACCATTCCCAGCGGATGAACGAGCTGCAGGAGGAGAATAACCGCGAGCTCGAGCGCAACGCGCGCGCGACCCGCGACTCCGTGGCCGGAAGGCAGTCCGCCGCTTACCAGACCCAGGCCGAGGAGCACACTGCCTTCCGCGCTGAAGCCGAAAAGAAGCTCAACGAGGTCATCCGCGGCTACCAGGAAGAGCTCCAGAAGGAACGCAAGTTCATGCAGCGGGCGCTCGAACAGGAGCGCCGCAACTTCAATAACCGCCTGGAGACCGCCCAGGAGAGCAACGACGAGCGCGTCAAGCAGCTCGAGAACATCTACTCCGCCAAGATGCAGAAGGGCGCCCGCACCTTCGCCGAGAGCACCCAGGGCGAAACCCGCCGCCTGCGTGAGCAGCTCGATGAGCTGAACGAGGCGCGCCGGAGCTACCACCGCGAGAAGGGCGAAGGCGCCGAGGAGGCCGTGCGCGAGCACGATGCCGACTGGCGCGCGAAGCTGCGCTCGGCCAGCGAGGATTTCAACCGGCAGCTCGAGCATACCAAGCATGGGGCCAAGCAGGAGGAGAGTCACCTCGCCTCCCTGAACAAGGAATCGCTGCGCGAGAAGGACGCCTACTTCACCGACGTGATCGCCAAGGCGAATCAGGAGAACCACGAGCAGCGCAAGGAGCTCGAAGAGGGGCTCGTGCGGGATCGCAAGCAGATGGAGCTGCAGCAGAAACGCGAGCGCGAGACCACGCGCAAGACGGCGGAAAGCCGGCTCGACGAGGCCAACCAGCAACGCGATACGGCGCTCAAGGAGCAGGCCAAGGCGTTCCAGGACACCCTCGAGCGGCAACGCACCTCCGATGAGGACAAGATCCGCGCCCTGCAGAAGAGCCTGAACACCCGGGCGACCTCCGAGGACACGACCGACATCTCCCCCGCGGCCGAAGCCGCCGTCCGCCGGTCCGTCACGCGCGAATACGAAAAGCTCATGACCGCCGAGCGCGATCGCAACCAGGCCGGCACGGACAGCCTGAAACGCAGCTATACCGACCGCCTCAACGAGGCGGTCCGCGACAAGGAGAGCACGACCACCGATCTCCAGCGCCGTTTCATGTCCGAGAAGACCACCGAGCAGAACCGCTTCGTCTCGCATATCCAGGACACCGAGTTCCTGAAGGCCGAGGCGCTGCGGAACAAGGACTCGGAGGCGAACCGGCAGACCGAGAACCTGAACCGCAACTACGCCTCCCTCCTGGAGAAGATGCGCCGCGAATACGAGGAGATCTTCGAGGCGCAGAAGGCGGACTCGAGCCACAAGCTCATCGCCACGCGCCAGGAGGCGGAGTTCAACGCCAAGCTGGCGCAGCGCGAGTACACCGCCAGGCACAACGAGACGATCCGCGACAGCAACCGCAAGCTCGCGGATCAGAAACAGGAGTACGAGCTGCTGCTCGAGGAGCTCAAATCCAAGAACGAGCTGCAGCTCCGCGACGCCGAAAGACGCACCAAGCTGGCTGTGGAGGAGGAAAAGCGGACTGCCGACCAGAAGTTGGCACAGGCCGAGCAACAGCACAAAGAGCGGGAGCGTTACTTGACGGAAAACTTCGAAGAGCAGCTCGAAAAGGTGAAACGCTCCAATGCCCTCCTCATCCAGAAGAAAGGTTAAGATCGTCTGCACGCTGGGCCCGTCGTCGTCGACGGAGTTCCAGATCGGCACCCTCCTCGCGGAGGGCATGGACGTCGCACGGCTCAACTTCAGCCACGGAACGCACGAGTTTCATGCCCGACTCATCGGCTCGGTACGCGAGGCGGCCAGAAAAGCGCATCGGCCGATCGCAATCATGCAGGACCTGCAGGGCCCGAAGATCCGGGTCGGCGCGCTGCCCAAGGGCGGCCTGGAGCTGAAGGCCGGCGACACGCTGCTGCTTTATCCGGAAGGCTCGACCCCGAAAACCTCCACGCACGGCAAGATCCTCGTACCGATCTCCGCCGAGATCGCGCAGTCGGTGGCGGCGGATACGCAGCGGGGCGCTCGGATCCTTTTTGACGACGGAAAGATCGCGACGGAGGCCACCCAGGTTTCCGGGCCGGAGATCGTCGCCGACGTCCTCATCGGAGGGCGACTGACGGACCATAAAGGGATGAATTTCCCGGGCACGCCTCTTTCCATTCCCTGTCTCACCGAAAAAGACCTCGTCGATCTCAAGTTCGGCATGGACCACGGCGTGGATGCCATCGCGCTCTCATTCGTGCGAAGCGCGAACGACGTCGTGACCCTCAAGGAGATGCTGCGGAAGCTTTCGCCCAATCCGCCGCTCGTCGTGGCGAAGATCGAACGCGAGGAGGCGGTGGACGCGCGCGACTCCATCATCGAGGTCACCGACGGCCTGCTCGTCGCCCGCGGCGATATGGCGGTGGAGATCGGCGCGGAGCGCGTTCCCATCGTCCAGAAGCAGCTGATCCGGACCTGCCATGAGCTCGGGGTCCCGGTCATCACCGCCACGCAGATGCTCGAGTCGATGATCCACTCGCCCACGCCCACGCGCGCGGAGGCCAGTGACGTCGCCAACGCCGTTTTCGACGGGACGGATGCGATCATGCTGTCAGGCGAAACCGCCTCGGGCAGCTACCCGGCCGAGGCGGTGCGAACGATGTCCCGGATCGCCATCGAGGCGGAGACCGCGCGCGAAATGAATTCCACCCGGGCCGATATCCAGCCCCTGCCCGGCTCCACGGTGGACGCCATCGAGCATAGCGCCGCGATGATCGCACGCCATGTCGGCGCGGTCGCGATCGCCTGCATCACCCATACGGGCTCGGCGGTGCGGACGCTTTCCCGTTATCGGCCCGAGACCCCGATCGTCGCCATCATGGACAACGAGGCGGTCCTTCGCCGTCTTTCGCTCAGCTGGGGCGTCAGAGGCGTGCTCGTTCCCAAGATCGGTTCCACGGACGACCTTTTCACCATGGTGGAAACTTCGCTGCTGGCCCAAGGCTGGGCCGAGCCCGAAGACCTCGTGGTCATCACCGCGGGGATCCCTACGCTTCGCCGGGGAACGACCAATATGGCCAAGGTGCATCGCATAGGGCCCCACCTCGGACGGAGCTGAGTCGGCTGAAATGACCCGTTGCGCAAGAAGCTTGGGTCGCGCCGTGAACTAACGCCTTGCGCCAGACCCGACCTCCTGCTACCCAAGGAATTCCTATGGCCACGGGGGAAGAAGCCACCACTCCACTCATGAAGCAGTACTGGGACCTCAAGGCCCAGGCGGGCGATGCCCTGCTGCTGTTTCGCATGGGGGATTTCTACGAGCTCTTTGGCGATGACGCCGTCGAAGCCTCGCGCATCCTTGAGATCACGCTGACCTCGCGGGACAAGAACAAGGCCAACCCCATCCCGATGGCGGGCGTTCCCCACCATGCGCTCCCGGGCTACCTGCCGCGCCTGCTGCGCGCGAACAAGAAGGTCGCCATCGGCGAGCAGATGGAAGACCCTTCGAAAGTCACCGGCAAGGCCATCGTCCGCCGCGAGATCACCCGCGTTTTCACTCCCGCCGTGCAGTTCGACAACGAAGGATTCGAGGCCAATTACCTGGCGGCCGTTGCGGCAGCGCCCTCGGCAAACGGGCCTGCGAAATGGGCCCTGGCCTGCCTGGATGCTTCGACCGGCGAGACCCTGGTGAGCGATGCGGTGGACGCCGAGACCCTCGTCAACGAGCTCGGGCGCCTTCCCGTGCGGCACCTCCTGCGTTTCCCCGATTCGGGAACTTCGGAGGTCCTGCGAGGCTCGCTGGAGGCGCTGCAAAGTTCAGGAGCGGCTCTCGTCGAGGAGCTGCCTTCCAATACGCTTGCGCCCACCCAAGCCGTGGAAGCCCTCAAGCGGCACTACCAGCTCGAGAGCCTGGATGCCTTCTTGCCCTGCGACGCCGCGGCGCACGCGCTGGGCCTTGTGCTCCACTACACGCTTCGGACGCAAAAGCAGGAGCGCCTGGCGCACCTCCGGCTCCCGCTGCCGCTTCACCGGCCACGCGCGATGGTCCTTGGGCCGCGCTCGCCGCAGCACCTGGACCTCATCCCGTCGCCCGAAGGCGGCCCGAACCTCTACCAGCTCATCAACCGCACCCGCTGCGCCCTGGGCGCGCGCCAGCTCAAGCAGTGGCTCCTCTCGCCGCTCAAAGCTCCGGAGGAAATCGCCGAGCGCCAGGAGGCCGTGCGCGAAATTTCGTCTGGATCCCATTTGACCGCACGCCTCGGCGAGGAGCTCGCCAAGGTCTACGATCTTGAGCGCCTCTCCGGAAGGATCAACGCCCGCCTCGCGAACCCGCGCGACACGCTGGCGCTCGGGCACTCGCTGGCAACCTTGGCCCCGATCGCCTCGCTCCTTGAGCTGAGCAAAACGGCGCCGCTGCGGCAGCTTCACAGCGAGATCGCCGGACTCGCGCGGACCGTGGCGCCGCTCTATCAGCGGATTCTGGGGACCCAGCGCGAGGAGGCGCCCCTCGTCTCGCGCGACGGCGGGATTTTCAATCCGGGCACCTCGCCGGAGCTCGATCATCTGCTCTCGCTCAGCGAGAACGGCCAGCGCTGGCTCATCGACCTCGAGGCGCGTGAACGGGAAGCCACGGGAATCGCGTCCCTCAAGGTGCGGTATAACCGGGTTTTCGGCTACTACATCGAGATCACGCAGGCGCATCTGAAGAGCGTGCCCGCGCATTACCAGCGCAAGCAGACCACGGTCGGTGCGGAGCGCTTTTTCACCGAAGAGCTCAAGAAGTTCGAGGATGACTTCGTCAACGCGAGCGCGCGCCAGAAGGCGCTTGAGCAGCAGCTGTTTGAGGAGCTGGTCTCGGCCATCCAGCAGCGGACCGCCGAGATATCAATAGCTGCCCGCTGTCTCGCGGAGCTGGATGCGCTTCTTTCGCTTTCGCGTCTTGCCGGGGAGCCCGGCTGGATCTTCCCGGTCATCGACGACTCGCTCGAGCTTGACATCAAAGCGGGGCGGCACCCGCTTGTCGATCAGGCCGCGGGAGGCCGCACCGGCTCGTTCGTCCCCAATGACCTCAGGCTCTCGCCCTCCTCACGCCTGACGTTGATGATCACGGGCCCCAATATGGGCGGTAAATCGACCGCGATGCGGCAGACCGCGCTGATCGTGCTCCTCGGACAGATCGGCGCGCCCGTTCCCGCCGCAGAGGCGCGCTGGGGCGCCGTCTCGGCGATCCATACCCGCATTGGCGCGCACGACGCCATCGCGCGCGGGCAGAGCACGTTCATGGTCGAGATGTCCGAGCTTGCGCACATCCTGCATCATGCCGATGAGCGCTCGCTGATCATCCTCGATGAGATCGGCCGCGGCACGAGCACCTACGACGGCATCTCTGTCGCCTGGGCCACGCTTGAGTGGCTCTGCGCGCTGGTGCGCGCGCGGACGCTCTTTGCGACTCATTATCACGAACTCACCCGGCTCACCGGCACGCTGCCGCTCCTGGCGAATGCCCATATGGCAGTCGAGGGTGCAAAAGGGGCATTGCGCTTTTTGTACAAGCTGCGCGAAGGGCCGGCCAACGAAAGCTTCGGTATCCATGTCGCCAAGAGCGCGGGCCTTCCGAAGCTCGTCATCGATCGCGCATGGGAAGTCCTCGACGAACTCGAGCGCCATGCCGCGCACGGCGGAGCGGCGCTCGCGGCCGCCGAGGCCTCGCCCCAGCTCTCGCTCTTCGCGGACGGAAGCAGCCGTGTTCCCAAAGAGCCTGGGGAAGCTCCTCCGGCCCTCATGGCGACGCCACCCGAGCCTCACCCCGCCCTCATCGAGCTGGGCAGCGTGGATGTGAACCAGCTGACGCCCGTGCAGGCCCTGAATCTGCTTTCAAAACTGCAAGAGATGGCCCGCGCCGACTAAAAAGGGCGCTAAGAGTCCAACCCTTCTCGGCGATGGATCATACTGTGATGCCCCCGGCACAGCGTCACGAGATTCTCGACCGAGTCCGTTCCGCCGACGCTCACCGGCTTAATATGATGAAAATCCAGCCAACGGCGTTGGTCGCACTGTTTGCCATCAGGACCGCGGTACGTACAACGATTCCGATCCCTCAAAGTCACCGCTCGATGGATATAAGCCGGCAACGGGAACCTTCGTCCCTGCGGTTTCTTTGCGTTTTTCTTATTTACTCGCCCCGGGGCGAGTAATTCGCGAGGCGCAGACGACTCCACTCCACTAGATGAACCCGTAACAACCGATGCTTCGCCGCCCGATGGTTCAGCCCCGCTGCTTCGCCCTCCACCACCTGGGACCTCCCGGCCGATAAGGCTCTCCTCAACGCTGCACGCCTCGCCTCGCAGCACCTGCCCGCCTCCCTGCCCATCCCCAACGCTGGGCTTGCCCAAAGCATGAGCCGCCCGCCGCGCCCTTCTCTCCTCCGCCTTCTCCGCCCTAACCAACGGATCCTCCCGCTCCAGGTACGATCCTACGAGCACCGCCAGGGTTTCCTCGAGCGAGACCGCCTTCTTCATTTGGGAGGACACTAGGTCCTGCGCCCGCCGCAACGCCTGATGAAGGTCCTCCGATAGTCCCATTTCCAGCTTAATTCGATCGACATGAACGTAGCGGGTCCGCTCCGGAGCAAGAACCTCCGGCCGCACCCGGGCCACCTCTCGTTCCAACTGCCTTCGCGAAAGCGTTCGCGCCGCGAGGAGCCACTCTGCCTGGTTTTCTGGAGTAATCACCGGAGCGATCGTCCGGGCCTTGGACACGGAAATCTCCTGCAAGGCGATCTTCTCCTTCAGAAGAGGCACCTCGGCAGCCTTCCGCGCTACCGTAATGAAATTGTAGGCCGTGCTCTCGCCGAGCCCCAGCGCCCGCGTCGCATACTCGAACGCGCTCCGGTAGCCGAGCTCGCGATACGCCCGCGCGCAATCAATCCGTTGAAGGATGTCGACCAGCTCCGCTTCCGCCGTGAGATAAGTCTTGGCCAGCCGGAGCGCTTTTTCATGTAGATCTCGGGATAGAGTTTTCATACCCTCTCCCAGTGCCAGTTTCGCGCCGCTGACCCTCAAAAAGAGACACTTCGAGCGCGAAGTCCCGACGGTTCGCCCACAAAACCGACCTCGCCCACGAGCACTCTACCAGTCAAGGCCGGAACATGTCCCTCACCCGTCTGAGCACTTTCCGCGCCGCCGACCCAAGAGCGACTTCCGGCTCCTCCAGCGAAATCCACCGCGTCCCGCTGCGCGCCTTCAGCGCCCGATCCACGCGCCAGACATGCGTCAGCCGCGAAACCTTATGCCTTGTCACCACATGCCGGCTCTCGAGCAGTCCCAGCGAGACCGCTCCCCGCGGCGGCCGCGCTTCCAGAAAGTCCCAGAGCCCCGCGCGCCACTCGCCCGGACGGCGCTCGCGAAGCAGTACCCTTCCACGCCGATCCAGTACGCAGTGCAACTCCTCTCGCACGAGAATCCACGCCTTCGGCTTCTTCGGCGACGGGTACTCGGCCTGCCTGCCCGCCTTCCGCGCGCGGCACACGCGCGCGAGCGGACACGCTTCGCAACGCGGGCGCCCGCGAGCACACAACGTCGCCCCGAGCTCCATCAACGCCTGGTTCAATACGCCCGGCCGAATCCCGGCGCGCGCTCCCGCCCGCACCCACGACCGCGAGCGCTTCCATAAAGTGGCCTTAAATAATGCATCCCGCTCCACGCGAAACACCCGCGAGAGCACCCGCTCGACGTTGCCGTCGAGGATCGCCTCGGGCTGATCGAGCGCGATCGAGAGGATCGCCCCAGCGGTGTACTCCCCAATGCCTGGCAGCTCGAGCCAGCCGGCACGGTCATGGGGGAATCTTCCCTCGGCCACGATGGCCTCCGCCGCCCGCTTGAGATTCCGCGCGCGCGAATAGTAGCCCAGGCCGGCCCACAGCCGCAGGACCTCGGACTCGGGCGCCTCGGCCAACGCCTCGACAGACGGAAAGCGCCCGAGAAACCGCTCGAAATACGGCACCACCGTCGCCACCTGCGTCTGCTGCAGCATGATCTCGGAAATCCACACGCGGTAGACTGTCGGCCGGTCGCGCCACGGCAAGACACGTTTTTGACGGTCAAACCACCACGCCAGTGACTGAAGGGACTCCGAAACGCTCATCAGCTTGCTCTTTGCGGCCGTTCTCCCATAAGCTGGAAAGACCCGGCAAGAGCAAATTCCATGGATCTCACCCGCGCCCTCTCCATCGCCTGCGCCAGCGCTCTTCTCTCCGCGGCGGTCGTTTATCCTCACGACGCCAAAGCCAACGGCTTTCGCGTGGTCATCGATCCGGGTCACGGCGGCGTGGACCTCGGCACCGTCCACGACGACGGGCGCGTCCGCATCGCCGAAAAGGACGTCACCCTCGCGCTCGCGCTCGAAGCGGCCCGGGAGCTGCGCGCGCGCAAGGTTCCGGTGACCTTGACCCGCGACAAGGACCAGGATCTTCCGCTCGGCCCCCGCACCGCGCTCGCCAACCGCCTGAAGGCGGATGTTTTCATCTCGATCCACATGAACTCGACGCCGATACCTCAGCTCTCCGACGCCCAGGGCATCGAGACGTTCATCCTCAACAACACGACCGACATGACCTCCAAGCGCCTCGCCGCGCTCGAAAACATGGTCCTCGGCGGCGCCGCCGAAGGCGCACCCGAGCAAGCTGACGTCGCCCTGATCCTCCGCGACCTGCGGCTCGACGCCAATCTCGCCGAAAGCAAACGCCTCGCCTGCGTGATCCAGGACTCGCTCCTCGCCTCGATCACCCAGCTCGGCAAGAAGACCGCCTTCATGCCCGCCCGCTCGATCAAGGATCGCGGCGTTAAACAGGCGCTATTTTATGTCCTCCTGGGCGCCGAGATGCCGAGCATTCTCCTCGAGGCGGGCTTTCTGAGCCATCCACGCGACCGCGCGCTCGTCCTCTCTCCGCAGGGCCGCAGGACCATCGCCCGCGCCATCGCCAGCGCCATCGAGGAGTTCCGCCGGGCCAAAGGCACCCGTGAAGCCCAGCGGGCGCTTGCCAGGTGTAAAGTGCATTGACAGCCTTGTCCCGCGAACCTTGACAGACCGCTTTGGCGCATTTCCCGACAAATCACCAAGTTACCCGTTTCGCCTTCCCCTGAGTCGCCTCCGACGCACCTGGCATCCCGCTTGCTCTAACTCCTTCCTGAGAGAGTGACGTGGCAAATCCAAGCAGAGTCCTGGGGCCACGAATCGAAATAAGTGGAGGTAGTATGAGAAACCCAAGATCACGCAAGTTAGCCATTGCCCTGGCGCTTGCTACCGTGCCCTTCCTGATGGGCTGCGGGTCCAGTAACCAGTCAAGCTCGGTCGGCAACATTCCTGGTGGCTACGTCACCGGCGGCTGTATCCCGATCACCCAAGCCATCCCGTTCGGCGGAACGAACATCTACTTCAGTAGGGTTAACATCCGCGGCGGAAGCATTCCCTATGGCCAGACCTTCGGCCAGATGGGCGTGGGCGGAGGCGGCGGCAGCGGCCCCTTCCAAAAAACCACCTCGGATGGAACGATCAGCATGAACGTCGTTCCGACGGGCCAAGCCGCCTATCCGACGACGTACCCGACAACGTATCCGACGACGTACCCGAGCTATCCGTCCTATCCGACCGATCCCTATAGCCCGGCCACGCCGACCTCGGCGACGGTCAACGGCACGGTGAGCCTGAGCCCGGCGGTCCAGCAGGACATCCAGTACCAGTTCGGCTACGGCGGCGGAAACACCTGGGGCGG
Source organism: Oligoflexia bacterium (assembly GCA_023700925.1). Classification (GTDB taxonomy): domain Bacteria; phylum Bdellovibrionota; class UBA1018; order UBA1018; family UBA1018; genus JAMPXJ01. The sequence goes on along the minus strand of JAMPXZ010000010.1, from coordinate 12,063 downwards.
CTACGGCTATCCCACCGCGACTCCTTATCCACAACCGGGAGTCGCGACCGCAGCCCCCTGCGTGAGCGGCATCGCCATCGACGGCGGCCACAACGGCACGCAGATCTACGACATGCGGGTGTTCCTGTACCTGAACAACACCCAGCACGGATACGCCCTGTACTTCTAAACACCCTCTCTGGATCGACCTCCACGGCGGGTAGCGGAAGCAGAAGCAGTAGCGGAAGTGGAACCTGAAGCGAATGCGCGGGCCAGCTGAGTGAAGTGAAGATGCGCCCACATCAAAAAGAGCGAAAGTGAAAGCAGTCCATAGCCCTAGCTGAAACAAAAACCCGCAACGGACTTACGGAACGGGCAAAGACCGTAGGTTCACAAGAAGAGCCCAGTCCCCGAAAGGGGACTGGGCTCTTCTTCTTTGCGCTGCTAAGCTGAAATCAGGTGCGCTCCCACATCGAAGCTTTTCTCCAAGCCCAGCGGATCGATCGCGGCGCGGCTGACAAGACCGTCGAGGCCTACGCGCGCGACCTCCGGCAGTTCGCCGCCCACCTCGGCGAGGGACGCCCCCTGGAGTCCCTCGATCGCCAGGAGCTCGAAGCCTTCATCGCCTCGCTTCAGAAGCAAGGACAGAAAGCCACCTCCCTCGCCCGCAAGGTAAGCGTCCTTCGCCAGTTCTTCAAATTCTGTTGCCTCGAACGCGGTCTTCGGCTCAACCCCGCCGAACAGCTCCCGACCCCGTCGCTCCCGCGCCGCCTCCCGAAGAACCTGAGCCTCGAGCAGGTCACCCTCCTTCTCGCCGCGGCCGACGCTGGACTCGACTACCGCGAAGAGAAGCTCAAGGCCGCGCTCCAGGCGCGCGACTCCGCCATGGTCTATCTGCTTTACGCGACGGGGATGCGAGTGTCCGAGCTCGTGGGCCTGACGACCTTCCAGCTCGATCTTCAGATGGGCTATGCACGCGTGACCGGCAAAGGCGACAAGGAGCGGATCGCACCGTTCGCGCCTGTGGCCGGCGAGCGGCTCTACCGTTACCTGCACGAGTACCGCGCCCTCCTTCGACCGGCGACCGACCATCTTTTTCTCAACCACCGCGGAATGGCGCTGACGCGTCAGGCCTTCTGGAAGATTCTGAAAGACTTCGCGCTCGCGGCGGGAGTCCCAACGACGCTGTCACCGCACACGCTCCGGCATTCTTTCGCGACGCACCTGCTGCAGGCCGGGATGAACCTCCGCTCGCTTCAGACCCTGCTCGGACACGCCGATCTTTCGACCACGCAGATCTACGCCCACGTGACCCCCGAGCACCTCAAAAGCGCCCATAAGAAATTCCATCCGCGAGGGGAATAGTGTAAGGTTTCCTCACGCATGGACTCTTTTGCAGATCGTCTTCAGATGCTTTCGGTTCAACTCGTCCCCTTCATCATGGCCGTGGTATTTCACGAGTACGCGCACGGCTTCGTGGCCAACCGCTGGGGCGATAACACCGCCAAAGCCGCCGGCCGGTTGACCCTGAACCCGATCCCCCACATGGACCCGATCGGCACCGTGCTCTTCCCGATGATCAACATGCTGACCGGGATCAACCTGCTGTTCGGCTGGGCTCGTCCCGTGCCGATCAATCCGAGCCGTTTCACGAAGTACCGGTCCGGGCTGTTCTGGGTCTCCTTCGCCGGCCCCGGCATGAACTTCCTCCTCGCCACGCTCTCGGCCGCGCTCTTTTGCGGGATTCTGGCCTGGGTGCCGCGCTCGTTCTACCTCTTTGAGCCCCTGGCCATCATGGCGCAGGTCTCGATCTCGCTGAACTTCGCCCTCGCGTTCTTCAACCTGATCCCGCTCCCGCCGCTCGATGGCAGCAAGCTGATCGAGGCATTCCTGCCGTACGAGCTCGCGCGCAAATACGAGTCGCTCGCGCAGTACAGCTTTTTCATCCTCATCGCGCTGCTGATGACCGGGGCGTTCCGCTTCCTCGAGTTTCCGATCCGGATGGCGACCGGGCTCACGCTCTACGTCATGGGCCGTGCGTTCGGCCTGCCGGAGGTCTACCTGCAATGAGTCCCGCCCCCGCCAAACCCATCCTCCTCTCGGCCGTGCAGCCCTCGAACCGGCTGACGATCGGCAATTATCTGGGCGCGCTCAAAAATTGGGTCAGGCTCCAGGAGGACCATGATTGCCTGTTTTTCGCCGTGGACCTGCACACCATCACCGTGCGGCAGGATCCCAAGGAGCTTCGCGAGCAGACCTATCGCGCGATCGCGACCTATATCGCCGCGGGCGTCGACCCCGCCAATGCCACCCTTTTCGTTCAGTCCCACGTACCCGAGCACGCGGAGCTCGCGTGGGTGCTCACCTGCTTCAGCTACATGGGCGAGCTGAACCGGATGACCCAGTTCAAGGACAAGAGCGCCAAGCAGGGCACCAACATCCCGGCCGGTCTTTTCATCTACCCGACGCTCATGGCCGCCGACATCCTCCTCTATGGCACGCAGCGGGTGCCCGTCGGCGAGGACCAGAAGCAGCACCTCGAGCTCACGCGCGATGTGGCGATCCGGATGAATAACCTGTACGGTGGCGATCTTTTTGTCGTGCCGGAGCCCTACATTCCGCCCGTCGGCGCGCGGATCATGAGCTTGCAGGACCCGGGCGCGAAAATGTCCAAATCCGACCCCGACCCCAACAGCGCCGTCTACCTCAATGACACGGATGATCAAATCCGCAAAAAGCTCAAGCGGGCGGTGACCGATTCGGGCTCCGAAGTGACCTACGAAGACAGTAAGCCGGGAGTGAAAAATCTGCTCGCGATCCAAGCCGCGATCACCGGCAAACCGATCCCCGAAATCGTCGCCTCGTACGCCGGAAAGATGTACGGTCACCTCAAAGTCGACACCGCCGAAATCGTCGTCCAGGAGCTCAGTCCGGTGCGCACGCGGGCCGAAGAAATCCTAAAAGATCGTGCCCACTTGGAAAAGATACTTCAAGCAGGCGCCGAGCGCGCACGGGAGCGAGCCCGAAAGACGCTCGAGCGGGTTTATGACCGCATCGGCTTCATCCCCGGCCGCTTCCGCTGAAAAAATTTTCGAACCCTTGCCTAATCCGATCTCTTCGCTATGATGATCGCATTTCCGTGACTAGGGGGAGTAGTTTTGGCTCAGCGAGTCCCGATCACAGTTCGCCTGGAAAGCTTTGAAGGTCCCCTGGACCTTCTGCTCTATCTCATCCAGAGCCACGAACTCGACATTTCCAAGGTATCCATTTCCCGGATCACCGATCAGTACCTCGCGTACGTCCGGCTGATGCAGGAGCTCAACTTCGACACCGCGAGCGAGTTCCTCGTCATGGCCGCAACCCTCCTGCACTGGAAGAGCAAGTCGCTCCTGCCGCAGGAGGAGAAGCTCGATCCCAATGCCGCGAAGGAAGAGGAGTTCACCCAGGAAGACCTCATCCGCCAGCTCCTCGAGCACCAGCGCTTCCTCGCCGCCGGGCAGGACCTGGCGCAGCTCCCGCGCCTGGGCGATGACGTCTTCGTCCGCAACAACCGCCGCCCCCCCATCGAGAAAATCTGGAAGGAGATGAGCCTCACCGATCTGACGCTCACCTACCAGGACATGCTCGTCCGGGCCCGCAAGCGCACCACGGTCCTTCGCAAGGAGACCGTCTCCCTGACCGACAAGATCATGGAGTTCGGCCACAAGCTCAAGGTGGGCAAGCTCGTCGAGCTTCGCAACGTGATCGCGATCCTGGGGTCGCGGCCGGAAACCGTCGTGGCGTTCCTGGCGAGCCTCGAGCTCTCGCGCCTGAAGAAGATGCGCCTGCACCAGGAAGGCACCTACCAGCCGATCTACCTGGAGCTCCTCGAAACTCTCGAAAACTTCAACACGCAGCTGGCCTCCGGCTTTGAGAATCCGACGCCGCCGGCCCCTGCTCCGGCGGAGAATTTATGACGTCCGAAGAGAACGAAATCCCGAAGAACCCCGAGTCCCCGTCCCTGGAGACCGCCGCGCAGGAGTGGCTGGCCGATCAGCTCGCCGCGAGCGCCGAGACGACGCCCCCCTCCGCCGACGCTGAAGGGATCGCCTACGTCACGCTCGTGAACGATCCGTACGGCCTGAACACGATCGAGGTTTCGCGCGATCAGCTCCAGGAAGGCGAGATCGACCTCAATGACGCCGCCGAGGAGCTGGCCGAGGATTTCGACATCGATGAGACGCTCAAGGAATCGATGACGGCCTCCAATGAGCAGCTCGAGAAGCTCGCCGACGTGATGCGGGAGGAAGAAGCCCGCCGCGCCGAGGAGGTCGAGAAAAACGCCCGCGAGTCCCTGCTCACGACGGACTCGGCCGAGCAGCTCGCCCGGGAGATCGCCGAGGACAAGCTCCTGCAGGAGCAACTCGCCGCCGAACAGGCCGCGCTTGACGAGGCCCAGGAGAGCGATCCGGAGCTCCTCGCGGCGCTGCCGAGCTCCCTGGATCAGGCCGAGATGGAATCGTGCATCGAGACGCTGCTCTTCCTTTCGGACAAGCCGGTCTCGGTGGAGCGCCTTCGCACCATGATCGGCGAAGACTTCCCGCTGCCGCTGTATCAGGAAGCCGTCACGAGCCTTCGCGACCGCTACGCCTCCTCTCATCACGGCATCGAGATCGCCGAGGTGGCCGGGGGACTGCAGTTCCGCACCAAACCTGGCCGCGCCGCGCTCGCGCGCAAGCTCGCCAAGGTCCAGGTCCAGCGCCTCTCCGGCGGCGCCATGGAGTCGCTCGCGATCATCGCGTATCGCCAGCCCATCATGAAAGAAGAGATCGACAAGATCCGCGGCGTCGACTCGTCCTACTTCATTCGGCTCCTCATGGATCGCAAGCTGATCGAGATCTCGGGACGCTCCGAGCTTCCGGGACGCCCGATGCTCTATTCGACCGGCAAGGAGTTCCTCGAGGTTTTCGGCCTCAAGGACCTCTCGGCGATGCCTTCGCTCCGCGAGATCGAGCAGATGATCCCCTCATCGCAATCGGCGAACCCCGAAGACGAGGATCCGCGCGTGAAAGAAATGCGCCGCCTCGTATCGCAGATGAAGGCCGACACCAGCACGTCGCTCATCTACGACCACCGCCAGGACGAGCAGATCCTGCAGGAGATCCGCGAGCGCGTGAACTCGATCCCAACCTCCACACCCTCGCTCGAAGAGCAAAAGGCGCAGGAAAAAGCCGCCAAGGAAGCCGCTCTCCAAGCCGCGCTGGCCGCCCAGGCGGCGCAGGTGCAGCCCGAGCTTCGCCCCGAGGCCTGATCAATGATAAAAGAGAAAAGAAAAGCCATCCGCTTCAAGCCTGATCCTGGAACCATCGCCTGGCTCGACTCCACCACCAGTGGCGAGTTTCATCACGAGATTCCCGCGCTCGTGCGGGAGGAGGCGTCCAAGGGCGCCGGCTTCGTCGTTCTGGACGCTCCACATCTGCAAACCGGACACAACTGCCGCGCGCAGGTCGGCAAGATGGAGCCGCGCCTCGTCGCGATCCGCTGGACACGCTCACTCGAGCAGGGCGTCGCCGTGATCGGCGTGGAGTTTCTGGACTGAGCTGCCTCGGGTTTCTGCAAATCAGTTTCCGCAAGGCAATTATTGCGGTGGTTTAATCAGGGAAATAGACGAACTCCGTCAGATTCGGCGACTTACCGTTCTTGATCTGATTCGTCCAGAAAGCTAGCTCCCGCCTCGGATCGCCAGAATCATCTTTCCAAAACTTGGAACAGAGATCGATATAACGTAGAACCGTTTCACGCTCACCATGATGAAGAAGGTCATTCGCCAGCTTCCAGTCGGGGCCGAATGAATTTAATTGGGGAGATCCTGGTGTTTTGCCCGCCTCCAGTAGCTGGTTCTTAGCAGAGGCCAGGTCGCCAGAGAAAAATGCGAATCGTCCAAGCGCGATATGCCCCAGATGGATAGCGTTCCCGTAATCCCAATTTGTTTTACAGCATTCCGCGTGCTTGAGTACGTCCTCCGCAAACGAAGCGGCTGTGTCCAGCTTTTCGGATGCTAGCGAGTCCTTAATCTGGCCAGTAAGCTGAAAAAGCTTTTCCTCTTGTCCGCTCGACGGATCTATTTCGGCCTTCACGATTCCGGGGTTTTGCTGCTTTTGAGCGCCAGGACTTTCACCAGGAAGGTGCGATTCCTTTTGACTTGTCGATGAATCCGCCGAACGGCTTTGGATCGACGTAATGTCTTCTCGAAGCTGTCGACCGTCCTTCCAGTAGAAAACGATTATCGCAGTCGCCACGGCAACAATGGAAAGCAGGAAAATAGGCCTCCGCATAACCCTAACTTATCAGAAGATTAGCTCTTCGAAAATGAATGTAAAGCCAAACACTACTTGGTTACGCCGCCTTAGCCCGAACTTCCGCCCCAAGCCCAGCCGCCTGGACCTGGCTCGTCTCCACCGTCAGCGTTTTATTGCGGGCTTCGCTGAGATCCATTGGACCCGCTCGCTCGAGCAGGGCGTCTCAGTGATCGGCGTGGAGTTTCTGGACTAGCTGCCTCGGTCAAGGAACGAGACCCTTGGTTCATGAGTCAGCGCAATTCCGAGCATTCAGACTTCAGAAAAGGAGGGATTAATGGCCACTCTTTAGAGAAATGTCTGCATCATATGTGACATAGACATGCGTCATTCTTTTGGGGTCGATCGGGATTTTGAATCTCCTGGAGCGCGACTCAGTCACCTTCTCTTTGCAGTTCTTGTTATTGGCTGAAGCGTAGATGTGGATCACCCGAACACTCTTTCCCTCGTATTTTTTCTCAGAAACAAAATCATGCAAGGAAATCGCATCAGCATAGCCCTTACACTGGGAGTCGATCGAAAATTCATACCAGTGACCTGACTTAGGGTAATTCTCCTGATAGCTCAAAAGATGATCACCCTGAGCCGCCGCCGCTAAGTTCGTTAAGAAGAGCAGTGTCAACGTCAGAACTAGAATCCATTTCTTCATAAGGTAAATTTCTTCGCTGTTATCCTGCCGGTCAACTAAGAAATAGTTCATGACCATGAAGAGGTCAGAATCGCTCAATCTATCACGGCGAGCCAACCATGAATTCTGTCAGCCCGCGCCCCTCACCTCTTCGCGAGCGAATGCCCGCGAATCCACTCGCTGTCGCCGTCAACGTAGTGCTCCTGCTTCCAAACCGGAGCGCGCTTCTTGATCTCCTCGATGAGGTAACGCGACGCCTGGTAGGACTCGTCCCGATGCGCTGAGCCCACGCCGATGACGAGGCTCGCCTCACCCACCTTGAGCCGGCCCACGCGATGAAGGATCACGATCCTAAGCCCCTCTCCCCACTTGGCGAGCACCTCGGTGCCCAGCTCCTCGAAGACGCGCTCGCAAAGCGGCGCGTGCGCATCGTAGGTCACGGCCTCGACGCTGCGGCCATCGTTGAGGTTGCGCACGATTCCCCAGAATAAAAGCTGCGCGCCGTGCGTGGGATCATCGAGCAGTTCGATCACCTGCTCGTGAGTGAGCGGCCCTGAGACGACCTTGCCGACGATACGCGACGCCATGTCAACCTCCGCACACCGGCGGCAGGATCGCGAGCTCCGCCTCGCCCGAGGAGGGCTCGAGCGCGTGGGTTTCCGCGAGAATCCGCGCGTTGTCCGCGATGACCGAGTCCTGCAGCAAGGCCGCAAGATCCACGCCCGGCCGCGCGGTGAGACGCTGAGCAAGGAGCGCCCGCAGCTCCGACACGGTTGTGCCGCGCGGAGCTTCCAGGCTCACTTCGGGTCCCGTCCCGAGCTGACGAAAAGCGCCAAACAACTTCACGCGTATTCTAATCATCAGTCACTCCTTGCGCGGGTGATCCCCGCCCCGGGCCATCTCGAGCGCGTGGCCGATGAGATTATCCTGGTCGAGAATCGAAAGCCCCTCGCGCACGGCCTTGCTGCTTCCCGGTAGCGTCACAACGAGCGTGCCGCCCACCATGGCCGCGACGGAGCGGCTCAATACCGCCCGCGAGGTGAAACCCAGCCCCTTGGACCTCAGCAGCTCACCCAAGCCCGGCACCGCGCGATCTTGAACCGCGAGGACCGCCTCGGGGGTCACATCGCGCGGAGAAAGCCCCGTGCCCCCGGTCGAAATCACGAGCGCGACCTTGGCCGAGGCGCACTCTTTCAGAAATGCTCCGATCTCGGCGCGCTCATCGGCGACCACGGCCTGCCGAACGAGCTGGGCCCCCCGCTCGCGAAAAAACGCCTCGATCAGCGGCCCCGAGCCATCGCTCGCTTCGCCGCGCGAAACGCGATCGCTGATCGTGAGCACCGCGACGGGCACTCCGCGAAGCGATTCGCGTGTTGCTGCCCCAGCGCTCTTCGCGCCACTGCCAGCGACACCCGCGGCGGCTTGCAGCGGATGCGTCCAGTGACCGCTTTTTCCGCCTTCTTTTACGCTCAGGTGAATGTCCGAAACGAGAAGCGCCGGATCCACCGCCTTGCTCAGGTCATACACCGCGAGCAGCGCGCTCGTTACCCCGGCCAAGGCTTCCATCTCGACACCGGTCTTCGCCGTGGCCGAAGCCTCGCAGATCGCCCAGGCCGAAAGGGACGCCTCATCAAGCTCGAAGCGCACCAGCACCTGATCGAGCGGCAGCGGATGGCAGAGCGGAATCATGTCCGACGCCCGCTTGGCGCCCAGGATTCCGGCGACCTCGGCCTGCGCCAGCACATCGCCCTTGGGATTAGTGCGGTCGCGCAGCGCCACGAAAGCCTCGCGCCCCATCGTGATCCGGCCGCGTGCGATCGCGCGCCGGCGGGTCGCGGGCTTTTCGCCCACATCGATCATCTTGAATTTCTGCTCACTCATAGCGGATCTGGTCCATTTCCATATCGAGAAGGTTCACGGAGAGAAAGCGTTTCGAAAGCGCGGTCCCCCGCCCCAGCAGCACCTTGCAGGTTTCGGCGGCCTCGAGGCTCGCCACGACGGCCGGGGTGAACGACGGGTTGCCGAGCCGGGTTTCGGCGCCTTTGCCCTGGGCGGACCCGCGCAAAAGCGGCGAAAGATCCTCGCCCGGAAGCTGCGTGGCGACCTGACCGAACCAGCCGGCGATCGCGCCATGCACGAGCGGAATCCGGAGCCGGCGGCACGCCGCCGCGAGTACACGCCTCACCAAGACGTTGTCGAGCGCATCAACGACCGCGTCGCAGTCCTCCAGCAGCTCCTCAGCGTTCTCCTCTCCGAGCGCGAGCGGGTGTACCCGGCACGTCACGGCGGGATTGATCTCCGCCACGCGCTCCGCGGCGCACGCGACCTTGCTCCGTCCGAGCGCGCGCGGCGACGAAAGGAGCTGGCGATTGAGGTTATGCTCTTCGAAGACATCGGGATCCACGAGCGTGAGCGTGCCGACGCCCACCCGGGCCAGCTCCTCGATCACATAGCCACCCAGCCCCCCGCAGCCGATCACCGCGACGCGGCTCCTGAAAAGCCGAAGCTGATCCTCGAGCGAAAGCGTCTCCCGATTGCGCTGGTAACGCGCCGGCAGCAACCCCGCCTCCAAGGCGAGGCGCTCGGTTTCGGCAAGAGTGACTCCGAAGCGGGCGCTGACGTCGCACTGAAGCTTCCAGGGCACCAGCGGCGCGAGCCCCGAGGCCGCGCCCGGCGCCGCGCCCACGCCCGGGGCCGGGCTCACCACGGCTCCGTCGCGGAGTGTCTGAATGATCTCCTTTTCAGCCATCGGCGCCATACTAACCCCTGGCAGGTTGATCCTGCAATCGCCTTGGGTATAATGCCCGCCTATGCCGAAGTTCGAGGACGCCCGCAGGATGATTCTGGATCAGGTCAGGGTTCTGGAAGCCGAGCGAGTGCCCCTCGCCGAGGCTGCGGGCCGAATCCTGGCCGAGGACTTTTCAGCGACCTGGGACCTCCCCCATTGGGACAACTCCGCGATGGATGGCTATGCCGTCCGCTCGGAGGACTGCACCGCTCCAAGAACGCTTCGGCTTTCGGGCTATCACCCTGCCGGAGAAGCTGCGACCACGCCCCTTCAGCCCCAGACCGCGGCCAAGATTCTGACCGGCGCGCCAATTCCGCCCGGGGCCGATGCCGTGATCCCGATTGAGGACACGGAGCTGCTCGGCGGTGGAGAGGAGGTCCGCCTGCAGCACGCCGTCGCCCGCGGCGCCCACGTTCGGCGAAAAGGCGAAGACGTCACCACCGGCCAGCGCCTGCTTCCGGCCGGGCGCCGGCTTGGCGCGCCCGAAATCGCCGCGCTCGCCTCCTTTTCGCAGCTCTCCGTCTCCGTCGCACGCCGCCCGCGCGTGGCGATCCTCGCGACGGGGGATGAGCTCGTCGAGCCGGGGGAGCCACTTTCGCCCGGCAAGCTGCACAACAGCAACAGCGTGGCCCTTGCCGCTGCCGTGCAAGAGGCCGGCGCCGAGCCCCTGCTGCTGGGGATTGCGCGCGACAACCCCGAGTCCCTGCGCGAACGCCTGGAGCATGGCTTTGCGAAAAAGGTCGACGCACTCATCACCTCGGCCGGCGTTTCGGCCGGGGATCGCGATTTCGTGCGGGACGTGCTCGAGGCGCTCGGAGTTCGCCAGCTTTTTTGGAAGGTGGAAATGAAGCCCGGCCATCCCACCGCCTTCGGTATGCGCGGAGAAACCCCGGTTTTCGCCCTCCCCGGCAACCCCGTTTCAACCCTGATCGCCTTCGATCAGCTCGTCCGTCCAGCGCTGCTCAAGATGGGAGGCCAGCAGCGCTGTCTGCGCCGCACGATCCGGGCAAGCTTCAGCGGAGCCGATTTCAAAAAGAAGCCGGGGCGGGTTTTCTTCCTCCGGGTACGCCTCACCCGCCAGGGCGAGAGCTGGCTCGCCGAGCCGGCCGGAAGCCAGGAGACCGGAATCCTCCGCACCCTGGTCGACGCCGATGGAATCGCCGTGATCCCCGCCGAGTGCGATAAGGTCGGCCGCGGCCAGGAGCTCGAGGTCCACCTTCTTCGAGAAGAACTGGGTTACCTGCCCCTCGCTTGACGGACTCTGCCGCTCGCTCGCATAACCGCCACGGCCTGCCACGCATTCCTGGCTTTTGGGACGGTGCGGTGTTAGAGATCCGACCCTATGACTCAAGAAAGAATTCAGAAGATTTTGGCGAAAGCCGGTATTGCCTCGCGCCGCAAAGCCGAGGAGCTCATTCAGCTCGGAGAGGTGACCGTGAACGGCAAGGTCGCCAAGCTCGGCGAAAAGGCTGATCTGACCCAGGACGCGATCAAGGTCCAGGGCAAACTCCTGCAGACGGCTGAACCCCATGTTTATGTTGCATTTTACAAACCGCGCGCGGTGATCTCAATGTTTGCCGATCCCGAAGGGCGCCCGACCCTTGCGGACTATCTGAGCAAGGTCAATGCGCGGCTCTTCCCGGTAGGACGCCTGGATTTCAACAGCGAAGGCCTGCTGCTGCTGACCAACGACGGCGACATGGCCGAAAAGCTCAACCGCCGCGACGAGATCGCCCGCACCTATGAGATCAAGATCAAAGGCCACCCGAACCAAGGCATGCTCGCGCGCCTGGAGCGCGGCTCCCGCATCGGTAATCGCCTGGTGAAGCCGCACTCGGTGAGCCTGCCCGAGAGCTACGCGGCCAAGTCCCGCGTCCGCATGGTGCTCGTGGGCTCCGGCGCGGTCGACGTTAAGAGCTTCATGGAGCTCAAGGGCTTCCTCGTCGAGCGGATCACTCGCACGGCGATCGGGCACATCACGGTGCACGGGATGGAAGCCGGCGAATACCGTTTCCTGACCAAATCGCAGGTGCAGTCCCTCCTGGATCAGCCGGAGCTCGGCATGAAGCTCGCCGACGCTTCCGCCAAGGAAGAAGAAGGCCGGCGCGAACGCGAAACCGAAAGGGAGGCGCGTCAGGCCGAGCGCGAAGCGACGAGGATCGTCCCGGTCTCCGAAGCGGATCGTGAAGCGCGGCCAGAGGCTCGCGGTTTTGAGAAACGGCCCTATCAGAAACGCGGCCCAGGCGAGCGCGGCGGTGGCTTCGGCGGCAAACGTGAAGGTGGCTTCGGCGGCAAACGTGAAGGTGGCTTCGGCGGCAAACGTGAAGGTGGCT
>JAMPXZ010000181.1 GCA_023700925.1 Oligoflexia bacterium | reverse complement strand
GACGTCGCTTGCTAGCTCAGAGCTCGAATTAGCTGAGGAGCTTGAGAGCGAGCATGTTGTTCTGATTGGCTTGACTGAGGACCGACGTACCAGCTTGATTCAGGATGTTGCTCTTCGTGAGCTCGGCGGTCTCTGAAGCCATGTCGACGTCATAGATCCGGCTGCGGGCCGCGGAGAGGTTCTCGTCGTAGATCGTCAGGTTCGAGATCGTCGACTGGAGCCTGTTCTGCAGAGCGCCCATTTCAGCGCGATTCTCCGAGAGGATCTTGATCGCATCGTCCACCTTCGAGAGGTTCTGCTGCGCGGAAGCCTTGTCAGCCACCGTCAACGAGCCCAAGCCAAGGCGGTCGGCGGTGATGTCAGTTTTGGCCCCGTCAAAGGTGAAGCGATCCAGCTCCGCGTTGTCATTCAGGCCGATTTGGATTTCCATCGCCCCGCCTTCACCGCTCAGAAGCTTCTTGCCGTTGAACTCGGTCGACTTCGCGATGCGGTCGATCTCGCTCTTCAGCTGCTGCACTTCTTTGTCGATGAACGAGCGCTCGGCATCACCGATCGTGTCCGAAGCGGCCTGCGTGGACAGCTCGCGGAAACGGACTAGAATGTTGCCGACTTCGTTCATCCCGCCTTCAGCGGTCTGAATCATCGAGACACCGTCGTTCGCGTTGCGCACGTCCTGACGGACCGTGCGAATGCTCGCGCGCATCTTCTCGCTGATCGCAAGACCGGCGGCATCGTCCGCCGCGCGATAAATGCGGGAGCCAGAAGCCAACTTCTCCAGCGAAGACTTCTGCTGAGCGTTATTGATGCTCAAATTTCTCTGAGCGGACAACGATTGCACATTGGTGCTAATCCTGAGACCCATACACACCTCCAGAAAGCTGCCTCCGAAGGCCCGGATGTGACCCCATGGGTACACCTGTGCCTGAAGGCAGATATGTTGCACATAATTTGGCAGGAATTTGCTGTACCCCTGCCGCAAGCCTTGCTCCCACCACAGGAACAAAACTCGTTTCACATACCGTTTCGGTCTGGTAATAAATTACTTTAGACTTTTTTAGTCAGGTATAGGAAGCATTCCAAGGATCTAGTGTCGCAGTGCGTGATCCGCTCAATATACCGGATTATTTCTAAATGACCTTATACAGGAGCGGCCTCTAACCTAGAGGGGCCATTAATTGTCCGGCCCGCTGGAAAGTCTGCCCGCCCCTTTGAGAGATCCACTTCACTGAGACGTTTACTCGGAATTACCTGGAAGTGTGAACTAGCCGGGCCGGTCCTGGCGCGCCGTACGAGCGGCGGCAACCTTCGCGGCGAACTTTCGCGACCAGACTCCGAGCCCTTCGAGCTCGTTCATAATGACGTAAAAGCTCACGTTCTCGAGCTCCGGTCCCCAGGTCACCACGCGCGAGTACGCAAGGGCGTCCCAGAACTTGCCTTTTTTCACGCCTTTTTTTGCGCCTGTTACGGTGCGCGCGAGCGTGCCAGTCAGGGCTCTCAGGTAAGCTTTGAAGCCGTCTTTATCCTTTGCCTTGATCACCAGATGCAGGTGATTTCCCGCGTTCACGTAACGGTAAATTTTCACGTGGAACCTGTCCGCAAGCGCGTAAGTCAGGTGTTTTACGCGCTTTTCGTTTTTCGCGGCAAGGAGCGACCAGGCGCCTTTCGCCTTTTGGGACCTCAGAATCACATGAAGCGGCAGCCGTGGGTCCATCGGACGCGCCATCTTGCGCCGGCCTTCGCCGAGGCGTCCGCCGTGCTCGCGCCTGTTTAGGCCCCGGAAGGTAGGCGCCTTTAGGAAATCCAGCTGCGCGCGGGCGGCGCCGGCGGCTGTTTTGCCGCCATTGGAGGGCTTTGTTGAGGTTTTGGAACCAGATTTCCGGACCGACATGAGTGAGACGCTTGTACCGAACTCGCCGGGCAGGGTCAAGGCAAAAATGCGTCTCAAGCGCCGGGGCAATGTTATATTTGTAGATATGCCGGGACGGATTCCCGATGAGGAGCTATCGTCAGTTGATTGCGGACCGGATTCTGAGGCATGGGCATCGAAGGCGAAGGAAGCGGTTTTCAGTGCCCAGGGTGCGCACGGATCCTCTGAATCGTCGCTCGATCGAGGCGCGGCCCAAGGTGATCAACGAAAGACGGCGGATTGGTGGCGTGAGGCCTGGCGCTGAGTAGCGAACTTCAACGCTCACTTTGGCACAGGGATGAGTGCGGGCTATCTCCCTCGTGACCACCAGCTGAGGCCCATGATGTGGAATGCCTCCGAGGATCTGGGCGAGACCCGGCAAAGCCGGCAGAGCCCTTGAGCTTTTCAGGCTCAACTTTCAGGCTCAACCCCGCAGTGCCCCCCGCCGATAAGGCTTTAGAGGAGTCCAGTCATGGAAGGCGATCACGCGATCAAGGGCCTGGCAGTACTGACGGCGATACCGGTCGTGGTCTTCGCGTTGTGGGCCGACTATTTCGGCCGCCGCGTCGCCCGACTCAGGGCCGAGGACCCCGACTTCGATGTGGCGACCGAACTCGTGAAGGTGAAGATCGTTTCGCTTTTCGCGCTGTTCTTTCTACTCGTCATCTATCTTGCCTCGAATGAAGCACGGCAGGACTATCCGGTCCTCTCGAACTCACTCTTCTTTCTCGCCATTCTACTGCAATGGCGGCTTCAGGCTTCCGCCGAGGCCAAAGCCCTCCCCGCCCCCCAGCTCCGTCCCGAAGATCTCCGTCCGCCGCGGCCGGAAGAGGCGCGGCCGGAAGCAGCGCAGGCCCCGCGCAAGTCCGTGGCCGAGACCCTTCCGCTCGCGCTGCGTGCCTTCGCCTGGAGCCTTTTCAGCGGAATCCTTTACATCACGATCCTGATCTTCTCGCTCCGCGCCTCGTTCTACCTCTCGCGAGTGGTCAACGCCACGCCAGGCTGGAGCCTGGCCTTCCTGGCCCTCGGCTGCGCCGTGGGCGTCCTCGGCGGTCTCGGGCTCGGGTTCGCGCTTGGCCCCATGCAGCTTCGCCGCATGTTCCCCGTCCGTCGCCTCGAGGACGAGGCGCTTCGCAAGGACTTCGAAAGCTGCTTCGTCGACGCCGGCCTGCCGCCGCCCGAGCTCTGGGTGATCCAGCTCGAACAGCAGCAGGCGGGCAACGCGCTCATCGCGGGATTCACGCATGGACGCGGGCCGTTCCGACCGGGCCTGTTCCTCACGCAAGCGACGCTCTCGCAGCTTCGACGCGAAGAGCTGCGTGCGATCATTCTTCACGAAATCTCCCACCTGCGCCTGCACCATCTGAAAAAGCGGTTCGTCCTCTCCTCCGGCCTGATCCTCGGGTCCAGCGTCGGCGCGGGCTTTCTCGTTCTCGTCGCGCATCTTCTCTTTCCGGGAGGCAAGCTCAACTTCCTCGTCGGCGCCGCGACGGTGCTGCTCTCGCTGACCTACACCTTCCAGCTTCTGGCCAGGCAAAGCCGTTACCAGGAGGCCGAGGCTGACATCTATGCCGTCAGGATGGGGGCGAGCATCGACGATCTCGTCTCCGCGCTTCGCAAGCTCGATCGCATGAACGGGGTCGGCCCTCGTACGACCGGCGGCGTCGCGCCAGGGCCCAACGGACATCCCTCGACCGAGGAACGCACCTCGATCGTGCGCCGCTATTTTGAAATCCATCCCGAACAGCTCCCCCGCCGTGCTGAAACGCCGGCGCCCGAGCGATCCGAGAAGAAAGCCGCCTAGCCTTCGCGCCTCAGAGGCCGCGTTGGTCTTTGATCCAGCTCCGCGCGAAGGCGCCAAGCTGATCCGTCCGCAGCGTGTGTCGGCTCAGCTCGGTGAAGTCCGTCATCGCCAGCGAGGCTCCGCCGCCCACACCCATCGTCGCCGATACCGAGACCGCGAACATCCGGTTGGCAAAAAAATCGCCTGCCGCCGAGCTGAACTCCGCCGGCTTCAGGGAGGCCAAGCTCCGGGCGCGTTCGCGGATGCCCTTCAGGTCCCCTCTCTCGCAGGCAACCTGAGCTCCCACGGTCAGACCCATGAGCTTTGCGGCGCTCATCGAAGCTCCGCAGAAATATCCGGCGTACTCTTCCATATTGCTCATGTGGTAAATGACGTTGAAACCAATCCCCGCCGTGAGCGTGGCTGAGACACCCACCGCTCCACCCCCATAACGGAAGACCGCGACCTGCCACTCCTCGGGCCTCTGCGGATCGGGAAAGAAGACCAGATCCACGCCTGACTGGTAGCCCACGCCAAGAGTGGTTTCAGCCGATGAGGTGATCGAGAAAGCCGAGGGACGAAAGCCGCTGCGATCCTGCGCCTTCATCGTGTCGATGGCCTTGCGCAGGGCCTGCTGCGTTCTCGGCGAAACATCCAGCGACGCCACGAGCCGATCCAAGGCAGCCCAGACGCTATTGGCGTTGACCTGCTCCGCGGCGGAATGCGCGTCAACGACACCCTGGCGCTGAGTCACATCGAGCGGCTCTACCAACTGAAGGCGAGCGTCTTCGCGGCAGCCCGGCCCGGCGGCCAGGACCAGCCGGCCAGCAGGCAAACCCATCAGCAAGGATGCGGCGATGATGAGACTCTTACTTCGCCCCATCTTTGGCTCCGGCGGAGGGGGCCACAGGCGCGGCCGAAGAGGCTTCCATCGGGGTCGCCGCTTCGCTGGTGGTATCCACTTCGGTCGCCGGGAAACGTTCCGCCGCGGACTCATCTTCCGAGGCCTCCGGGGGCGAGAGTTCTCCGCTCGCGAGCGAAGGCGTGGGCGAAGGCTCCGGCGAAGGCCCTGGGGCAGGCGCGGCGGCTTCCGCGGTCAGCTCCGGCTGCACCGAGGGGGCTACACTCGGCGCGGGCACGGGCGAGGCCGCGGGCTTCACGAGATGGTACTTTTCGAGAACGGATTTGCTCGAGGCGGGATCGCGCCAGAGGCCGAACGGGTTGGCGACCTCCACCAGCTCCGCGGTCATGCGCGGCGACTGATCGAGCTTCTTGAAGAAGACCGTCTCGCTGACGCCGCGATAATGCCGGATCGCCCAACGAAGGTACCGCGAATCCTGATACTCCCGCATGAAGCCCTTGGCCAGCGGGACGAGGAAGGCGTAAGCGTCGAGGACCGCCTTCTGCCGCTCGTCCACGTACGGCGTGGTTTTCAGCGTCTTTTCGAGATCCAGGATCTTGCCGTAAAAACACCAGTGATAGGCCACCGGATCGGACTTCACCAGCTCATCGACGCCCTTGCGCAGCTCATCCTCGCTCTCGGTCAGTCCGCGGAGCTTGCGAAAGTCCGCGTCACAGGCCGCGACGACGGAAGCCGCCGGGGCCCGCCGATCGACAAAGAGGGCCGAAACGTCCGAAAGGTCAAAGCCGGCCGGCTGCGGCACGTCCACATACTGGGGCGGCGCGACGCTCGTCACCGCGATCGGCCGCAGCTCCGTGGTCGAGCAACCCCAGAAAAACGTCAAACCGATGGCGATGACTCCGAAGGCAGTACTGATGTAGGCGAAATTTCCCCTCATTCAGGAGCTCCTGAAGGCTTCTCGGCAAAATTGACCTATTCCATTAGAGGCCAAAAACTAAACTTAAAGAGCCTTTCATAAAAACCGAAAAGCCTGGTGAGGAAGGGACCCCAGGTATAACCGTGACGTACAGCAAGATGTTCCAGCTGCATGATCGGACCGCGAAGATTCCGGCGCTTTTGGCGCTCGGAGGAGCCCTTGCGCTCGTCTGCGCGCTCGCCCTGACTGCCGCGCCGCTCGCGCTCGCGGCGGACGCTCCCAAGGCCGGCCAGGAAGCGAATGAGCGCAACTTCTACGAGGTCCTCGAGGACGTCCTCGCCGATTTCGAATACGACCTCAAGAACGGCAACGTCAACGGGCTCAAGGATCTCGCCATCCGCAATATCGCGATGAGCGAGAACGTGCCGCCCTCGTTCCGCAGCCACCTCGAACTTCTCGTGACCGAGCGCATCCTCAAGACCACCAAGGTCCGCGTGGTCCAGTGCCTGCCGTGCCGCGCGCGCAAGACCGCGCTGAACGGCGATCAGGTCGTCGTTACCTCCGCGGAAACGAATCCCACCGAGCTTTCGCGTATCGCCAAGACTTCGGCCATCGAAAATTTCCTGGACCTCGCCTTCTCTTACCAGCCGCGCGGCATGGTGCTGTCGATGACGATCTCCAGCCCCGAGAGCGGCTCGATCATCTGGTCCCGGAGCTACAACTCCGAGATGACCCGGGCGAACGCCTTCCGGCGCGGCATCGACTACACGCAGACCGACGAGGCCCGCAAGCAGACCGAGTACGCGCCTTCGGTGCAGTACCGCGGCATCCTCTACTACCTGTTCCAGCCGAACATAGGTGGCACGACCGGCACCCTCGGCGCGGGCTTCCGCATGATGGAGCGCTACGACAACCGGCGCAAGGAAGTCGGCTTCGAGGTGGACTACTTCAAGGACTCGTCCACGCTGGTGGGCTCGACGGTGCCGGCCGCCGGCACGGTCAACCTTTATGGAGGCTTCAACCTGACGCTGCTCTTCCAGCACGGGTGGAACTTCTTCGGCGAGGAGGAGAACTACAACAAGGTGCGCGGCGGCCTGGTCGTCGGCCTCGGCGGCACCTACGCGTCCGGCTTCCTCGGGGGCCTGGCGCGCGCGCAGTACGAGTGGAGGCTCGGCAAGCATTACGCGGTATCGACGACGCTGGGCTATCGCCCGGAGTCGACGGCGTTCCTGAACACGACCGCCGTGGGGGACGTCTCGGGCCTGGAGTTCGGGATAGGGATCAACATCCTTTATTGAAGAGGGGAATGACGTGAAACGAACGCACTGGACAGCAGCACTAGCCTTGATCGCCGCGACGAGCGGTGGCTGTGCGTCCCTGCGTACGATGATGGCCGTCAATCCGCCCGT
>JAMPXZ010000180.1 GCA_023700925.1 Oligoflexia bacterium | reverse complement strand
GGCGCTCCTCACGACTCTCTACCATCCGCCCTCGAGCAAGAAGGCTTCCAAGACGGCAAAGACCGCCGCTGGAGCCGGAGCCTCGTCCGCGCCCACCGAGATGGCGGCCCCGCGCAGAGCGCCGCAGAAAAAGCTGCT
This sequence comes from Oligoflexia bacterium, assembly GCA_023700925.1. GTDB lineage: Bacteria > Bdellovibrionota > UBA1018 > UBA1018 > UBA1018 > JAMPXJ01. The sequence goes on along the minus strand of JAMPXZ010000180.1, from coordinate 6,747 downwards.
CAAGAAACCCGCACCCAAGGCTCCTCCCGCCGAGGCCGCGGCGGCAGGGACCGGCCCGGATCTCGAGGAAAGCGCCCCGGCGCCGGGGCCGGTGAAGGAACCTTCGCTCGTCGTTGCTCCGACCTCGGTCATCGCGGCGTGGATCCAGAAGCTGAAGAAATACGATACGGGCCTCAAATGGCATGTCTTCCACGGCTCGGGCCGGACGCTGCCGGCAAAAGGCGTGGACATCGTCCTGACGACCTACGGGATCCTTCATCGCGAGCCCGAGCTTCGCGAGCGCCAATGGCATGTCGTCATCCTCGACGAGGCGCAGGCCATCAAGAACGCCTCGACCATCAGCTCCCGCGCCTCGCGCATGCTCAAGAGCCGCTTCCGGATCGCCATGACCGGAACGCCCGTCGAGAACCAGGCCACCGACCTCTGGTCGCTCATGGAGTTCCTGCTTCCGGGCTACCTGGGCTCGCTCCCGCGCTTCAAGCGCCTTTACGGCTGGGGCCGCGAGGTGCCCACCGACCTGCAGGCGGACGCGCTCAAACGCCTGGTTTCGCCGTTCCTGCTCAGAAGAACCAAGGCCAAGGTGCTCAAGGAGCTGCCCGAGAAAATCGAGGAGGTCGTCCACTGCGAGATGACCGCCACCCAGCGCAAGGCGTATCGCGAGTGCCTCAGCGGCGCCGAGGCCAGCCAGGTGCGCGCCAACATCGTTGCGGGACAGAAGATCGATTACGCCAACGTCCTCGCCCTGCTGACCCGACTCAAGCAGATCTGCGACCATCCGAAGCTGGCGGATCTCACCTCCGGCAAGATCAAGAAGGCTGGCTCGGTGGACCCGGCCGAAACCGGCAAGTGGGAAACCTTCGACGAGCTGCTCAACGAGGCGCTCGGATCCGAGCTCAAGGTCGTGGTCTTCACCCAGTACCTGGGAATGATCGATCTCATCAGCCACCACCTCAGGACGAGCGGCGTCGGTTACACCGAACTTCGCGGAGACACCCCGGACCGCGGCGCACGCCTCGAGCGCTTCAGCCAGGATCCCGAGTGCCGGGTCTTCCTCTGCAGCCTGCTCGCGGGAGGACTCGGTATCGACCTGACCTCCGCCAGCGTGTGCATCCATTTCGACCGCTGGTGGAACCCCGCCAAGGAGAATCAGGCCACTGACCGCCTGCACCGGTTCGGGCAGACCCGCGGCGTGCAGGTTTTCAAGCTCCAGATCCCGGGCACGGTCGAGGACCGCATCGCCAACATCATCGAGTCCAAGGTCCAGCTCTCCGGGGCCTTGATCGAGGAATCGTCGCTCGGGCTCAAGGCGTTCTCGCGGAAGGAGCTGCTCGAGCTGCTCACGCCCGATGACGCGGAAACCGCCAAGGAAGAGGCCGCAGTCGCGGTGACCGCCGGGCGCCCGCAGCCCAGAGATTAGCCGGTACGGCTTTGCGCCTTACAAGCGTCGGTCGGCACGGTGAAGATGAAACAGCTGCCCCCGTCCGGACCCGACTCCACCCAGATCTGCCCGCCGTGGGCCTCGACGATCTGGCGCGTGATGAAGAGTCCGAGGCCTACCCCCTTGAGGCAGGCTTTGGCGGCCTTGTTGCCTTGCCAGTACCGATCAAAGAGCTTGGGCACACAGTCCGGCTTGATGCCCGGACCGTGATCCTGCACGCTGAAGCGCGCCATGCCTCCCCTTTCGGTGACCTCCGCGCGCACCTCGGTGCCCGAGGGCGAGAACTTGATCGCGTTGCCGATCACATTCGAAAGTACCTGCAGGATCCGGCCGGGATCGCACTGAAGCGAGAGTTCGCGCCCCTGAATGGAGAGAGTGATGTTTTTTTCGCGGGCAAGCCCCTCGAGCAGCTCCTGCGCCTCCTCAAGGAGCCGCGAAACCGGCACCGAGCGCAGGGCCACCGTGAACTTGCCGGCATCGATTCTGGCGGCGTCAAGCAGATCGTTGATCAGCCGCTCCATCTGCTCCGCGGCGAGAAAGATCCGTCCCGTGGCTTTGAGCAATGAGGGGCGGTCCGACAGCAGCGGCAGCACGCCCGCGTTCAGCTTGATCGCGACCAGCGGGTTGCGCAGGTCATGAGACACGGTGGCCAGCGTGTCCTCACGAACGCGAATGGCCCGGTGCAGGCTATTCTCGACCTGCTTGCGGGCGGTGATCTCGACGTTCACCCCCCTCATTCCGATCGGCTTTCCCTTGGAATCGAGAATCGCGCGGGAACGGCATTCGATCCATACCTCGCGACCATCCCTGGCGATCCAGCGGAACTGATGCGTGCCGCCTTGCCCCGATTCAAAGCAGTCGCGGATTTCGCGAAACTTCTTCCGGCGGTCCTCCGGATGGAGGAGCTTCACCCACAGCTTTTTGTCCGAGAGCCACGCCTCCGGCGCGTAACCCACAAGCTGCGTGGAGTAGTCGCTCACGAAATCGCGCCGTGCCTCCGGGGAGGTAGGGTCCACCCATTTTTCCCAGACCATGCCCGGGATACTCGCGACCAGATCGTCGATCCGGACACGCTCATTCGAGAGCTGCTCGGCCAGGCGCGCCAACTCGGCCTCTGCCCTGACGGAGGACGCCAGAAGGAGCCCGGTAATGGAAAGGAAGGCGACGAAAAGCGGCTGCCACGGCTGCGCGCCACTCGTGCGATCACTCATTCCGATCAGGACCGCACCGGCCAGAGCCAGTACCAGTCCCTGCTGCCAGGAGCGGGCCGGACTGAAGCCCCAGGTCAGCACCACGGGTGCCACGATCAGAATTCCCAGGGCGTCCGCGGACCACCAGGCGAGCCAGTCCCGAACCAGGAAAGTCGCGGACTCGCCCTGGATGGCCAGCAGTAAGGCATAACCCACGAGCGACCCCAGGCCGCCGGCGACCCCCGCGCCCAGGAGACTCACGCCGATGTGCTTACGCACCTTCAACGGCAAGGTATAAGCGCTATCCTTGCCGTTGAGCAGCCAGTAAAACAGGAGTGCCTCGGCCACCGAGATGAGCGATCGCAGCTGCGCCTCCGCGCCGCGCGCGCCTCTGACCAGAAAGATCCCATCGCCAATCAGATCGCCGACGCCGTGGTACCAGGAGAACGAGAGCGCCCCCAGGAGAACCGCGGGCCAGAGGCGCCAGCCCCACAGCAACAGGCTCGCCATGGCCATGCCGCTCGCCGGCCAGAACTGGATCGGGCCCCCGGTCGCTCGGAACAGACTCCACCCCGACTCAGCGGCGATGAAGTAAGCGAGCGCGACGAGGGCGGGCCTGACCCAGGGTCTCTGGAATCCGAAAAAATCGTGAGTTCGGGCTGTGTGAAAGAGTTCGAGGGATGGCACCGTGGTTTCCAACGCAAATCTAATGCGCGGCGGAATATTCCACAGATCGTCTCAGCAAGCTATATTAAATTACACGGACAACAAAATTTATCCAACTGAGAATAGCTCCCCTGCGACGCAAAAGGAGTCGTGCACTTTGCGGGACTCAATCCTTGAGTCCCGCACGGTGCGATAAAAGGGGGAAGCCAGGGACGCCGGGTCCTTACTCGAGCTGAGCGCCCGCTTCGAGGATGCCCTTTGCGGCCTGGGCGTCTTCGAGCGCCACTCCGGAAGCTTCCTCAAGCGCGGCCTTGCCAGCAAGGAAGGCGTCCGTCGCCGCTCCGCCACGGAGCACATCCGCCGCATCCGGCTGCGCGTTCATCACCACGGCCTTTTGCTGCGACGAAAGCTCGATCGTGGTCGCGGTCGGGCCGAAGATCGTAAGCTCGAGCAGGGCGGCGACCGTCATGATCGGAGAGATCGTGATCTGAATCGACTCCTGAAAGGCATGCGCCTGCGCGCCGGCGACGAGGAAAGCGAAAAGGGCGACAACTGGGACGGATTTACGGGTTTTCATGTACATTCTCCTTAGGTTTGGGGGGTTGTTGGGGGCTGTGTTTTCTCCGGAATTACCGAGAGAAACTTCAAAATATTTTTGCGGATGCCCGCCATCTCGGCGTTGAGCGCCTCGAGCGGCCGATTCAGCACCTGGGCTGACGAGTTGAACAGGGTCACCATCTCGGCGAGCAGCGCCTGGATTCGCTGGTCGGAGGCGACCTCGTCGGCGCGGGCGACGCCATAGCCGAGAGGGGCGAGATTCCAGGGCATCAGGGCCTTCTGAACCCCCCTCAGGCGCTCCACCGTCGTCTGGACTTCGGCGTATTCGGGCGAGCTTTCGTTCTGCTGGCCCAGCCACTCGAGCGCGGCTTTGAGCATCAGCTGCTTCACCCGTTCCCGTGCGAGCAGCTCCAGGGCGACGAAGTGTGGGGCCAGGCGCGCGGGCTCCGAAACGCCCTCAAACAGCGCAAGACGCTCAGAGGCCGAGGTCCGGGTGAAATACTCCTCAAGACTGAGCTCTCCCGTGATGCCCGCGGAGCGCAAGCTCTCGAACGAGGCCTCGGCCGAGCGAAGCATGGAGGGGAACCGATAGCGCCCCTTGGCGGCGGGGCCGTCGACCGCGCCGCGATCGAGGAGCCCATAGCGTTCAAAGAGCTCGGCCAGCTCCGTCGGAACCCGGATCCCAACCGGCTCCCCGGCGACCGGATGGTCGTTCAAGGCGCCCTGCAGGAAGCCCAAGCTCTCGGTCGCGCAGTTCTTGGTCACGAAGTAATACCGGTCCGAATACTGCCAGTGCTGCTCGAGGGCGCGAAGGACAAAGGAACGGAGCTGCGTCCGGTCGAGCTTCAAGGGGTAGCTCAGCACATCGCGCAGCTCCCCCTTCGTATACTCGGAGACCGTATCCAGGAAGGGCAGCAGGAACATCTGCGAAGGGTACTTGCCGAGAAGCCCGCCCACGCTGCTGAAGCTCAGGCCCGTGATGTTCGCGCGGTAGCTCACGGCGACGTGGTGGCCCACGTCCTTGAGGCAATCCGGCCCGAGCACGCGACCGGGCGCGCAAACGACCAGCCGGAACATGGCATGGCCCCAGCGGCTCGAAACATCGCGCCCCTCGGCGGCCAGGAGGTAATGGACCTCGTAGATGCGCTCCGGATCAAGATTCACGACGGTGGTTTCGCCGGGGCGGTAAGAGGCGAGAAACGCTTTCGGCGAGATTTCGCAGCTCGCGCGCGCGGGAGTGACGCCGAAGTGACGACGGTAGAAATCATGGAAAGTCGGGCGGCGGCAGGCGTACTCCGGGTCCAGGAGGAAGTACTCGAGGTTCACCGCGAAGTTTTCGGCCGCATTCTGGTACTCATAGGGATCCGGGCTGCGCGGAAGGTTCGAGGACAGGCCCACGCCAAAGCCCGTGAGCGCGAGAAAGGCCGGGCGATCCGAGACGCTTCGCAGGGGCTTCGGGGGATTCGCCGAATCGACGGGGTCGAACTCCGTCTCCCCGCCGCCACCGATCGGGGAATTGGAATTGTCGTAAAGATGCGCCAGCTCGTGGATCACCGTCGCCATCGCAAGGCGATAGAAGTCCCCGTGACCGCAGGCATAGCGGCGCGCGCCCTCCGGGCCCTTCTTGATTTCGGAAACGAAACCGGAATGCAGGGTGATCTGCCGCGAGCGCCAGCCGGCGGTCAAGCGGTTGCTCTGGCCATAAACCATCGGTGCTTCGACCTTGGGACCGCTGTCCCCGGGGCAGAGGGGGGCAGCGAGATCAGTTCTCGTGCCGAGCTTCTTGAAGCGGATCCTCACCTCCCCGCCGAGCTGGCGCCTGAGACTCGCGGGCAACGCGGCGCTGACCTCACTGACAAAGCGTTCAAGGGCGGGTTCGCCGGGCTGAGCCAGGCGGAGCTCCACGTCGCCTCGCTGGGCCAAGGCACTGGGGCCGAGGCCGAGAAGCAGAACGAGAGAGGCAAAGCTGGACCGACCAAACTTCATGGGGGGCAGTTCTATATTGCCAGACCGTTTTAATCAACTAATATTTGGAGGGGGCCCCCTTGCCAAGCAGCCCAACTCGAGTAAACTACCCAGTCATGAGAAAATATCTATTAATTCCTATGCTTGCAGCTTTGACTCTTAACCCCGTCTCCTCCTTTGCCAAGGACCGGACCGCGGTTCTCAAAACCTCCGCCGGAGACATCACCGTGAAGCTTTTTGCGGATCAGACTCCCAAGACCGTGGAGAATTTCGTCGGCCTCGCCACGGGCAAAAAAGCCTGGACCGATCCCAAAACAGGCAAGGAGATCAAGGGCACGCCGCTCTATAACGGCACGATCTTTCACCGGGTGATCCCCGAGTTCATGATCCAGGGCGGAGACCCGCTCGGGACCGGGACGGGCGGCCCAGGCTACCAGTTCGAGGACGAGACCAAGCCCACCGACAAGTTCGATCGCCCGGGCATCCTGGCCATGGCCAACGCCGGGCCCAATACCAACGGTTCGCAGTTCTTCATCACCTTGAAGCCCACGCCCTGGCTCAACGGACGCCACACGATCTTCGGCGAAGTGACCCAAGGCATGGACGTCGTGAACAAGATCGTCGCCGAACCCCGCGGCCCGAACGATCGGCCGGAAAAGCCCGTGACGATCCAGAAGATCACGGTGAAATGACTAGCTCAGTCCCCGCGTGAATTCGAGCTCACGCGGATTGGGCCAATCAAGCACCGCCCAGTGACCGTCGATCGTGCCGACGACCTTGAAGCCTCTTTCCAAACGAAAGCTGAGAGAAGGCTCCCGGATTCTTCCGCGTAAGACTTCATCAGCATACTCATCGACCGAGAGCATTCCTTCATACCGAGGATAGCCGACGAGCCAAATGAGGCCTCGCATTCGAGAAAGATTGAGCCGC
>JAMPXZ010000179.1 GCA_023700925.1 Oligoflexia bacterium | reverse complement strand
GCGAGTACATATCGAGCCCGCAGAAGGATACGGGCTCCGCGACGTCGGGTCTCGCATTATGGGAGCGCAGCCATTCCAGGAGACGGATCACCTCGGTATTGGCCCATACCCAGGTGGGCCAGCGGTGGTTGCCCTCGAGCACTCCCCGCGCGTGGTCTCCTTCGCGACCGCGGATGTATCGATGGATTTTCCGCGCGAGGGGCCAGTCCCCCTCGACCGCGATCATCGTGAAGCCATGCTTGGTGATCAACCACTGGGTGATCAGGCGGCGCCACTGATAGAACTCCTCCGTCCCGTGAGTGGACTCCCCGAGGAGAACGACGCGGGCGCTCGAGAGCCGTTCCATCAACGGCTGGAGATCACGGACCTCATCTACGGTAAAAGACGTCGGCTTCAAAGCCTCCGATACTGCGGTCGCGGTCATAGCCACCCCATTTCCGGCCTCGGGACGATGCAAAGCGTGAGCCTCGCGCGGACCGACTCCTGCAACGCCGGTCACCATGAAAACACCCGGGAAGAAGCGACGGAAGCTGTGGTCTCAGGAGGTCACCCGGACCAGCAACGCATTGGATCTTGAAAAAGGGGTTTTCACCCTGAAGGATGCCCGGAAGATCGCCGCCTCGCTGAAGCGTTCCGCCGAGCGGAGCCGGCGCCGTAAATCCGATCCGTTCCGGTCCGCCATGTCGATGCTGAATCTTTTCGTCAATCGAGCCGGCAGGAATCTTGATCCGGGACGGCGCGAAACGCTGAACCGCGCCAAAGACGAGCTGCGAAAATCCTTCCACCGGAACGCAAAAGCGCCTGATAGTGCACGGCGCGACATGCGAAAGCTTTGATTCTGGAGTTTGCAAGGCTGCCGGCTTATGATCCCAAAATGATTCACTGGAACGTAAGTCCCGAGCTTATCGGCTTAGGCGGGTTGTCGATCCGCTGGTACGGACTGCTTTTCGCCCTCTCTTTCATACTCGGTTTTTGGATCATCCAGAGGATCTTCGCCGCCGAAAAAGTCTCGGACAAGCATCTGGACCCTCTCTTCATCACAATGATCGTAGGCACCATCGCCGGCGCGCGACTGGGACACTGCCTGTTTTACGAACCGGAGATCTACCTGCGGGACCCCATCCGGATCCTCAAGATCTGGGAAGGCGGCCTGGCAAGCCATGGCGCGGCGATCGGGATCTTCGCCGCGCTCTACTACTTCGCGCGAAAACATCGGCTGCGCTGGCTGTGGCTCGTGGATCGGCTTTGCATCACCGTCGCGCTGGCGGGCGGATTCATCCGTCTGGGCAACCTTTTCAACTCAGAGATTCTGGGCAAGGCCACGGACCTCCCCTGGTCCTTCGTCTTCGTTCGGGTGGACCCGGTGCCGCGTCATCCGGCGCAGCTCTACGAGTCACTCACCTATTTCGCGATCTTCGCGGTGCTCTACCGGCTCTACTGGAAGGCCGGCAAAGGCCGGCTTCCGGGCTATCTGTTCGGGCTGTTTCTGATGCTGGTATTCGGCGCGCGCTTCATCCTGGAGTTCTTCAAGGAATACCAGGTCCCGTTTGAAGCCGGACTCCCGCTCAATATGGGTCAGGTCCTGAGCATCCCGCTCGTGGCGCTCGGGCTTTATCTCTTCGTACGTGCCCGGCGCAGCTTTCCGGGACAGGCTAAGTGACCGGCGAGGGAACAGCGCGGAAGGGCTGGCTCGAGGAAAAACGCTCGGCCTACCTCTACCGTGCGCTCTCTCGCGCCGAGCCGGCACCCACCTCCAAGGCGCTCTTCGCCAACTTGGCTGACCGGGCTGAGGCCCAAGCTAAGGTCTGGGAAAAGCACCTGGGTACCGAGTTGCCCTGTTTCCATCCCGGTGCCCGCGCGCGTGCCGTCGAGATCCTGATCGATGTTCTGGGCGCACGGAGGATCAAGCCGGCACTCGCGGCGCTCAAGATCCGTGGCTTGTCGGCGCTTTCCTACGCCGAGCTTCCGCCCGCCCATGCCCTCCCGAAGGATGTCTCAGAAGTCGGCGAACGCCATCAGCTCAAGGGCTCGGGAGGCAACCTCCGCGCCGCGGTCTTCGGAATCAACGACGGCCTGGTCTCCAACGCGAGCTTGATCCTCGGCGTGGCAGCCGCGAGCTCCGTCGATAATCGCCTCATCCTGATCTCGGGAACGGCGGGCCTTTTTGCCGGAGCGCTCTCGATGGGCGCCGGTGAGTACGTCTCCGTGCGCTCGCAGCGGGAGCTCCTCGAGTACCAGCTCGAGCTCGAACGCGCCGAGCTTCAGGAGTACCCGGAAGAGGAGGCCGCGGAGCTGGCCCTGATTTACGAAGCACGTGGCCTTTCGCGCGAGCAGGCCCGCATGCTGGCGAACGGAATCCTCTCGCAGCCGACACAGGCTCTTCACACGCTCGCACGGGAGGAGCTCGGAATCGATCCGAACGACCTCGGCTCCCCTGTCGGCGCGGCGCTTTCGTCTTTTCTCGCCTTCTCGGCCGGAGGTGCGATTCCGCTCCTGCCGTTCGTCTTCGGCGCCGCGACCCGGCCCGCGGGACAGCTCGGCCTTTCGCTCGCGCTGACGGGCACGGCGCTTTTTTTCACGGGCGCCACTGTCAGCCTTTTCTCGGGCAAGAGCCTGCTTTGGAGCGGCCTCAGGATGCTTCTCATCGGCGGCGGGGCCGGGATCTTGAGCTATCTGATCGGCACGGCGGTCGGCTGAACCTTTTTTCAGCGTGAAGCCCGCACATGCCTTGCAACCGCTGGGGGCACCACCGGAGGTGCGAGGATGCGGGACCCAAACATGAGCCGTCGGCTGGACAGCGCCGCGCTGTCGCTACTGGGAAGGGTGCTTCTCGGCAGCATCTTTCTGATCAGCGGACTGAGCAAAATTCCCAACTGGGCCGCAACGCACCAGATGATGGTCGAAAGCGGCATGACGCTGGTCCCGTTTTTCCTCACCGCCGCCACGATCCTCGAGATCGGAGCCGGCCTCGCCGTACTCCTCGGCTGGAAGGCCCGCGAAAGTGCCGCGATCCTCTTTCTCTATCTCGTTCCGGTGACTTTGATCTTTCATGACTTCTGGAGCATGGGCGGCGGGGAGCGGACGCTCCAGACCATCATGTTCCTGAAAAATTTGTCGATCATGGGCGGCCTGCTGGGCGAGGTGGCCCACGGCCCGGGAGCGTTCAGCATGGATGCGTGGAAGGAAAGACGGAGCGGAAGCGAGTCGGAGGAAAGACCCCGGCTCCGGCGCGTCTCCTGAGTGGAGACGCGCCGTGAACCAGGCGTGAGGATCAGAAGCTCGTGACCAACAAGGCGAACGGCTGCTTGCCGCTCTTGCCGCGTGGGACGTTGGCGCCCCGTACGACCACCGTGTAGTCACCGGCCGCCAGGCCGGACTGTTCGATCATCTCGGAGTTGTTGATGTGATCACCCAGCTCCTTGACCAGACCATCCGGCGCGATAACCTTGAGATCCAGGTCGTTGACCAGCGTCTTCTTGGCCGACGGCGTGGCCGGGGCGTCGGTATAGCTGAGCGTCGCGCGAAGCGCGCCGCGCAGGACCTTCACCTTGATCGAGAACTCTTCGCCGGTAGCGACGCCCGCCCGGTTGTCGACGATCTCCGTCTCCTTGCCGAGGCCCGTGACCTGCGCCATATCCACGCGGCCATAGCCTTCATGAACGTTCGGACGGCGCGTCGGAAGCTCCTGTCCGGCGCCCTCGCCGTACTGGCCGGGGAACATGTCCACAGCAGTGTGCATGAGAGCGGCCTTGATCACGGCGGCCGAAGGCGTGGCGATCTTGAACTCCTTGACCAGGTACTCGCGGGTGACGGCGGCGGCACCGGCCGTCAGCGGCGTCGACATCGACGTACCGCCACTGTAGACATAGTCCGTGCCCCCCAGGAAATCGCCCCAAAGCTTCTGCGCTTTCGGGTGGCGCGACTTCACGCTCACGATGTTCGTGCCGGGAGCGACGATCTCGGGCTTGAGACGGCCATCAGCGGTCGGACCGCGGGAGCTGAATGCCGCGACACCGTTCGGGTTGTTCGAGAGCAGGTCGTCCTTGAGCGGAGCCACGCCCCACTTGGCATCACCGCCGCGGAGCTGGCCCAGCGGCTTCTGAATGCCTCCCAGGAGGAGCAGGTTCTCCGAAGCGCCCACCGTCAGGACGTTCTTCGCGGTTCCGGGCGAAGCGATCGAGTTCTCATCGACCCTTCCGTCCTTGTTCTTGTCTTCGCCGCTATTGCCAGCCGCAAAGAGCACGAGAAGGTCCGGGTTGTTCCACATGTAATCGTCAACCTTGGACGCAAAGCTGTCATAGGCGCCGAAGTTCGTCGCCGAGCCCCACGAATTCGTGTGAATCCGCGCGCCGTCGGCGAACGGAACACCAAAGAGCTTGTTGAAGTCGGTGCCCGGAACGAGGTTGTCCAGGATCGCGCTCCAGAGACCTTCGATCAAGAGCTTCGAGCCATACGCGCCGCCCCTCAGCTTGCCCGAGGAGACGACGCTGCGACCCGCGACGGAACCCGCGACGTGCGTGCCGTGGCCCATCGGGTCCTCCCAGCTCTCGGAGCCGAGGCCGATTGCGTAACCCTTGTGCACGGCGCCCGCGAAATCCGGATGGATCGTCGCGATATCGCCGTTATCGAGGCCGGTGTCGCCCACCGCCACGAACTGACCGTCGCCCCTGAAGCCACGGTCCCAGGAGGTCTCGAAGTTCATGATCCGCGTGCCGGACTCATAACCGGTGTACTCGTAATCGTCGGAGGCGCGCAGGTCCAGGGCGACGACTTCACTGTCCATCGCGTAGTCGAAGGTCACGAAGATCGGAAGCTTCTGCACCCACTCGACCCCTTCGACAGCGGCGATCGAGGGGAGCGCGGCCGGCGTCGCGTCGACGATCAGGTCCACGGTACCCGCGTGGCGTACGCGAACGCCCGGCAACGCGCGGAGCCGAAGAGCGACGTCGCGTACGGCGAAAGCATCCATCACCGTTACGAACAGCCGCTCACCGCGGGCCGCGAAAACGCCCCTGGAACCGCTGAACTCCTCACTGATCTTCCATTCCGGCAGGAAAGACGAAACCGCGCGGACGCCGGCCAGATCGCGCGCGAGACTGGCGCTCTGGTACGTGCCGCGGACGACGTAAGCATCATCGGGAATGTAACGGAGAACCTCGAGGCCACCGGACGCCAGCCTGAGGTCCGTGCCGGCGGGAATCGTGCCGTCGAACTGAATGACGAAATATCTGCCGGCATCGGATTGCTCCGTCGCGCTGAGCGCATTCATGAGGAGCTGGCTTGAGCCATCGACGAGCTGAACGTCGCCGGACTTGAGGCGAAGCCATTCGCCTCCGAGAGCCCGGGTTCCGAAAGCAAAGGTGCCTGCCATGGCCGCCAGGACCGCTACAACCAGCGTGGACGGAAGCGATTGGATCTTCATGGATTACCCCCCCTTGGGTATTTGCGGCTATTGAACGACACAAAGTCCAAGCCGTAAAGGGGGCGGATGGTTTTATTTGCAAATTTTCTGGCGCTTAGATTCCCTTAGAATTCTACCTTGCGTTGTAGCCGGGTCCGCTTCCAGTCGTGCGTAGCGTTACCCGAGCGGAACCCGACATCGGGCTAAGACTTGTTGAGCTGGAGCGTGCGGTAAAGTCCGATCAGGACGAGTTCCGGCACGATGGCGTCGAAAAGATCCGCCTTTTCAAAAAGTCGCGAAAATCCACCCGTTCCGACAACCATGGTGCTTTGCCCCTTGAAGTAGTCCTTCTTGATCTGCTCGGTGATCCCGCGAAGCGCGAAGGCGTTGCCGTAATAGAGGCCCGACTGGATGCTTTCCACGGTGGAGCGACCCACCAGCTCGCCCGGCGTGAGGATCTCGACCGCCGGAAGCTTCGCCGTCCGAAGCTCGAGCGCCTCCATCGAGATGCGCAGGCCCGGCATGATCATGCCGCCGAGATACTCCTTGTCCGCCGTCACAACGTCGTAGGTCGTCGCCGTGCCGAAGTCGACGAGCACGAGATTCTGACCCGGGTAAAGATAAGTCCCGGCGATCGCGTTGGCGATCCGATCCGCGCCCACCTCCAGCGGATTGCGGTACTTGATCTTCAGGCCGGTCTTGCTTCCGGGCTGAAGGTTCACCGGATGAATGTCGAAATACTTGATGCACGCGCTGCCGATCGAGTGCAGCACGTCGGGGACGACCGAGCAGAGTACGATTTCCCTGACCTCTTTGGGTTCGATCCCGTTTTCGCGGAGGACCGCCTTGAGAAAGAGCCCGAACTCGTCGGAGGAGTTCGAATTCTTGGTGTTCTTGCGGAACTGAAACTTGATTTCCTGGCCGACGAAGACGCCGCCATGGATCTGACTGTTGCCGATATCAAGCGCGAGAATCATCTTAGCTCTCCCTGAACGACGTGGACCAGCCCCTGCGCCAGCTCCTCACGTGAAGCAAAATTCCGGACCTCGTGGCAGCGCCCGCCGCGAGTCTCAAAAAGCCGGAAAACCGGCTGCCCCTTCTCGCGGTCGCCGAGGTCATTGTGGACGATGAAGTCCGGCGCCCCGCTTCCGGCCAGCTTCCTGACCGCCGCCACGCGCTCTTCCGCGCTGGGCGTGTGCGTGAGCTTGAACGCGATCAGAAGCGGCTTCGGGCCGGGGACATAGCCCTTGATACGCTCGACGATCTTGAAGTTAGGCTTGAGGCGCAGCACCAGCTCCTCGTCCGAGCGGATCTTGCCGATGACCCCGGGCGCCTGCGGGCGCCCGCCCACCTCGATGGAACCCACGGAGTAGTCGCTGACCGCGGCAAGGTGGACGACCGCCCCGAAGTCGCCTTCCTGAAGAACCTCGCGAAGGGCTCCGTCGAGCTCCGCGAAGCTTCCGTAGTCCAGGATACGCGCGACCCGCCCGGGCCGGGG
>JAMPXZ010000178.1 GCA_023700925.1 Oligoflexia bacterium | reverse complement strand
GGTTCTGATTTCCCATCCGGACGTGAAGATCGAGACGCTGGCGGAGAAGGGGGTTCAGCACCTTGCGTGGGATGAAGCCGCTGATGCCATCAAGGTAGATTTCTCCGACGGAACTAGCCAGTCCATCAGCAACTCAGTCAAGGTCAAGAACACGGATTTGCCGAGCTGGGTTCGCAAAGCCTCAGCCGAGGTAGCGCCTCCGAGAGGTGCTCCCGGAAAGGCCAAGCCGGTGGCGCCGCCCAGCAAGCCGTCCCGCAGCTCATCGGTCAAAGCGCCCGGGACTCCCAAGATTGCCGATGTACCGGCAGCGCCGCCTGCGCCCAAGGTCTCCGCCGCCGCGCCGAGTGTCGCGCTGGCGAGGCCGACAGCCGCGCAGGCTGAGCGGCTGACCGCCGCACGGGTCAATCGTTCGCAGCTCTCGCCGAATACGCAGCCGTTTTTCGCCGCTACGAAACGAATTCTTACCAATGAGATCGCCGACGATCTTCTTGATGGTTCGCTGACCCCGCTTTTTGGCCGGGATCACGAAACGCAGCTCGTCCTCGACACTTTGATTCGTCCCAAGGGGAGCAACGCGGTGCTTGTGGGCGAGGCCGGGGTCGGCAAAACGACCGTTGCGGAGAAGGTGGCGCGAGCCATCGTCCAGGGCGAAATTCCCGAGGCGGCGCGCTATCAGAAGATCCTCGGCAACGCGATCGTGGTCGAGGCCACGCCGAGCGGAATCGGCAAGGTCGGAGTCGAGGATTTCCTACGGTCCCTCAAGGCGGTGGAGCAGGAAACCGGGCGCAAAGTCGTGCTCTATGTCGACGAGCTCCACCAGTTCTCCCAGGAAGATCTGGATGCCTTCAAGAGCGCGCTCGATAGCCGCGACGGTCCCAAGTTCATCGGCTCGACGACGTTTGCCGAGTACAACAGGATGGTCGGCAGTGATGCCGCGATCCGGCGCCGGTTCCAGACCATCGACGTGCCCGAGTTGTCGGTCGCGGATACCAAGAGGCTTCTTCGCGAGTCCGCGATCCCGTACTACGCCAAGGAGTTCGCCACCGACGGCACGGTCCCCATGATCGGCGATGACGCCATCGATGCGCTGGTCAAGCGCTCGGGCGAGTACCTGCCTGATTCAGCGCGCCCCGAGGGCCCGATCAAGCTGCTGCAGGACGTGATGGTGCGCGAGCACCGCCGTAATGGTCCCAAGAATTTCACGGTTTCGAGCAAGACGGTGGGCTCATTTGTCTCTGAACGGCTCCGGCTGCCGCTGGATCCCTCCGAGCCCATGACCTATTACAAGCAGCTCGACACCCTGAAGGCCGCCATGCGCGAGACGGTCATCGAACAGTCCAAAGCCACGGATGCCCTCGTGGACCTCTGGGGCGAGGCGAATATGGGCACGAGCGCTAAAGGACGCGTCAAGGTCGCTTTGCTCGCAGGCTCGACAGGAACTGGCAAGACCTTCGCCGCCCAAACGCTCGCCGAAAAAGCGCTCGGCGACGGCAAGCGGCTGCTTGAGCTCAGTGCCAACGAGTACAAATCCAAAGACGATCTGTGGAAGCTCTTCGGCGCGACGACGGGTTACATGGGTTCGGACAAAAACAGTGGTATTCTGCCAGAATTCCTCGACGGGCGAGGCAAAGGCTACAACGTCATCGTCATCAACGAGATCGAGAAGGCCTCTCCGCAGTTCCGCGAGGCGCTCATGGAGATGCTCGATACCGGCAAAATCACGGGAGGCGACGGGCGCACGCGGGAGCTGGGCAAGTCCCTGGTCGTCCTGACGACGAACAAGGGCGATGACCTGATCTTCCCGCGCGGAAGCGGCGAGCTGCCGCGCAAACTCGTCGAAGAGCGCGCCGCCAAGCTCGGCGATAAGGAGATCAAGAACCTGCTCCTCAAGGTCGACTCCGCCGACAAGTACAACAAGAGCAGCGCCATGCCGCCGTCCTTCGTTCAGCGCATTGATCGCGCGGTGGGGATGATTCCGCCGTCCCGCGAAGGCGCCGAAAAGACCGCACGTAACCTTGTCAACCGCGCCACCGCCGAGCTGCTGGAGCAGCACGGAATAGCGGTCAAAGTAGACGATGCGGTTCTCAAGGACCTGGTCGCGCGCGTTTACGTTCCGGAGGACGGATTGCGCTCAGTGCGTGCCTCGACCGCGACCCTGGTCGATCAGGTTCGCAAGGCCGCGTTCACTGACGGCAAGCTCAGCGGCAGCAAGAGCCTCACCGTATCCCTCGATTCGGCAGGAGAAGCTTATCAGGTCGCGGTCGCCGGCGCCCCGAAGTCCGCCGTCGGAATCCGGCTTGACAGTCTCATCGATACCGTGAAGAGCCCCTTCTTCGATCCGGATAAGAAGACAAAGCTTCTTTCGCTGGAAAAGTCCCTGGCTGGCAGGCTCTTCGGCCAGGATGACGCCATTGCGACCGCTTCACGCGCGATCCGCTCGCGTGCGATCAATCCGGATCTCAAGACTCCGGCCGCGATGCTCTTCATGGGCCCGACGGCCACCGGCAAGACGGAGCTTGCCAAGAGCCTCGCCGATGAGGTCTATGGCAGCCGCGAGCTGCTGGGAACCTTCGACATGAGCGAGATCAAGTCCCAGGCGGACCTCAACAACTTCTTCGGCTCGCCGCGGAGCTATGTGGGCAGCGATGTGGACGGTCCTTTCGAGGCGTTCCTCAAGCGCAACAAGGATACCGGCGGCGTGATCCTCTTTGATGAGGTCGGCAACATCGGTTCCGAGACCGCTGAGGGACTCACGGTCAAGAAGTCAGTCCTGCAGAAGTTCTATGCCATGCTTCAGGAGGGCAAGTGGGTCAGCCCGCTGGGCGACGAATATGACCTCAGCAAGTTCACCATCGTGATGACGAGTAACGATGGGGCGGATATTTATCAGGGTCTGACCAATGACCGTGATCGCCTGGCGGCCTGGAAGCAGGTCAGTACCCAGGAAGCCACGACTCAGATTCTCAAGGAAAGGGGCTGGCCCGAGCCGCTCGTTGGCCGCTTCAAGGGGAATATCGTGAACTTCAAACCCCTGATGTCCGAGGATCGCGCCAAGGTCGCGCAGAAGGCGATCGAGCGCTACATCGACCCGATCGCCAAACGGCACGGCATCAAGGAGATCCGTTACGCCGACGGATTCCTCAAGAAGGTCGGTGACACCTTCTTCAGCCACGAGCAGGGCGCGCGAAGGATCGAGGGCCTGGCCGAGAACCAGCTCACCGACATGATCGGTAGCTGGCTTGTCGATCTGCCTGAGGGCAGCCTCAAGGGTCGGACCTTGACGCTGGACCTGGACGACAATTACGCCGGAAAGACCCGCTTCTCGGGGCGCACGGCGCCGGAGCGGAAGGTAACGATGAAGCTCGAGCTGAGCGGGGTGGGCAAGGCGGTCGAGAGCCGCTCGGCGGACGTATCGGCCTTGGCCGCGGGCCGTGACCTGCTCCCCAAGCGGGACTCGCTCCGTGCCGCGATCCATGAGGCTGGACACGCGCTCGTGAATGATCCGCGCAAGACCGGCACTCCTGTGAGTCGCATCGCGGTGGGCGGCAACGGCGGCTTCACCGAGTTCGGTAAGCGAACCGGTTCCAGCTTTTTCACCCGCGAGCGGGCCGTGGCGGAAATCGCGAAGATCCTCGGCGGCGTCGAGGCCGAAAAAGCCATGGGTCTCGGCCAGAGCTCGGGCTGGCAGAAGGATCTCCAAGTCGCGCGAGAGTTCGCCGAGAAGGCCGTGCTCGAGCTCGGGCTTTCGGAGAACTCGCTGACGCTGAGGCCGAGAAGTTTTGAGGCCGAGCAGGAGATCAATGCGTTGCTGCTCGAGGGCCAGGCCGAGGCGCGGCGGCGGCTCGGGGAGCAGGTGCCCGAGCTTCGCACCGTGGCGGCTCGTCTTTATCGAAAGGGCACGCTCGAGGCTGATGAGTTCCAGAAGATCGCCAAGCAGAGTACTGACCCACTCCTGGATTGCGCGGGGGCCTTCGCCAGGCTCAAAGGGCCAAAGAAGTTTGACGGCGTTGAAAAATCCTTTTAAAACGGACTCATACGCTTTCTTGACTATTTCGGTCAGTTAATATAGGTTACGTCGTCGGAGGCAGAAGTAACCTATGTGGAAATCGAAGAAATGGATCCTGATCACCGCGCTCTCATTGAATGGTGCCTTGGCATTAGCGTATGACGCTCGCCCAGGTTACTCGAGCTCATACGGACAACCCGATCCCAGCATCGGCTGCGAGAGCTATGCGATGATCGCCGAGCGTCAGCAGCGTGAGGTGGATCAGTTCGAGCGCCTCGTTCTGGCGCCGATGCATACCGAGCGCGATCGCCTGAACCGCGATTTGAGCCGCGAGATCAACCGTCCCCGGGAGATCGAGGAAGGCAATCGTATTCGCGCCAAGAAGATCGCGGGCCTTGAAGCCGACAACCTGCGACGCGAGCAGGTGATCGCTCAGGAAGAAGAGCAGATCGCGAAGAGTCTTCAGGATGCCGCGGCCGCTGACGCCGCCGGAAAGCCGCAGCAGGCCAAGCAGCTGCGCGCGCGGGCCAAGGCGCTCGAGACGAGCGTAGCGACCCGTCGGAAGAACACCGCTGCTGCCAACGCCGAGATTTCGCGCCTGCACGCCGTGAGCGAGGAAGTCGAGCGCGAGCGTCAGGAGATCCTGACCACTCCGCCTTCGGCCACCGAGCTGCAGGACGCCCTGCGTGAAGTCGAAAGCAAGATTCTCAATGCCGCGGATCTCAAGAACGAGAAGATCATGGACGTGAGGCTTTCGACCAATGCTCGCGACCTGTGCATGTCCTACGGTGAGCTGGATCGGCAGTACCAGGACCTTCGCGTCCGGTACGACGAGCTGTTTAACCGGTGCGTTCCCGCCCGGTGAAGTTCCGGCTCTTGCGGAGTTAGGGGGCCAGCGGACGGTTTGGCCTAAAAGCTGAATTCGCTGGTCCCATGGTCCGAAACTTCAAGCTGGCTTTGGTCCTTTCGCTGATGGGCGTTACCTGGGCTCAGGCGGAACAGGCCGTAACCGCGCCCGAGCTCACGGTCGATGCAAAGGTGGCATTGTCCTCCCTCCTGACCCTGGGTGATCAGCATCTCTCCGGCCTCGCAAACTCGTTGCATCTTTTGGCACGGACCTCCGAAGTTCAATCCGCCGAGTGGGCGAAAATCGAAAAGCCACTGGCCCTTGCCGCGAAGGCGAATGTCGAGGCTCTGAACTGGTTTGCCCTTCGCGATGGTAGCTACTGGAGCGTCCAGAAGGGCAGGGAGGCGGGCAATCTGAAGGACCGCGCCTATTTTCCGCGCCTTCTCCGGGGCGACACGGTGATAGGGGACCTCGTTGTTAGCAAGGCGACGGGCAAGAGCGTCGCGATTGTCGCGGTGCCCGTGCTGCGTGACGGTAAGGTGATCGGCGCGCTCGGCGCCTCCGTTTATCTCGATCAACTCTCCGCTCGCCTGGAGAAGGAGATGAGTCTCGATCGGACGATGATCTTCTACTCGTTCAGCGGTACTCCGATCGTGGGCCTCGACTGGGATCCCGCGGTGATCTATGCCGATCCGATGAAGCTCGGACGCGAGGTGAGCGACGCCTTCAAAAAGATGCTGAAAAGCGACGACGGCCGCGTGGCTTACACTTTCCGCGGCAAGAAGCGCACGGTGATCTTCAGGCGGTCACGCGTGACAGGCTGGTGGTATGCGTTCGGACTGATTCCCGAAGGGCGTGAGAGCCCGGGCAGCGCCGCTGCCGGGCCATCTTCTTAATTCTCGAAGAACGTGATCAGGTCGAACACGAACTGCGTCCGGGCGAGTCCGCTTGAATTCGGGCGGACGCGAATGTCGTAGCAGTAGCGCTCGCCGGTCTTCGAGGTCGCGACAAGAGCCTGCATCCGCAGATTGCGCAGCGCCATCGTTTCGCGCGAGTCCTCGGCATACTCGAAGCGCCCCTGGACCTTGCCCGAGTGAACGGTGAGGTAGATCCCCGTGTCATGCGGCCCGATATAACTTTCGACCGAGACGGTCGCATCGCAGGCCCTGAGCTGTACCGGTGCGGCCTCGAAGTCCGGCAGCGGCCCCGCGAGCGCGGCGCTGGCCTGAAGTCCTGCGAGGATGATGGCGACGGAAAGAATAGAACGCTTCATGAAAGGATCTCCTGGATAAACGGCGAAATATTGGGGTGTGTACCTGAAATAATGCATTGCGTCAAGTGGCGCTCCAACGGACTTTAGCCGGCAGGGAGACGATGCGGCGCATGCTTCTCAAGGCCTGAGCGGCAGGATCACGAAGAAGAAGGTGCCTCCTGCCCGCGTACTCCTCAGGCGAACCCGTCCCTCGTGCGCTTCGGTGACCGCTCGGACGAGGGCAAGCCCAATGCCCCACCCGGGGCATCTGTCACCGCCCGGAAGGGCTTTGCCCTGCTGGAAGGGCAGGAAAAGTCGGGGGCGGACCGCTCTGGGTATTGGCTCGCCTTGATTCTGGACTGTTATCACCGCACGGTTTCTCTTTCGCAGGAGCGAGACCCGGATTCTTGCCGTCGGATCTCCGTATTTGATCGCATTCGTGCAAAGGTTTTCGATGGCTCGCCGCAGGCATTCGGCGCTCCAGTTGCCCGGGATCGGTTCGGGCGCCAGCAGCTCAAAACGTGCGCCGTGGATCGCAATTGCCTCGTATACGGCCTGCATCACGATCTCGCGCAGGTCCCCCGGGGCCCGATCCACGGGGTGCGCCTTGCCCGTCTGTAGCCTCGAAAAATCCAGCAGGTCCTTGATCATCGCGTCGGCTCGCTCCACCATGCGCACGATCGTGTTCATGGACTTCACGATCTGGGGCGCGCCGTTTCCGTGATGCCGCCGGACCAGCTCTGCCGTGGACCGGATCGCGGTCAATGGGGTTCGCAGGTCATGGGCCAGCATCGAGATGAACTGATCCTTCTGGCTGGCGCCCAGTTCGATCTTCTGTCGTTTCAGGATCTCGTCAAGGACGCACATGACCCCGCCGAG
>JAMPXZ010000009.1 GCA_023700925.1 Oligoflexia bacterium | reverse complement strand
TCCAAAGCTCACCGCGAATTATTTGCTTACTAAAAGAAGAAATTGCTCGAGGTTTTTCGACATCACTCACATCTCCCTCACGGGACCTGTGAGCTGCCTACTCACCCTCACTTTCTCTTTCAAAAAATTCATCCTAATTTTCAAAGAACAAACACTGAAGACGAAAAGCTCCTGCTCTTCCAAGCTCCGGATCGCGCCTTCGGCCGCCATTCACTCTACAGGCCGCAACTTCAACAGATAGTGGCGTGGTCTAAATCTTGGAACAGCGCCAGATCGCTATCGTTCAGTGTGTCGTATGATTTAGCGCCGTTTTGAGTTCGACGCAACCTGTTTTTTTACAGATACTCAGATATTTTTGCTCGGTCGAATCCCAGCCGTCTCGCAGCATGGACTCTCTCGGTATTGACGCGCAGCATTCATTAGCGAAAAATCAAACGCCAGGACTCGGGTTTATTTCTTTATTTTCGATTCGTTACAACGATATCTCCGGTGTCACTTGTCACCTTGAGAAGCTCCCCGCCATCCCCCGCCGTTCCAACAACGTGTCGCGAGGAGCTGCGCGGAGTTGATCCGGTCGGTGCCTGACCGCTTTGAAGTGGAATCGTGACGGTCACCTTCCCTTGCGCGCTCGCTACCTCCAAGTCAGCCGACAGATCACGTGGCAATACGAGGGAAATATTTCCAGCAGTCGACTCAATAAGAGCCTTATCATGAAACACCCATCGTCGCATTCCTACAAAAATATTCCCACTGGTCGTCCGGCCGCTGACGAACCCCATGCCATCCTCGATCTTGACGTCACCCTGTTGCCCGTGAAACTCGACATGCCCATCCGAATCGGAAATCTGGAGAGCACCTGATTTCACCACGTATAGCTGTTCGCCGGAGATCCGGTTCGCCACCACGGGGCCCTCCGCAGACTCGACGTAAATGGACGCTCCCTCGATGTCCTTCAAATGGATCTTGCCGCTACCTCCGAGACACCTGAGCGGGCCGCGGATATTCTCGACGGTCATCGCGCAGGAGGGACAGAGAATGGATACCGCGTTTTTTCCACGGACAGCCTCCACGCGAATTTCCCCGGAGGCGGAGCGAAGCTCGACCGATCCTCTCCACGACTTGAGGAAGACCTTTCCGGCCACCGCCCATACCCGCAAAGGCAGATTCGAGGGCGCCAAAACATGCATCGCCATGCCGGTGCGCGGATTTGAACGCTCCTTGAGGCGCTCCTCGATGGACAGACCTCGGCCATATTCAGCTGAGAGCTCGACGCCGCCCTCGATCGTGCGACTGCGGAAATCAATTGCCGAAAACAGGCGCTGCGCTTCTTCTTCGGTGTCCGCCAAGGCCCTTTTCCTGCCGCGCACCCGGACCTTGTCCTGTGCCCATCCTTCAATCACCACATCCCCGCGGTTATTGATGACCTGGAGCGTGCCATTGGCTCGCAAAGGGATCACACGCTCGAGTTCCGCGGTGTACTCCGTCGCGGCGTGCCCGCTCGAGGCGGCGAACGCTGCCAGCAGGCAGACGCCTTTGATCCGTCGCCAGCGCGTCATTGCGGCGTTCCGCCGTACTTCCTGAGCAGCTCCTGGAGTCTCGTGCCGTACTTAGGCTTGCCCGGCTGAAGCCGCGCGAGCTCGCGGACCGCCGAGATGGCCGTGGGGCCGTCGCCTAGGGTGTCGGCGGTAACGGCGAGATTGTACCAGCCCTGCTCGCTCCGGGGATCGAGGGCCACGGTTCGCTCGAACGCGGCGCGGGCCTCGCCCACCTGCTTAAGGGCGAGATAGGTCACACCAAGGTTATACCAGGCCTGAAGATGCCTGGGATTGCGCTCGAGCAGCTTACGATACGTCTCGGCGGCGCCGGCAGGATCACCGGCGTCGAGCGTGCCTCTCGCTTTTTCGAAAAGCATCCCTTCCGGATTGGAATCGAGCTGAAGGGCCCGCTCGAAAGCGGCCTTGGCTTCGACTGCCTTGCCCATCTTCGCGTAGCAGTTCGCGAGATCCGCCTCGGCCGCGGGATAGCGGCCGGCCGTGAGGTCAATCGCGGTTTTGAAATGAAAAGCGGCCTTTTCGTAGTCTTTCTTGCGCATCTGATGGAGCTTGCCGAGGTGGTAGTTCACGTGCACGTTCCGCGGATTGAGCTCATAGGCGCGAAGAAGCGATGCCTCCGAGAGCGCCGCCAGACGCGTGCTCTCGGCCTTGTTGCCGGCCTTGTCCGCAATGTCGGCCTGACTCGCCAGAACCAGGCCCTTATTGAGGGCGCAGTACATGTAGGTCGGCCAGTGCTGAGCGCACTTATCGAGAAGCGGCAACGCACGGTCATATTCGGCGCGAGCCATGTAAACGAGCGCCAGGTTGTTGAGCGCTCGACCGGAGGTGGGGTTCTTCTCGACCGTGTCGGTCCAAAGGTTTTGGCCGTTGCGCCAGACGCGGTTGCGTTCCTGCGTGCCCGTGAAGAGTCCCACCGCGACGGCGAGGAATATCCAGGCCAGGCGAACCGCGCGCGTCTGCTCGGCGAAAAGAGCCTCGCTCATCGCGAGAAGGACCGTGAAGGTACCGCCGGCGAAGCCGACGTACGCCAGGTACATCCGGTGCTCGTTGATCGCCTCGGCGAGAACCACCACGCTCGAAGCGGGAGCGATCGTGACATAGAACCAGACCACGCCGAAAAGCAGCGCGGGATATTTCCTGCGATTCATCCACGAGATCACCAGCACGAGAAGGTTGCCGATCGCCGCCTGGATGACGAGCGGATCGGTAAGAGATTTGGAGAACTCGATGGAGGCGTTGTCGGCGTTGAGATCCCACGGCCAGAACCAGAGGCGCATGTACCAGAGATAGGCGCGCCACTGAGTGAGGAAGTACGAAAGCGAGGAATGGTAGCCGCGCGACTCGTCGCCCGACGCAGGCCGCATGAGCACGATCCAGGCCGCAAGCGCGAGGCCCATGGCCACGTAAGGGACCGAGAACTTGAAGTTGACCCAAACGCGCTGAGCAAACGCGCTCCAGGCGGATTCGGCCCCGGGGCGCTTTTTGGCCGCCGGACGAGCGAGAAAGAACTCAGTCAGAAAGATCATCGCCGGGAGAGTGATGCCTTCTTCCTTGGAAGCGACGGAAAGAAAATAGAGCCCCAGGGAAAGCGCCAGCTTTCGAGGATCACGCGAATCGCGGTAGAGCAGGTACGCGTAGTACGCCCACACATAGAACAGCGCGCATTGGAGCGAGGTCGTCGCCGAGACGTAATCGACGCACTCGGAGCCGGCGGGATGGATGCCGAAGAGCAGTGCGAGGAGGAAGGCCGCCACGAGGGGCGTCACGGCGATCGGGGCTTTGAAGAATGGAAACCGGATATTCAGGTTCTTGAGCGGGAACCATCCCGGCTCCGACCACAGCCGCGCCCAGATCAGCATCAGCGCCAAGGCAACGCCCCAGTGCATGAAGATTTTCATGACATGGAAGGGCCAGGTCTGGCCGCCGCCGATCGTCCAGCAGATCGAGTAGAAGGTGTAAACCAGGGGGCGATAGACCCGGTTTTCCGGGATAAACGACGAGGTCGTCGCATCGGTCCAGAAGCTCGGGATGTTGGCCATCGAACGAACGGCGAGGTTCGACTCCACGCTGTGGGAATCGTCGAAATGAAAGCCACCGGTCAGGCTTCCCGCATAGCAAAGCGCGATCACCACACCCAACCCCAACGCCAGGCGCTTGAAAGATAATGTCATCGTTCAATTTTCCCGGCGCCCGCCGGGACTGTCAAGCCGCGTTCACCCTAGAACTTCGCCGTAGGCTTCCGCGATCGAGGTCCAGTGAAACTCCCGAAGCAGGCTTCTCAGCTTGGGCACCGTCGTCCCAAGGCGCGCATAGTGCACCGAACGTTCCCAGCCCCGAAGCGGCAGGCGGGGATGCCCCGGGTCCAGCTCCCGCGGATGCAACACCACCATCACCGGGAGCCCCGCGCGTCCGGCTCGGCTCAGCCCATGCCGAATGAGCGGCAACGGAGAAAGACGGAAGAACGCACCACTGGAGAATGGGAGCCGGAAGCCCCCCAGCGTCAAAACCGTGACAGGCACGCGATAGATGCCCGCTTCCCAGTACGGGGCGAGCGGTGAGTCGCCCTGGCCGAACAGGGGCGTGCGAACAGGGAAGACACTGGAGTCGTAAACGAGTCCCCTCGCCTTGAGCTCCTCGCAGAACCAGGGCGTGCGCTTGGGATCAACGGACCAGCTCGGGGCGCGAAAACCGCGCGGCGTCTCGCCGATCAGCTCACCCACCGCGGCCAGGCCTTTTTCGAGGAACACCCGGAACTGCTCCCGGCTCATGCGATAAATCAGCGCGTGAGTGTCACCATGCGACGCGATCTCGTGACCCGCCGCATGGAGGCGCTTTACCGCCTCCGGATAGCGTCGGGCGAAGTCCCCGAGCACAAAGCAGGTGCTGCGCGCCCCTGTCTCCGCGAGCAGCGCGATCCAGGCATCGGTGTTCGCGTCCATGGCATATCGGCGCTCGCGGACCGTCCGGGCGATCGGGTCGCGCAGCGGCTCGAGCTGGGCGAAGTTCGCATGCTCCCAATCCTCCACATCCAGGGTCAGCAGGCCCGTGCACTTTTCATCGGAACGTTTTTCCATGCTTCCTCGCACTGCCATTCTATGCCGTCCGGATAAAAAACGTGTAGAATGAAATCGTGCCCGGCACCGCTTCGCGCTCCAAACAGGAACTGAGACAAGGGCGTTTCGAGGACCCGGCCTTCACGCGTCCCGCCCTTGTGACTGATGGCCTCTGGCGAAAGAGCCTGAGCGCGGTCCGCTCGCTCGGCAAAGCGGGCTTCGAGGTCGCCGTGATGGGCGATTCGGTTTTCACGACGGGTTTCTGGTCCACTTTCACCGAGAAAAGAATTATCGCCCCCACCGCCGCGGCGAACCCCGACGGGTTCGGTAAGAGGCTGCTCGAGACACTGGAAGAAAATCCGGGAAGCGTCCTGCTGCCCATGGAAGACACCACGCTCCGCTGGGTGTCGACTCATCGCAAGAGGATCCAGGAGCTCGCTCGCATCCTACTGCCTAGCCCCGAGGCGCTCGAGACCGCCTGGGACAAGAGCGCCACGCTCGCGCTAGCCGAGGAGATGGGCCTACCCTGCCCCCGGACCTGGCGCCCCAGCAACCCCGAGGAGCTTTGCGATATCGTCGCGGGAATCCAAGGTGAGTTCGTGACCAAACCCCTACGCGGCAGCGGCTCCGCGGGCGTGTGCTACGGCAACCGTGACAGCCGCACCCCCGCCGAGTGGAAACGCCATTGGGAACGCTTCGGCCCGATGCTGGTGCAGGAGCGCGTTCCGGCGCAGGGCCAGGGACTCGGCGCGAGCCTCCTGTTTGATGCCGCGGGGGAATGCATCGCCGCGTTCGCGCACGAAAGACTGCAGCAGTATCCAAACTCGGGCGGCCCTAGTACGGATCGACAGAGCCTTTACGCGCCGGAGCTTCTGGAGATGAGCATTCGGCTGCTCAAGCGCCTCAACTGGCGCGGAATCGCCATGGTCGAGTGGAAAGCCGACCCGCGCGACGGACGGCCCAAGCTCATGGAAATCAACCCGCGCTTCTGGGGGAGCCTCGAGCTCGCCATCCGGTCGGGCGTGGATTTTCCGCAGCTCTATGCGCGCGCTGCGCTGGGAGAACGGATCGAGCCCGTCCTGCGCTATCCGGCAGGAGTGCGGTGCCGCTGGGTGATCCCGGGTGACATCCTGAGATACATCACCCAGCCCGCGCAAAGCCGCGAGAGCGTCCGCGAGTTCCTGCGGGGTCTGCCCGGGCAAGCCGAGGAATGGGATCCCGAAGATCCCGCCGGTGCCCTCGCAACGATCATCTGCACGGGCGCTGCGGCGCTTAATCCCCGCTACTGGAAATACGTCAGCCGGGGTTAGGGCCGGAAGGCCGCGAGCCTTCGAGCGCCCGGATCTTCTCCTCGAGTGCCCGGGTGCGGGCGTCCATGAGCCCGAGATTCTGGACGATCGCCTGCTTCTCATCGAGAAGCCGGCTGATCACCGTGGAGTAATGGATCAGGATGAGCAGCATGAAAAACACGAGAAGCAGGAAGAGCGCGGTCGGCGGATAATACACGCCGACAAAGCCCGCGAGGTCCTCGAGCCAGGATCGCTTGAGCGTGAACACGAGCAGCACGATCGAAGTCAGGAACCACAGGAACGAGTAACGCTCTTTGAGCCGGTTGCGGCGAACGAGCTCGATCAGCGCCACGAACAGCACGACGCAGCCGACGATGGCCCAGAACTCGATCCGGAACCGGTACTCAGGCGCGGGCGGCGCGATGACGAACGGCGAACTAACGTTCAACGGGTCCCCCTCGCCGCCGCGGCAGCGGCCGAATCAGATCGATCGTGGTCGCGAAGGCCACCTTGATCATGTAATAGGCGCTCCGAAGCGGCGTGATGCTCGAGACGCCCTGCGTGCGCGGACGCATCCGCACGGCCACCTCTCCGACCGAAAACCCCTTGCGCACGAGCGGTACATAAGCCTGCACCTCCGGATAATCATCCGGATAGTAGCGCGAAAGAAACTCGGTTGCATCCGCGCTGAACGCGCGAAAGCCGCTCGTCACGTCCTTGATGTCGACGCCGACCAGCAGCCGCAGCAGCCGTGAAAAGAACCAGGTTCCCGCCTGTCGAAGCGAGGTGGAGACGTTTCCGCCCGCGCCCGGCAGATAGCGCGAGCCCACGGCCACGTCGACCTTGCCGGCGAGAATCGGCCCTGCGAGAAGCGGGATCTGCTCGGCCGGATGCTGGCCATCGCCATCGAGCTGAAGCGTCACATCGGCGCCGAGGCGAACAGCCATCTTGAGGCCCGCCTGGACCGCGCGACCGATGCCGAGGTTCAGCGGCAGGGAAACAAAACAAGCTTCATAGATCGGTGAGATCCGCTGGAGAACTTCCTCGGTCCGGTCCGCCGAGCCGTCATTCACAACGATCGGAATGATCTTCCATCGCGGGCGGGCGCGGCGCAGCGCCGCGAGCTCGGCCAGGACTTTCTCGATATTCTTTTCCTCATTGTAAGCGGGGATCACCACCGCGAGCGTGGGAAGCCGCACCGGCACCACGCGCAGTGCGGTTGTCGGTGGAACAGCGTCCTGCAGGCGAAGAGCGGAATTTCGGATGGGACTCATGGCCGGCGAACGCCTCCTTGAGTCTCTTTTCGGAAAAATCAGGGTGGACGTTGAGAGAACTTTTCTTGGGATTTCATAGCATTAAAAACAGCTCTTGCATTTTGCGACGCGCCGCATTAGGATGTTTATAGAGGTTTTAACAAAGTTAGCTGGAAACCATAATAGGAATAAAGCTAGCGCTTATCAGTCTTTAGCCCACGGAAAGGGCGCTTTGAAGAGGCGGGTTCAACCTCAACCCCCTTTGAAAAAGGCAAACCGCGCCGAAAGGCCGGGACGCAAAGCCACGGGGCTACGAACCGCTTACCCCGGCGGTTCTTGTCAGCCGGGCTGCCAAAGGAGGAACGAAAAGGACCGATGGATGGTCCGCCAAGTTTCAAAGGGGGGTCCCCTACCTCAAAGGAGACCTCCTCTTCAGTCCCCGCGAGGCTCGGGCCGCCAGGAAAGCGGCGCCGGGCCTCGTCCTTTTTGTGGTATGGGGTTGCCTCATGGGCTCCGGCGAAGTGCTTGTCACCGAGATCTTTCACAGCATTCAGGGCGAAAGCTCGCTCGCCGGGCTCCCATTCGCCTTCATCCGCTTGACCGGCTGCAACCTGAGATGCGCGTACTGTGATTCGGCCTATGCGTTTCACGGCGGGCGCAAGATGACGATCCCCGAGGTCCTCGAAGCAGTCCGACCATTCGGCGCGCGAAACGTGCTCCTCACCGGCGGAGAACCCCTCCTGCAGCGAGAGGCACCGGCCCTGGTCGAGGCTCTCGTCGCCCAAGGCTACGCCGTGAGCATCGAAACCCATGGCGAGGTCTCGATCGCCCGGGTCGTCGCGTCCGCGCGGATCATCATGGACATCAAGACCCCGGGCAGCGGCATGTGCCGCGGTGGCTTCGAGGAAAATTTGCCCCTTCTCAAGGAAAGCGATGAGATCAAGTTCGTGCTCGCCGCGCCGGAGGACTATCCTTGGGCACGCGACCTCGTTCGCTCCGGGCGCCTGAGGCCGAAGGAGATTCTTTTTTCGGCGGCCCAGTCCGCCCGCGGCGCGCCGGGCGCTTATCCGGGCGTCGAACTCGCGTGGCTTGCCGAACGGATCCTCGAAGATCGCCTGCCGGTCAGGCTGCAGTACCAGCTTCACAAGCTGATCTGGGGACCGGATCGCAAGGGCGTCTAAGCTTCCCTTTTCAAGGAAGTTGACAAAGCAAGCCGGGGCTTGCTACCCAAGTGAGGGCAATCTGGTGCGGGGTGACGTACCAAAATGGCTAATGGGACGGTTTGCAAAACCGTTTTTTGTGAGTTCGATTCTCACCGTCACCTCCATAACAAAGCCCATCGGCTTCAGCCGGTGGGCTTTGTTATTTGTGATGGCGAGAATCGAACCGGAGCCGCGACCGCGGGAAACGCGAAAGCGTTTAGCGCGGACAGGCAGGCACCCTTCGGGCCTTGCTCAGCTCTCGTGAATCCCCTTTCGGGGCCCCTTTGAAATCAAGACAAACCCTACCTACCCGTCTCAGAATGGAAGCCCCTTTCCGGCCACTACCCAATATTATTGATTCGCTTTCCATCCCGCCTTGAAACGGGCGTTTCTATCCCCCGGATGACTTTCACCGAGTATCCCGAATAAGCTCCCGCAAGGATACGCTCAACTAACTCCACTCGCGTCATTACGACTCTCTTCAGAAGGTCATAATAAGTTTCGTTTCGTCCTGACTTTGATTTGGTCAAGGCGATGATCGACTTCGGCATTCGTTTAGGAGCGGCAGTTAACCCTGAAAACTTTCGGGAATCATCAAGATCGACGATCAACTCGCCCCGTTCGAGTGCTTGATGAATCAGCTTGAGCAGCGTCTTGCGTCCGCGAGTCTTCTTCCCATATTTTCTGCCGACGCGGTTATTCCAAAGATCCATGTTCATGGAGCGCGGATCCATTGAGTTCGAAGCCTGCCCGACTGGATCATATTCGTTGGCCAGGCCAAGGATGTTGGCCGTCAGCTCACCGTACTCCTGAGTAAATACACCACTCACATACGCGTGCCGAAAAGCGTCGACGTCGTTGTCGTCAAGGCCCGCCGCTCTAGCATTGACCCGACCATTCGCCCCCTTTGGCAAGCGGCGAATATGATGATCAAAGTACTCATACGCCTCCGCGCGAGCTTCTTCGAATAACCTATCAAATAGCTTGAGCTTCAAGTCGCTGGCCTCGTAATACATCGCGAATTAGCCAGATCATGATGAGGGATCCGGCGATCAGGGTTACACTATTTCGGTGCCAAAAAAAGAGATAGGTGCCAACCCACGATGGAATCAGCAGCACAATCACAATGTAGCGCCATCGACTTCGCATTTCGATGGTTGCTAACCACAAGCCTAAATGCAGTTCAACCGTCCGACCCAAGGCTTTGAGGATTCGGGCTTTCCATGGCAGGTAGGCGTGCAGGTCGAAAAAGTAATAAAAACCAATCAGAGCGGAGATTCCGACAAAGCAGCGAAGCAAGAGCCGAATGCTGATCCGGTCAAGGCGGACAGTTTTGATCACGAGGCCTTCCTCTTCTGCTCCGCTCGGTGCAAATCCCACATCGCCTGCAAGTTCATCCAAAGCTCGGGCGATGTCCCCAGCGCCTCCGAAAGATCCAACGCACTCTCCGCGGTAATTCCTCTTTTTCCGGCTATCAGCTCGTTCAGCTTAGCGGGGGTCCATCCGAGCTTCGACGCGAAGGCTCGCTGAGAAAGCCCTATCGGACTCAGGAACTCCTCAAAAAGCATCTCACCGGGATGAATCGGATTCTTGGGACGCATTACACACCTCTACTTCAGTGATAATCCACGATCTTGACCTCAGACGGCCCGCCGTCTTCCCACCGGAAGACCACTCGCCACTGGTCATTGATTCGAATCGAATGGAACCCTTTCAAATCGCCCTTCAGCGCGTCCAGACGATTGCCAGGAGGTATCGACAAATCCTGAAGCCGCCCGGCGGCATTCAGATACTGAAGCTTCCGCTGAGCGACTCGACGCAATTCCGCTGGGAACTTTCGCGTCGTCGCCGAACTCCGATCAAAGAACAAATCGCCTGAGAGCTCGTCACCAAAGGGCCGAATCACGTTCTGATATTATCGTAACGCGATAACTTTGACAACCTTTCCCTCTCCTCGGCACACCCCTTGGGAAACACCAAGCACCTCAACCTCTCCAAGTACGATTTTCATGAATTTCTGCTCCGTCTTACTTTGAGATCGGGCGCGTCGTTGGAATGAAACAACTTGTGAACGGTCAGGCCCGACAAATTCTCGAAAACTTCGCGCTTGAGCGAAATCTGAACCGAGCCGCCGATGTAGGTCTCATTGATCAAGCCAGCCTCCCGCATTTGCTGGACATGGTGAGAGATGGTTGGCTTGGACACCGAGAACATCTTGGCCAGCTCGACGGACGACTTCGGCGCCCGCGCCACCACGGATGCGATGGCGTAGCGGGTAGAGTCACCTAGGCATTTGAAGATCAATGCGGGGTCCAGTGCAGGCTCGACGAATGCCGACTGAGCGCGAGCCGGCTGAAGGTCCAGCGCTATCACAGGATCGAAATAGGGAAAGTACACGTGGGTTTTCCCGTCATTGTCATCGAACGCGCTCCAGAATCTCCGGTCATTGAATGCCGACGGCTGGAAATAGCAGGCTTCGATATCCTTGAACGGGAGTTTACAGCCGCCGCGAACCGCTTTAATGAGATACTTTCCCTCATCCACCTCTACCCGCAGCAGCGATTGCCGCGCAAACTCAGCGAAGGTACAGGATTGAAATAAGCGCTCCTTTTCCTCAAGGGAACGTTGGTACTGGGGTTGTAAGCGGCGCCAGGTATTTTCAAAAACGGATACCCAATAGCGCTTCAAGAGCCCGACAACGGTGCCGCGAAACTCCTCCGGCTCGGAGACCAATCGCTCGATCGCGATCGCGTGGGGGGCATCTTCTTGAAACGGGAAAAGGCCAATATGAGCCAACCACTCCTGTTTTGCCTTGGGCACCTTGGCAATCGCCTTACGCAGAGGGAGTTTTTCCTTCAAGAGCGCGGCAACAGCCTCCTCGGAGTGAATCTCTCCAAGAAGTATCTTCCGCTGAAACTGCTCTATAGGTTGACTCCGTAAACCCTCGATGACCTCATCGAAGGACGGGTTCGGGGTCAATCCCGGCAATGTTGCCGCGAGAACAGGCCAAATATCCCATGCGCCTCCGATGGTCAGAAACTCCCTTTGAAAGGAACTCCCCAGAGCATCACGGGCCGACCGCCTCCACGAGGAGTGAATTCGGGAAGCCGGGTCGAGTAGCGCATTCAGGGAGTAAAACAGCTCGTATCTCAGGCTGACCTGGAAGAGGCATCGTTCCTTGAATCGAGTTTCTCGAAATGTCTGCATTGTGACTTAGTTAGATATCAGTCGAACTGTGTATACGCAAGTCTAACTTTCTCTTGACAGGCAGGAGCGCCGCGATTACATGAGGCTCATCCAAGAGGAGAAAACAATGAGCACGGCAAATCCCCCATCCAGGGCGAAAGAACTCCTGCAAAACCACCTCGCATTCCTCCGCAATCATCGCGGCAAGGTCAGCTTTGACAGGGATACCGTGCGCGTGGAAAGCGCGCGCCCCGAGTTCACCTACCTGGTCCTCGGCGAGAGTGCCGAATCACATGACCTCCTTGATCGATTCAACACCATTCACCTCGCTCCCTGGAGCGCATTGACCGAGAACCAGCTCAAGGACCGTGGGTGCCTCCCCAAGGGTGGATTAACTTATATGACCCTGGGCACAAATCTTCCGCCTTGGAAGACTTCAGGAAGCATGACCATCCGCACGGCCACCACCCCGCGCGACATGGATCTGTTCAGCGAAGTTCAAAGCAAGGGGTTCCTGGAGAAACCCGAAGCCTATGCGATATGGCATCCGTTTCTTCGGGATGCCAATCACCGGAATCTCGGCAATCGCGCTCAATCCTTCTACATCGGCTCCCTCAATAACCAGGCCGTTGGCGTCGTCCTCACCGTAGTCACGGGTGAACTCGCTGGCATTTACGCAGTCGCAACTCTTCCCGAATTCAGAAAAAAGGGCGTAAGTGCCACGATCATGAGCCGGGCCATAGAAGATGCCCGCAATCAAGGCTGCCGCGAGATCACCTTACAAGTTGCCGAGGGGTCTTACGCGGAATCCTTTTACGAACGGCTGGGCTTCCGAACAGAGTTCAAAACCAAGGTATTTTCACGGTAACCGATAAAGGAGACAAACATGCCGGCAAAAAAGAAGACCACGAAAACCTATTGCACCGTATGCCCCAGGTGGGAAATCAAACAACCGGAGAAATGCTCGAATACCCTGCTCGCAAAGGGGAAGAAGCGGTATTTCTGCACCAAGAAATGCAAGGACCGCTTCGAGAAGACGCCTGAAAAGTTCCTGTGATCCAGAAACGGTCGCATCACTCGCAAGATCGGATCGCAACGCAGGCAGCCCCGGTGTAAGCTGGGGCGCCCTGACAGGGCCGCCTGGCTAGGAACTTGCTGCTTCACCGCGGGGCCTGAGCCCCGCGCCATGTCGATCCACTCGAGCACCCGTCTTCCGTTTTTTCTTCACCCCCTGTTTCGCCCCGCGCTGCACGCACTTTTCGCGCTCGCATGCGCGGCGGCGATGTTCGCCTTCGTCGAGCTCAAGCCGCGGATCGGCGGGAACTTCTTCTTCTCGAGCGATGACCCGCAACTCCAGGGCTCCAAGAGGATCGAGGCGCTCTTCGAACTGCCGCCCCAGATCATCCTGACGGCGGAGGGCGACGTACGCTCGCGCCCCTATCTGACGCGAGCCGCTTCGCTCACGGCGGCGCTGCAGCGGCTCAACGGAGTGCAAAGCATCTTCAGCCTCGGGGCCGGCCCTTCGAGCGTGAACGACGCAATGAAGAGCCCGCTCTGGTCGCGCCTGGTCATCGCGGCTGACGAGCAGGACTATAGCCGCGGCTCCAACTTCATCGTAAACCTCGAGCCCAGGGACGATTACGGCGAGCTCGTCGAACGGATCAACGCGTTCAAAGGCCGCTATGACTCGCCGGAGTTCCGGCTCGCGGTGAGCGGTACGCCCTATGTCGTGCACGAAATCCAGAAGAAGCTCGTCGACGACATGAAAAGCTTCAGTCTGGCGGCGGTGCTGGGCTTTTCGGCGGTGATTTTCGCGATCTATCGGTCGGGATGGATTCTCTTCGGCGCCATCGTGTGCGGAGCCACGGCGACGTTCCTGGACTTTCTGACGCTCCGGCTGCTCGGCGTCGATCCGGGGCCCCTGAGCGCCAATCTCTGGAGCATCGTCGCCATTCTCACACTTTCGCACGTGGTCTTCATTTCGGGAAACTGGGAGCTTCTGGCCCGAAGCGGGAAGGTGCCGCGCAGCGAGCTCGTCCGAGCCGCCCTGCGCGAAACGGGCACCGCCTCGCTCTGGTCGATGATCACGAACTCGCTGGGATTTCTCACCCTGCTGTTCACCGCCGCAAAGCCCATCCGGCAATTCGGCCTCGCCGGGATGGTCGGGGCGATCCTGGCGCTCGTCGTCGCTTACTCGCTCTTTCCCGCTTACCTGCGGATGGCCACTCCCCCGTCGAAGCGCGAGAGCCGCTTTGCGACGGCCACGCGCCGTTATCTTTCGGGCCCTCACGCCACGGTGGTCATCGTGATGATCGTGCTGGCTCTGATCGGCGTCGCCGGCTTTCACAAGGTCGATACCCAGCCCCCCCTTTACTCCTATTTCGAAAAAGGAGGCCGCCTTCGCGAGGATCTTCTCCGGATCGATCACCTCGGAGGCTCAAGCCCCTTTTACATCGCCCTCAAAGGTCAGAACGGTGAAGACTTTCGAAACAGCCGGTCCTACCTCCAACTTTGGCAGCTCCAGGTCGCGCTCGAGCGGCACCGGATAGTCGGCGAGGTGATCTCGCTGCCCGTACTGCTCGGCGAGGTGGTCAACTCACCTTTTGCCCCGTATCTGAGCTGGGACAAGATCTACGCCTTCCTCGATCTGCCGGCCCTGGGCAAACCCGGGCGAGGCTTTGTCACGGAGGACCGCAAGACCGCGCTCTTTGTTCTTCGGATGAAAGAATCGGAGCTCGGAGGCGCTTCGCGCGAAGCCGTCATCAAAGACCTCCTGCAGCTCGTGCGCGACAAGGGCTTTGATCCCATCCTGACCGGGGGACTCTTCGAGCTGACCGGCCAACTTTCGACGTTGGTTTCAAAGAGCCTTCTTCAAGGCGTTTTCGGACTTTCGGGAATGCTCTTTTTGATCGCGTTGATTGTTTCCCGCTCTCTTCGCCTGTCCTCCGCGGTCGCGTGCAGCCTCGTCTTCGTCCCGGTCGGAGTTTTGGGCGCAGCGGGTCATCTTCACCTACCCCTTGAGATCATCTCCACGCCCGGAATCAACCTCGCCATGGGCCTCGGAGTGGACGAAACGATTCACCTCATCCACCGCTCGCGCAAAGGACGCGGGGAGTTCGATCTGGAGGAGGCGAAAATGACTCTCTGGAGGCCCATTTCGGCCTCCTGCGGGATGCTGGCGCTCGGCTTTTCGGTCTTCTGGCTCTCGCATTTTCCGCCCAGCCGGAACATGGGTTGGCTCGTGGTCATCGGGAGCGTGCTGGCGCTCGTCGTGATGCTCCTGATCTTCCCCACCATCGCGGACGGTTTTCTCCGGTTGGGACGGCGAAGGCAGAAGCCACTCCCGCAGCCCGAACGCGAAGCCGCCTGAAGCGGCATGCCCCTTGGCTCCCCGCCCGGAAACTGCTATGTTCCTGGGTTCTTATGCCCAAGCAAACCACCCGCGAACTGCCCTACACTCCTGTTAAACCCGATGTCCAGCTTCCCGCCCAGGAGCAGGACATTCTGACGTACTGGGACCGGGAGAAGATTTTCCAGAAATCCCTCGATCCCACGGGCCGCAAGACCTACAGCTTTTATGACGGCCCGCCGTTCGCCACGGGCCTGCCGCACTACGGCCACATCCTGGCCGGCGTTCTCAAGGACGTTGTTCCGCGCTACTGGACCATGAAGGGATACACCGTCCCCCGCCGCTTCGGCTGGGACTGCCACGGGCTACCGGTCGAGTACGAGATCAACAAGGCCCACAAGATCGAGAGCCGCAAGGATGTGCTCCGGATGGGCGTCGACAAGTACAACGCCGCCTGCCGGGGAATCGTCGAGCGCTACTCCGAGGAATGGAAAAAGACTGTCCGGCGCGTCGGGCGCTGGGTCGATATGGACAAGCCCTACTTCACCATGGACGTGAGCTTCATGCAGAGCGTGTGGTGGGTGTTCCAGGAGCTTTACAAGCGGGGCCTCATCTACGAGGGCTACAAGGTCGTGCCCTACTCGGTCGGGATTTCCACGCCGCTTTCGAACTTCGAGGCCAACCTCAACTACAAGATGGTGCAGGATCCGGCGATCACGATCACCTTCCCGGTGCTCGGGCAGCCCGGCGTTTCATTCCTCGCCTGGACGACGACGCCCTGGACGCTTCCGAGCAACCTGGCGCTCGCGGTGAATCGCGAGTTCGATTACGTCAAGGCGCGCGACAAGGCTTCGGGCCAGATCTACATCGTCGCGCAGGCGCTTTTGGGTGCCGTTTTCAAGGATCCCGCCAAGGAAGCGGAAATCCTGGAAACCGTGAAAGGCGAAAAACTCCTCGGCCTCGAGTACGAGCCGCTCTTCCCGTTCTTCGCGGATCGCCGCGCCAAGGGCGCGTTCCGGGTCATCCACTCCGACCACGTCACGACCGAGAGCGGAACCGGCATCGTGCACATGGCTCCGGCGTTCGGCGAGGAAGACTACTTCGCCTGCGCCAAAGAGGGCGTGCCGATGGTCAATCCCGTCGATGATGACGGAACCTTCACGGCGGAGGTGCCGACCTACCAGGGCCGCCGCGTGAAAGACGCGGACAAGGACATCATCGCGGAGCTCAAGAAGAACGGCCGCCTTCTCAAGCAGGAGACGCTCGATCACAGCTACCCGTTCTGCTACCGCTCGGACACCCCGCTCATCTACCGCGCGGTCTCGAGCTGGTTCGTCGCGGTCGAGAAGATCAAGGACAAGGTCGTCGCCGCGAACAAGACGACCGCGTGGGTGCCGGATCACCTGCGCGATGGCCGCTTCGGCAACTGGCTCGAGAACGCCCGCGACTGGGCGGTCTCGCGCAACCGCTTCTGGGGCACGCCGATCCCGATCTGGCGCAACCCCGAGGGCGAGATTCTGTGCATCGGCTCACGCGAGGAGCTCGAACGCCTCTCCGGTCAGAAGGTGCATGACCTGCACATCGACGTCGTCGACAAGATCACCATTCCGTCGCCCACGGGCAAAAGCCCGCTCCGGCGCGTCGAAGGCGTGCTCGACTGCTGGTTCGAGAGCGGTTCGATGCCTTACGCGCAGTGGGGCTATCCCCATGCCGATGTCGAGGCTTTCAAGAAAGCCTTCCCGGCCGACTTCATCGCCGAGGGGCTCGACCAGACCCGCGGCTGGTTCTACACGCTCATGGTCATCGGCGCGGCCCTCTTTGACCAGGCCCCGTTCCGCAACGTCGTCGTGAACGGCCTCGTTCTCGCCGAGGACGGCCGCAAGATGTCCAAGAGCCTGCGCAATTATCCCGATCCGATGGAGGTCCTCGACCGCCACGGCGCGGATGCGCTCCGGCTCTACCTCATCGACTCGCCCGTGGTGAAAGCGCAGGAGCTGAAGTTCTCCGAGAACGGCGTGCGCGACATCGTCCGCAAGATCCTCCTGCGGTGGTGGAACTCCTATTCATTCTTCGTGAGCTACGCCAACATCGACCGCTTCGTGCCGAAGGGCGATGCCAAGTCCTCGCCCAACATCCTCGATCAGTGGGTGATGTCCCGGCTGCATTCGCTCATCGCCAATACCCAGCGTGAAATGACGGCTTACCGCCTGTACAACGTCGTACCGCAGCTCCTGCAGTTCATCGAGGAGCTCACGAACACTTACATCCGGTTCAACCGCTCTCACTTCTGGCAGGACGGGATGCCCGAGGACAAGCGCCTCGCTTACGAAACACTGCATGAGGTGCTGCTGACGCTCTCGCGCCTGATGGCCCCATTCGCGCCGTTCCTCGCGGAGAGCACCTATCTGAACCTCTCCGGCGTACTGCCTGAGTCAGGACGCAAGCAAAGCGTGCACCTCGAGAGCTTCCCCGAAGCCGACGAACGACGGATCCACCGGGAGCTCGAAGAGGCCGTCGGCGCGATGGAGGCCCTGGTCACCCTCGGGCGCAACCAGCGCGAGAAGATCGGCGTGAAGGCGAAGATCCCACTTCGTTCCATGCGGATCATTCATCGCGACGCCGCACTCCTCGATAATCTGAAGAAGTTCGAGGCCTATTTCAAGGACGAGCTGAACATCCAGACGATCTCCTACGACAGCAACGAGGACCACTACGTGCAGGTCACGGCAAAGGCCAACTTCCCCATCCTCGGCAAGCGCCTGGGACCCAAGATGAAGGCCGTGGCGGGCGCGATCCAGAAGCTTCCGCTTACGAGTCTCCTGGAGCTCGAGGCCGGTCGACCGGTGCTCGTCGAAGGCGAGCCGATCACTCTCGCTGACATCGAGATCCGGCGCGAAGCCAAGGGAGCGCATCCGAACCTGGCGACGCATCCCCGCGTCTCGATCGAGCTTGATCCGACGGTGACGCCCGAGCAGGAGCGCGAAGGCCTGGCCCGCGAGATCACCCGCAAGATCCAGCAGGCGCGCAAGAACGCCGACTTCAACCTCGACGATCGGATCGCGCTCGAGCTCGGCTGCGACGGACCACTCCGGACGGCCGCCGAAGCGCATCGCGAGATGATCTCGTGCGAAACGCTCGCGCTCGAGTTCGGCTTTGCGCCGCAGCCTTCCGGCGAGCACACCGAAGAGGCCGACATCGACGGTGAAATCGTGAAAATCGGCATCCGCCGTCTCCGCAGGTAAAGGGCCCGACATGACCAAACCCAAACGCGCGAGCCATCGCTTTCAGTTCGAGGCGATCGGAACGATCCAGAGTTGCTTCAAGGAGAAATTCGGGATCCCGCGCCAACCCGGACTGGTGACCGGGGCGCGCGCCACGATCAAGCTCGCCGATGACCCGGATCTCCGGACCGCCATCCGCGGCCTGGAGGGCTTCAGTCACCTCTGGGTGGTCTTCGTGTTTCACGACCACGGGAGCCGCAAGTGGAAGCCCAGCATCCGGCCGCCGCGCCTCGGAGGCGCGCAGAAGGTGGGCGTCCTTGCTTCGCGCTCCCCTCACCGGCCGAACCCGATCGGCCTCAGCGTAGTCACCCTCGAAGCGTGCCGCCCCGACGCCGCGGGCGGGCCGGAGATCGACATCACGGGAGTGGACATCCTCGACAGCACGCCCGTGCTCGACATCAAGCCCTATCTTCCCTACGCCGACTCGGTGCCGGATGCGCGCGCCGGCTGGGCCGAAGCACCCATCGTACGGGTTCCCGTCGACTTCAGTGCGCGTGCCGAATCGGCGCTGCTCGAGCGGGCGGCCCGTACAGGCGCGGCTTCCGACGGTTATGGACGGCTTCGCTCGCTGATCGTCGAGATGCTTGAGCTAGACCCGCGGCCCGCCTTCCAGAAGCGACGGTTTCCTCCAGGCTCACCCGAAGCCCAAGGGACGCGCTACGGCTTCAAGCTCCTGGACTTCGACGTGAAATGGGAAATCCGCGGCGCCGGCTTCCGCGTGCTCGGGCTCGAGGAGCTTTCACACTAAGGCGTCTGCCTGGGCGAAAAACTCAGGCAGCGCACATCGGACCCGGTTCGGCCGACCTCGATCGCTCCGGCATTGCACTCGAAGTCATCGTTGAAGCGGCATCCCGACACCTTGCAGGCGCCGACGCCCGCGATCCGCTGCTTTTCACGACTATGGGCGTTCGCGGTGAAGAAGGTGTCACAGCCGGGAGACTGGCCGTCGCCCACGGTGATCGCCTTGGCATGGCATTTCTGGGATACGTTATAGGCGCAGGAATCCACCGAGCACTTGGCGACTGGCGGCATCTCAAGGGTCACTTTAGGCATCAGCTCTCTCCTGAATAGGGTTCGGCGGCAAAGGAGAAAGCAGAGATCGTGCCGGGCGTCTCCGGCAATGCCCTGGCACCGGGCGTGCAATCCGGAAATCCGATGAGAACATCTGAAAGACGTCGCATGGTCATCTGGGCGCTGGACCCGCTCTCCAGCGAAACACGACTGCAGCAGGCCAGCCTGCGCAAAGTGCACGCGGTCGCCGAATCGCTTCATGCCGAGGTCCAGCCCGCCTACGTTTACGGCAGGATCATGGAGCTGGGTCCCTCCGGGAGCCCGTGGCTCGAGAGCATCCCGGCCTCGCGCACCGCGATCGAGAGCCGCGTCGATCGCCTTCTCCGCAAGCTCGATGCCCCGCCCATGGCCAAGCCGATGGGGCTCTTCGTGGACACCCAGTCCACGGTCCTCCGCGCCCAGGAGCTCGCCGACTACGCGTCACGCTCGGGAGCGCTCGCGATCTTCTGTGAGACACATGCGCGAAAAGGACTCGGGCGCTTCTTCCTCGGAAGCTTCACCGAGGCACTGCTGCTCCGCTCCGCGGTACCGGTGATCAGCGTGAGTCCCGCGGGCACCAGACGCACGGCGTTCAACCGGATACTCTTCGCGACGGATTTCGGCCCTTATTCGCGAAGGGCCCTGCGTGAGGTCATCGACCTGGCCAAGGAGCTCCGTTCGGAGCTGACCCTGCTTCACGTCCTGCCCACGATCAGCACGCTCGTGACGTTGTCGGAGCTGGCCTCCTATCCTCATGGCCCGCTCGGGAGATTCCCGTCAAAAGGGTTTCCGCTCGACGATCTTCGCGAGTCGGCCCGGCAGCAGCTCGACCGGATGGCGGCGATGGCGAGAGCCGAGGGCGTCACGGTCCAACTCGTCTTGAGCGAAAAGGTCGAGCCAGTCGCCGAGGCGGTACTTCGCGAAGTTCGGAAACGGCGAATCGGCCTCATCGCGCTCGAAGCCGAAAGCGGCCGCCTCAGCTCCGCGCTCCTCGGCAGCGTCTCGCGCCAGGTGATTCGCCGCGCGCCCTGCCCGGTCTGGACGATCCGTTCACGCCTGGCTTTCGCCAAGCCCGCGCGCCAGACAGGTCGGAAGCCGACGCTGCGGGCCGCGTGAGGACGTAGCCCGGGCCGCGCGGAGAGCGAGCATTACTCTTCCGGGGCCCCTCTGGGGTGCTTACAAAGAGCCGACCCGGCAATGAGGCCGGGCCGGCACAGCGCTGAACCGTCAGGCGACCTTATCGGACTTCCGGTCCCTCATCGTGGAGGCGAGCCGCTCCAGAATCCCACCCTTCCGCTCCTGGATGGGAATGCTCTTGGAACGCGTTTCCTCCATCTTCGGGAAGGCGATCTGAAGAACGCCGTTCTCGTAGCGCGCCTCGACCCGCTCGGGGCTAATGCCCGCAGGCAATGTCAGCGCGCGGCGGAACGTCCCGTAGTGACGCTCGCGGGTGAAGCTGCGGCCTTCTTTCTCGTGCCTTTCGCTATGCTTTTCGCCCGTGACGACGAGCTGGTTGTCCAGCACCTCGACCCGCAGGTCCTCGCGCCGTACTCCCGGCATATCGAAACTCACCACGATGTGATCCTCAACCTCACGCACGTCGCAGGGCGGGGCGAACTCGCGCATCATTCCCGCTTCCTCGCTACCCTGGGGCGCGAATCCGGTGTCATCCAGGAGCTGGTCGAGCCGACGCTGCATCCTCGTCAGCTCACGCATCGGG
This sequence comes from Oligoflexia bacterium, assembly GCA_023700925.1. GTDB lineage: Bacteria > Bdellovibrionota > UBA1018 > UBA1018 > UBA1018 > JAMPXJ01. The sequence continues at coordinate 13,152 of JAMPXZ010000009.1, read as the reverse complement.
GTCCAGGTCCCGCTCCACATTTCGGGCAAACCACTTCGATTTGGCATGGGTATCTCTCCTTACGCGTAGATTTTCGGTTCAGAGGTTCGGGGGTGCAAGAATCGAACTGCTACGGACGGGCGGCTTCGGAACCGTGGCGTTCTGATTGCACAGTCAAACCCATCCTTATGATGGCCCAGACCGATCCGCTGTTGTCCCGACGTTTCTCGATGATCGCCTTTGACTGGGACGGCACGGCTGTCGCCAATCGCCTCGCCGATGCCGCAGCCGCTCGCGCAGCGATCGAGCGCCTCTTGACTCTCGGTGTTCTGGTCGTCGTCGTGACCGGCACTCACCGCGGCCATCTGGATCGTCAGTTCGCGAACGCGGTCCCCGCGCAGCTCCGGCATAGACTTTACCTCGCCACCAATCGCGGCTCCGAGGTTTACGGCTACTCCCGCGCCGGGGCGCCGCTACTTCTTTGGTCGCGTAAAGCCACCTCCGCCGAGAACGACTCGCTGACCGCGATCTCGCTCGAGGTGCAGCGCACCCTGGGAAAGGCGGGCCTCGAGATCGGCATCGTCTCCGACCGGCTCAATCGCCGGAAACTCGACCTCATTCCCACTCCTGAATGGGCGGACCCGCCGAAATCGGAGATCGGCAACCTGCTCAAGGCCGTGGAAGCGCGCCTCGCCGCCGCGGGTCTGCGCGACGGGCTTCGCGGGGCCTTCGAGCTCACCCGCAGGATCTCGATCGAGAAAGGGCTCAGTGATCCTCGCATCACAACGGACGTCAAGCATATCGAGGTCGGCCTGACGGACAAATCAGATGCGATGAACTGGATCCTGCAGCGCCTCGCGTGGGAGCACGGCATCGACCCGAGCGAGATCCTGGTGGCCGGAGACGAGTTCGGTCCGATAGCGGGATTTCCGGGCAGCGACTCGCTCATGCAGACACCCGAGTTCCGCGAAGCGGTCTTCATCTCCGTCGGAACGGAACCCGGAGGCATCCCCCCCGGCGTCGAACACTTCGGAGGCGGACCGGATCGCTTCCTGGAACTGCTCAACATCATAGCCACCCGGCTCGAGCAAGGGCTCGCGCCGGCCTTGCCCGCCGGCCCGCATACGGATCCATCCTGGGTAGTGAGCGCCGTCAGTCACAGTCCCGCCCGCGAGCTTGAAACCGAATCGCTCCTCGCCATCGCCAACGGCTACGTGGGAACCCGCGGCACCCTCTTTGAACGCCCCTCCGCGCTCGGTCCGGGTACCATGATTGCCGGCGTCTTTGACATGCCCGCCGCGGAAAACGCCGTGCCCGCGCTCGTGGCGGCACCCGATTGGGTGCGTTTGCGCGTGGAGCTTCTCGGCGAGGAGGACTCAGGCATCACGGACGGCTCGTTTCTCGACAACGTCCGAACGCTCGATTTACGCCGCGGTTTGTTCTGGCGGGAGTTCAAGCACCAGGACCCGCAGAACCGAATCACCTCGCTCCGTGGTTTTCGTCTGGCCTCGATCAAGGATCGTCACCTACTGATGCAGTCCGTGGAGCTCAAGCCTGTGAACTATTCAGGCAAGCTGCGGGTGGAAGCGGAAGTGGACCTCTATCAGAGCCAGCACACGAGCTTCCTGAATCCCTATCCCACCCGAACTCAGGTCGCCCACGATCCCGAGCGCGCTCCTGGCGACCCGATCGTCGTGACTTACTCCTACAAGAACGGGGGAAAAATCGCCTTCGCGTCGACGTGCCGGCTGGTGCGTGACGATGGAACAGTGTTTTTTCCCTGGATCAGCCGGGTTCATGACCGCGTCGCCGAGTACTGGGAATTCGACGTGGAGCTGGATAGGACCTACCGCATCGACCGCCTGGTGGCGGTATACACGACCCGGGAAACGGCGAAACCCGCGCACGCGGCCGCCGACCACCTCAAACGTTCGCTTCGCCAGGGCACGCAAGCCAACGTGCGCGCCCACCTGGATGAATGGAAACGTCACTGGCAGATGAGCAACATCGAAATCGACGGCGACGCCCAGGCGCAAAGAGCGGTGCGTTTCGCCTGCTACCATCTGCTGAGCGCCGCCAATCCCGAAGACGAAAAAGTCTCCATCGGCGCCCGTGCGCTGACGGGCAACTCCTATCTGGGCCACGTCTTCTGGGACACCGAGATCTTCATGCTGCCGTTCTTCACCTGCACGGCGCCCGAGCTCGCGCGCAGCCTGCTGCTGTACCGCTACCATACCTTGCCCGGCGCCCGTCAGAACGCACGGGATCGCGGCTTCGAGGGCGCACTCTATGCGTGGGAATCCACGGACACCGGCCTTGAGACCACGCCTTCGGTCATCCTCTCACCAACCGGCGAAAAGATCCGGGTCCTGACCGGCGAACAGGAGCATCACATCACCGCGGACGTCGCCTATGCGGTGTGGCAGTACTTCCTTGCCACGGGCGATGAGGACTTCCTGGCGGGCCCCGGTATCGAGATCCTCGTCGAAACAGCCAGATTCTGGGCAAGCCGCGCGAAGCTCGGCCCGGACGGCGCGTACCACCTCGGGGCCATCATCGGCCCGGATGAGTACCATGAAGACGTTTCAGACAACGCATTCACCAACGAGATGGCGCGCTGGAATCTGCGACGGGCGCTCGAGGCGCTCTCCCTCGTCCGCTCGACCGCCGAACGCCTCGCGCTCCGTCCAGGTGAGCCGGAACGCTGGGTGGAGATCGCCGAGAAGCTGGCGCGCGCGCGCGAGGTCGACGGCGTCTGGGAGCAGTTCGACGGCTACTTCGGGCTCGAGAATCTCACCGCCACCGCGCAGAACCAGCCGGGCGGGGCGGACTTCCGGATCTTCCTGAATCTGGAACGGCTCGGGAAAACGCAGCTCATCAAGCAGGCTGACATCGTGATGCTGCTGCACCTGCTTTGGGACCAGATACCGGAGAACCAGCGCCAGCAGAGCTTCGACTATTATGAAGCCCGCACCCTCCATGGAAGTTCGCTCAGCCCGGCGATCTACGCGCTGGTCGCCGCGCGACTCGGCCGGATGGACACGGCGCTGCGCTACTTCAAGATGGCCTCGGAGATCGACCTGTTCAACAATATGGGGAACGCCTCCGGGGGCATCCACGCCGCGGCCCAGGGCGGACTCTGGCAGGCAGTGGTCTTTGGGTTCGCCGGCATGAGCCTCCGGGCGGACGAGGTCGCCTTCTCGCCACGACTGCCGCGGACCTGGACGAACCTCCGCTTCCACGTGCTGTGGCGAGGACAGCCGTTGGCCGTGCATCTGTCGGCGAACGAGGTCGAGATCATCTCGTCGGGATGGAAAGAGGTGCCGGTTCGGATCGGCACCTCACCCGTCGTAACCGTTCCGCCGGGCGAGACGCGCAAGTGGGCGCTCCCCCCGCAGGAAACCACCTGGCGCGAGGAATCGGTGCGCTCGGAGATTGCGTCATGACCATGAAGAAGATCCTCGTCCCCATCGATGCTTCGGCCGACTCCCGGAGAGCGGTCCCCTGGGCCCGAACGATGGCCCGTCTTTCGGGCGCGTCGTTGCATCTCGTGCATTCCGCCGAGGAAGAAGCAGTTCAACCGCTCGAAACCCCGGGAGCCCTCCGCGAGCGGCTGCAGCTTGCCCGTGAGGAGATGGAAGGCGCGATCCTGGAGCAGCTCACAGGCCCCTCGAGCGTCGCCTTGCCTGCCAAGGCGGAAGAAACCCCTCAGTCGGTCATCGTCGTTCCGATGTTCTCAAGTGAAGGCGCGCGGCCTAAGAGCGGACTCAGCCCGTTCGCCGAACAGGTCCTGCGGGGAGCGCGCTGTCCGATCCTGCTCGTGCCTCCGAGTGCGGACCCCGGCGCGTGGCGCCCGGGCAAGATCATCGTGCCCCAGGACAGCACCGCGGAAACCGCTTACGCCATTGAACCGGCCGTCGCGATGGCCAGGCAGAATGGCGGCACGCTCTTCGTAGTGCATGTGCCAAACTACTCGACTGAGCGCTTCCTCCCGGAACACGAGGCATTACCCTTCCCCCGATATATGGACCAGCCTCAGCACGAGTTCCCGGCATGGAAACAGGAGTTCATCGAGCGGCTGCGCGAGCTGGGGCAGATCCCCGCGTCCGTCGACGTTCAACTCGTGCTCGCCTTGGGCGACCCGGCCAACGAGATCCTCGACTGGTCCACCAAGGCACACGCCGACCTCATCGCCATCCCCTGGCGGGGCGACTTCAATACAGCACGGGTCCTGCGCAAGGTACTCAAAGACGCTACCTGCCCGGTCCTGACTCTGCCGTTCCACCCGGTCGTAGGATCACGCCGCGCCGCTTAAATTGCGATTTTGCGCTGCAAGTCATCATTTTCAGGCACCTTATACACTGCGTTAACGCTCTTTTGGGCCCTTTTCCAGTTGCCAGTCTGACGGCCCGCAAATTAACGTAAGGACCTCAATCTTATGATGACACCCGCATCCGGTACCCCCGTAATGAAGCCCTCCTCTCCCGAGGGGATTTCCGAAAACTTCCGCAACCGCCGGGTAGCGCTCATCGGCGCACCGACGGACATCGGCGCTGGCCACCGCGGCGGCTCCATGGGTCCCGAGGCACTCCGCGTCGCTGGCATCCAGCATGCGCTCGCCTCGCTCGGCATCCATGTGATCGATCAGGGAAACGTTTCAGGACCGCCGAACCCCGTGCTTCCACCCAAGGATGGCTACCGTCACCTCGATGAGGCTGTCTTCTGGTGCGAGCGCGTGCGCGATGCGATCTACGACAGCATGAAGGCTGGCGACTTTCCCGTCATGCTTGGGGGAGACCATGCGCTTGCCATCGGTTCGGTAGCCGGAGTTTCGCGCTACTGCGCCGAACGGAACAAGCCGCTCGTCGTCTTCTGGCTCGATGCCCACGCCGACTTCAACACGCCGGACTCCTCGCCGTCGGGGAACATTCACGGAATGCCGGCCGCCGTGCTCGCCGGCTACGGGCACCCGAAGCTTCTCAACATCGGGCACACCCGCCCCGTGCTGGATGCCTCCCGCATCGTCCAGATCGGGATCCGCTCGGTCGACGCCGTGGAAAAGATCAAGGTCCGCGAAGGCGGGGTCCGGGTCTTCGACATGCGGCAGGTCGACGAGATCGGCATGCGGGCCGTGATGGAAAAAGCCCTGAACTTCGCGCGCGCCGAGAATGCCCACCTGCACGTGAGCTTCGACGTCGACTTCCTGGACCCGATGATCGCCCCCGGGGTCGGCACGACCGTGTCCGGCGGCCCGAACTATCGTGAGGCCCAGCTGTGCATGGAGATGATTTACGACTCCGGCCTTCTCGGGTCGCTCGACATCGTGGAGCTGAATCCCGCGTTCGACCTGCACAACAAGACCGCGGAGCTCGCCGTCGAGCTCGTTGAAAGCCTTTTCGGCAAACAGATCCTCGCGCGTAACCCCGCGAGGCCCTTGCCGACGTACTGACATTGGAGAGCCCGTCATGAGCCACACGACTGAAGTGATCGCCACCACCGAACAGTGGAGCGCCAAGAACTACAAGCCCCTGCCCGTGGTGATCAGCCGCGGTGAAGGCATCTGGGCCTGGGATATCGAAGGCAACCGCTACCTCGACTGCCTGAGCGCCTATTCGGCACTGAACCAGGGCCACCGCCATCCCCGCATCCTCAAGGCTCTCATCGACCAGGCGGCCAAAGTCACGGTTACCTCGCGCGCCTTCCACAACGAGACGATGGGACCCATGCTCGAGAAGCTTTGCCGGCTCTGCGAGATGGAGATGGCGCTGCCGATGAACACCGGCGCCGAGGCGGTCGAGACCGCCGTCAAGGCCGCACGCAAGTGGGGCTATGACGTCAAAGGCGTCCCCGCGGAACAGGCCGAGATCATCGTCTGCCGTGACAACTTCCATGGCCGCACCACCACGGTCGTGAGCTTCTCCTCGGAGCCGCAATACCGAAACGGCTTCGGCCCGTTCACCCCGGGCTTCAAGCTGATCGACTTCGGCAACGCCGAGCAGCTCGAGCGCGCAATCACCCCGAACACGGTGGCCTTCCTCGTCGAGCCGATCCAGGGCGAAGCGGGCATCCTGATCCCGCCGGCCGGCTATCTGAAGAAAGCGCGCGAGCTGTGCTCGAAGAACCGCGTGCTGTTCATCCTCGACGAGATCCAGACGGGCCTCGGACGCACCGGAAAACTCTTCGCCTATCAGCACGAACAGAACGCCAAGCCGGACCTCGTGGTCATCGGCAAGGCGCTGGGCGGCGGGGTCTACCCGGTCTCGGCGGTCGTCGGCAGCCGTGAGGTGCTGGGCGTCTTCAAGCCCGGGGACCATGGAAGCACCTTCGGCGGAAACCCGCTCGGGGCTGCGGTCGCCATCGCTTCGATGGACGTCATCATCGACGAGAAGCTCGCCGAGAAGTCCACGCAGCAGGGCGAATACCTCATGGGCAAGCTCCGCGAACTCCGCTCCGAGCACGTGCTCGAGGTGCGCGGCAGGGGGCTGATGATCGCGGTCGAGATCAAGAAGTCCTCGGGAGAGGCGCGACCTTACTGTGAAAAGCTCATGAAGCTGGGGATCCTCGCCAAGGAGACCCACCATCAGACGATCCGCCTCGCGCCGCCGCTGACCATCCAGCGAAGTGAGCTCGATCTGATCGTCGAGGCGTTCAAACAGGTCCTGCAATGACGACCTTTCAATCGTTCATCTACGCCCTCCTCCACGGTTTCACGGAGTTCCTACCGGTCAGCGCCGCCGCGCACGACTCGGCGCTCTCCACCTTCGTGGGCTGGCCGACGCCCGAGGGTTCGCTCGCGGGAGCACTGAGCCTCGGGGCGCTGCTCGCGGTGCTCGTCTTCTTCCGGCACGACTGGGCGAGCATGATCTCCTGTTTTCTGCAGGTGCTGATCTTCCGCAAGCGTCCGATGACGCTCGACGAGCGGATGCCGATCTTCCTGTTCATCACCTCGCTGCCCACCGCGGTCGCGTGGTACTACCTGCACGAACGATTGGCCCAGTTTCCGCTCACGGCGTTCCATGTCGCCGGACTTCTGGCCGGCTTTGGCCTGCTGCTCGGTTTTACCGACTCACTGAGCCGCAAGAATAAGGGCATGTTCGACTGGAACTGGCGCGACGCACTCTTCATCGGACTTTTCCAGACCGGCGCGCTGGTGCCCGGCTGCGGGCAGATGACGGGCGCGCTTCTCGGCGCCATGCTGCGCAACTACCGTCGCGAGGCCGCGGCAAAATACGCGTTTTTCGCGAGCGCTCCGGTCCTGGCCGCTGCTTCCATCTTTCATCTCCGCGGACCGAACGTCCAGGCGGCCTCGTCCATCTCCGACCTGAGCTGGCTCAGCTTTTCCGTCGCGCTCGTTGTGACGCTTCTTGCGGGGTTACTCGCCATCGGCGGCTTCATGGGACAGATGCAGCGCAGGAGCCCGTCTCAGTACGTCGTCTATCGCTGGCTGCTCGCCGCGACGCTTGCCGGCGTGTTCTGGTTCCGCGCGCACTACTGAGCGATCGGCCCAGCGATTAAAAAAAAGCCCACCCGACGAAAAGCCGGATGGGCGAAAAAATCCTGTGCGTGAAACTCAGGTCGCGGCGCCCGCGGGTTCCTTCTTGTTCCCGTAGTCAACCATCTCCTTGAGTTCCTTCCCGACTTTGAAGAAAGGCACGCGTTTCGGCGGAACCTGAACCACCTGGCCGGTCTTGGGGTTTCGCCCCTGATAGCTGCCGTAACAACGATTCACAAATGACCCAAAGCCGCGAATCTCGATGCGATCGTCCTTCTTGAGAGCGTCCGACATCATGTCAAAAACCATATTGACGACCATCTCAGCCTGCTTGTGCTGGAGGTGGGCTTTGTCAGCAATCACATTAATCAAGTCGGCTTTCGTCATAGTGCAGTCAGGCTCCTTTGATATCTCTTACGCTAAAGACAAGTCACCGCTTTTGCAAGGCATTTCAATGGGACCGGACGATCGATAGCACGATTTCAAAGGCGATGAGCAGGATGATCACCATTTCAAGCAACGTTTCGCGCTTGGACTTCGAGAGATCGACGATGATCTCGAGGCTCTCCTGGATGATCTTGATCTTGTATTCGAGGGCGCGGTACCGCGTATCGATCTCAAGCATGATCTTGAGCTCCTGATGCACCCTGTCTAATTCGACGTTTTCCCAGGTCTCATCCGGCGAATCGACGATATAGAGGTTCGAGATGATCTCCTGCTTGGTATCCAGGCAGGTGCCGATGAACTTGATGAGGTCCTCGGAGCTCTCGAGCATCCGGCCCTGGCGCTGAAGTTTTTTGGAGTACGCGTTGGTCTTCTCCAGCAGGTTCTCGATCAGCACCTCGTAGTACTCGAGCGCGGTACTCTCAGCGAGCAGCATACAGGCGATCTTGACGATCTGATACGAGAGGCTCGGAGCGATAATCCTGTCAAAATAGACCTTCGCGCCGCTGCCCGTGGGTTGCGAGGGCTGGACCTCGAGGAGAAACACGTCCATCGGACTGCCCGGATCGCCCGCGGGAGCCAGAACCGGTGCCGTGGGCGACTGCGTGGCGTCGGCGGAGGCCCGACACTCCTGGATCTTGCGCAGCTCGCGCTCCTGAATTTCTTCAGGGACATTGAAGAAGACGACAGACCCATACTTGTAGACGAATAGGTACGAGTCCTCGCTATAACGCACGATCAGCTCATAGTTGGAAAACTCCAGGGGTGGCAACGTGAGCTTTTCCCTGAATTCCTTGAGCTTGAGGATCTCGGCGACATGCAGCGCCTTGATGCGATAGGTGCCCGGTGGCGACGAGGAAGATACCTGGGGAGAGATTCCTGAATCCATCTCCTCAATGTTGCCACAGTTTGCGACCCGCGAACGAGCGTGCGAATTATTTTTAGCGCCAAACTCTTGACACGAAATCCAAGCTTGGGAATTGACTTCATTCCCATGCGGATTTAATAAACCCGACTTCAACCGAAAACTTCTTTATCGAAGAGGACCCTACCCCGATGAACAAAACCGAACTGGTCGATCTCGTTGCAAAGCAAACCCGCACCACCAAAACGAGTGTCGAAGACGTCCTGAACGCCACTATCGAGAACATCAAGAAAGCCGTCAAAAAAGGCGATGACGTGACTCTCGTCGGTTTCGGTACGTTCACCAAAGCCAAGCGCAAAGCCCGCAGCGGCCGCAACCCCCAGACCGGCGGCGAAATCAAGATCCCGGCCATGGTCGTGCCGCGGTTCCGTCCCGGCAAGGAGTTCAAGGACGCGGTTCGCTAAGCGGTGACTTCGAGGGGCGGGCCACTCCGGTGGTCCGCCTCCTATCCCTGGCGCCTCACCTGAAACTCAGGCAACGACGCGTCAGGCGCCTCCTCAGCCGAGCTCACCGACTCCACCCTCGCAAAGAGAGGCCCCTTCCCGCACCATTCCACCATCGCTCGCACGGCCGAATCCTCTCCACTGAAAACCGCCTCAACACTGCCATCCGCCAGGTTCCGAACAAAACCCCGTAGCCCCGGGTAACGGTTCGTCTGACGCACCGTCGCCGCGCGAAAACCCACCCCCTGCACTCGCCCCCTGACGATCACTCGGCACTGAATCATAGCTACTCCAACCCTCGCGCCATCTTAAGGCCGAACAGGCTAATTACAACCACAATTGAAACACTTGACTATTTCAAATTTAAAAGCCAAACGCCATGTTGCGCCGCGTTATCAAAATTGTAGACTTCTTCATATTGTTTGTTATTCTTAACTTAACGCAGATCTTTAGGAAGTGAGCTTTATATGAAGAAGACCATCTGCTTCGCCTTAGCTTTTTTTTGCCTCGGTATTAACGCACCGCGTGACGCCGATGCTGCCGGAAAGAGCCCTCGCCTGCTGATGGGGTCCGTCGGTGACTCCATCACCGCCGCGACCTTTGCCGATCACAGCGCGAACGAGCCCTTCCTGGGCCCCCCTGATGAAAGCGGTATCCGCCAGCCCGTCGATCCCAGCATTCCCGCCCTGGTTCTTTCCATTGAAAACAAGGGCACCTACTCCTGGGCCTCAGGTCGCAGGATCGCCTCTCACTTCGAACGCCTCAAGAACGCCCTCGAAGAACAAGGACTCGGGAATAATATCGTTATTCAAAACGACGCCGTCCCGGGCGAAGTCGCCAAAGGACTTGTTGCCCAGGCCGACAACATCGCCCGCTCCATGCTGAGCGGCGAGTTCGAGGCACTCACGTACGTAACCTTCTTTATCGGCAACAATGATGCGTGCACCGAAACTGACAACGAAAAAATGCGCGAACACCTGCGCCGAGCTTTCGCAGCGCTTGCGGATATCCGGCAAGCCGAGAAAATCCGCATCCTCGTGTCCGGCATGCCCGCAATCCCCGACCTGAACCGGCCGGAGATCCGCCGTCACCGCATCCCCGGTTCCATGACCTGCGAGGAGGTCCGTCGCGAGGTCTTCCACTCCTGCGGGCACCTCCTGAACTGGAACACCGAAAGCGAGTACCAGGAGCGCATGGCCGAGGTGGCAGCCAAGAATCAGGTGATCGAGGAATCCGCGCGCGAAGCGCAGGCCAGGCACCGCAACCTCGACATCAAGTTCACGAACGTGCTCTTCCACCAGAAGATCCCAGCCGAATGGCTCGCGGTGGACTGCTTCCATCCGAACAAGGACGGCCAGGCCGAAATCTCCAGACTCCTCTGGAACGAGCAGCCCTGGTTCAAATAACCAAGTTGAGTTTTCCCCCTGGGGTAGCTATGAATGGGAGAAGCCGTCTTCGGCTTTCTCCGGGGGCCTCATAGTTAAATGGATATAACGGAGCTTTCCTAAAGCTTTGTTCCAAGTTCGATTCTTGGTGAGGCCACCATCTCCTCTTCACTTTCCCAAGTAAGCCATGTCGGACACGGACATCCTGTCCTCTGTGCTCGCGCCTTCCTGGCTCGCACGAGTCCTCAGGCTTACTTGGGAAATTGAAGAGGAGATCGCGACGCCCGAGGGTCGAACTTGGAACAAAGCCCTCGCTCATCCGCGAAGCGGATCATTCCAAGTTCGGAGGTGGTCGCCAAAGGCGACCTTATCATGAGCCGCACAGGATGTGCGGCATCCTTGCCGATGCGCGGAGGCAGGGGCCGGAGCGCCATTCTTGGTGAGGCCACCATCTTCCCCCCTCATTACGAACTCTAAATCTTGCTGTCATGCCCCCTTCTTCTCGTGAGGGTTAAGGCACGGGCATCCATGCCCTCTCGCCTTTGTGGCCATCCCTGGCCGGCGCAAGCCCTCTCCCTCACGAGAAGAAAGGGGAATGACCGAAAGTATTGGGTCGTAATGAGGGTGGAAGATGGTGGCCTCCCAGTGTGTCGGATTTGGAACAAAGCCTTCGGCGATCCGCGAAGCGGATCATTCCAAGTTCGGAGGCGGTCGCCAAAGGCGACCATCCTGTCCTGGATGCTAAAGACTTACTACACTGCGCTCAATCAATCTTCGCAGTCATCGTCGTCATCCGTTCCGTCAACACAAGCCTGCGGATCGTAAGTATGGGTATAGCAGTCCAGGAAATTGGAGCCTGCCATGACGCAGAGTTTAGCATCGTAGGTCTTCGCGTAACAATCCCCGAACCCTGACCTCGCCTTTACGCACAGCTTGCCGTCATACGTCTCCTCATAGCACTCCATAAAGCCCGCCCTGGCATTCACCGCAGCCCAGCTGGATTCGAAGTTGTCGAGGACATCAATGCGATCGCCTTCGCGAGTGGTTAAAAAACTAACCGTACTGGCAAATTCTTTTTGACGCGGCGCTCGCCAGCTGATAATCAGCCGCCATCCGATGGAAACCGCTTTCAGCGTCTTCAACTACCAGAGCCCCCGCCAGGCGCTCCTCGACTTTCTGGCCGGTCGCCAACGCCAGGAGCCCCACTATTCCGTGCGACGTTTCGCGACGGAAATGGGCATTTCACACACGCTGCTTCTGATGTTCCTCCAGGGAAAACGCCCCCTTCGCGTGAAGCACGGTCCCCTGCTCGCAAAGGCCATGAGGCTCTCCTCTCAGGAGCGTCTCTTCCTCCAGGCCTTACTCCAACTGGAGTCAGCGACCGACCCTGAGGAAAAAGACCTCTGTCGCGTCTGGCTCGCAGAGCTTCATCCCGAGGGCGATTTCAAGATCCGGGAGCTGGAAGAATACTCCGCTATCGCGCACTGGATCCACACCGTGCTTTTGGCCGCGACCGAGATCCCTTCGCTTGAGCTGACCCCTGAGAATCTGCATCGCCGGCTAAAGAAATGGGGTCACCGCGTGAGCCTGATCGAAGTACGCGCGGCGCTCGAGCGGCTGCTCACGCTCGGGCTCCTGCGCCGCGATGAATCCGGCCGCCTCGTCTCGACCTATCAGCGGGTCACCTCGCGAAACGACATCGCGAGCCGGGGCGCGCGCGCATACCACAAGCAGACTTCCGAGCTCGCCATCGAGAGCCTCGAGCGCATTCCGCTCGACCGCCGTGAGTTTCAGTCTTTTTCGCTCTCGCTCAGCCCCGATCAGGTCCCGCTTGCCAAGGAGCTGATCCGCAAATTCCGGGCGCAATTCGCGCAGGCGATGAGCGCCACGCGCGGAGCGGAAGTTTTCCAGATGAATCTTCAATTTTTTCAACTTACGGAGAGCCCCGAGGCAACTTTAGCTGCCCCGGAGGACGAAGGCGTTGAATGGCCCAAACCCAAGAATCTACTTGAGGCTTGAACTATGAATCACGTAACTAAAAATCTGAATTTAACTTTGCTCGCCTGGCTCCTGTGCACTCTCGTCGCTCCCGCGTGCTTCGCCGCAGGCGGCGATCACGGCCCCGGCAATGGCGGAGATGTCGTCGTCTGCCGCAACGCTGCGGGCGCGATCCGCTCCGTGGAATTGCTCGATCTCTACGAAGGCCGGACCCGCTGGGGCAACGTAGCGGATCTGGGCGGTCCCGGACTTTCGGTCCCCGAGAAGGTTTCACTGCTGCTCACGCGCCTGGGAAACCGCCTGCCCGCACTCGAAAAGTTCTACCGCGACTGGTATGCGACCTTCGAGCAGGAGACGCTTTCGCTTTCGGGTGTCCAGCTGGTCGATATCCCTGACTCCGAGCATATCGCCTTACCGGTGGGCTGCGCGATCGAGCAGATCGCCATCCAAAAGGAGCCGCAGTTTCCGCGCGAAAAGCGTTACACG
>JAMPXZ010000177.1 GCA_023700925.1 Oligoflexia bacterium | reverse complement strand
CTTGACACCTGTTATTCCGGTGCGGCGGCAGGAGTCGGGAGTCAGGATCCGGGTCCATAAAAAACTCTAATGATTTCACAATGATTTGCCCCAGCGTCTTTTGTGACGCATGTGGCACCTCGGTTGCACTATGTCAGTCGTGAGACACCTGCTTCAGCGGATGAGCCAAAGAGGGCAGGTGAGTAGTGCAGAGTTGAGAGGTTGCTATGAAAAAACGTTTTCTGGTTCTGATTGTTTTTGGTGTGACGTTTTCGCCGGCGGTCTTCGCTGAAGGCGTTAATCTCCGTAACGGGGAAATGCTGATGAGCGATATGAGTGCCGGTTCTTATCAATGCTCCGAGAACCGGGCGGCCGCTAAGAAGCTGGCTCCCGAAGTTCAGTCGGGCTCCGAGCGGGGCGTTGAGAAGATCGAAGGTGCCGGTAAGGGCCTTTAATTCCGGAACGAGCTGTTCAGCTCGCGGATCAGTGCTTTGAGCTTCTGGCGCTCGGAGGACGGGATCAGTTCGGACGCGGACAGGCTTTTGTCCCCGCCCTGAATTGGTCGGTCGTCCGAGCCGCCAGACGCCGAATTGCGCAGGCCGCGGCTGACGTCACCCGCGAAGTCCTTCACCTTGCCGGCGAGGTCGGACCGTTCCGCATGGGACATCCGCACCTTGATCTCGTCCGAGATCGTCCGGTCTCCCCAGTGCAGCCAGTTTCCCAATACCAGTACGATGATGGCGAAGAGCGACGCTTTGATGAGCAGTCCCAGGAGCCTAAACATTCCACGCCTCCGTCCCTGACGCGTGCGGCAGGACGATCATCCTGACCGGCACCGCGATGTTTCCGTGTACATGGTGAAAAAGTCTTTCGGTGCGGCGCTGCGCCGCGGCCTGGAGCAGTCGCCGCGCTGGCTCGGCCTCGAGCGCGAGCGGGGGCGAGATCCCCACTCCGACGCCGTCGCTGAGGCGGCTCAGGCGATCCGCGAAGCGGCTCGCGAGAACGTTGCCCATCTCGGTATACATCGACGAGTCGAGACCCCGATCAAACGCGGTGAGGATGAGCCCTTGTTCGTCGCCGGAATAGCGGAACGCGACGAAGGCCAGCTCGGCGAGCTCCGCGGGATCGTCAAGGGTGCCGGTCGGCTCTGGCGCCACGACGAGCGTGCCGAGCGAATAGAAGTCAAAGCCTTCGGGAAGCGCTTCGCGGAGCATGGGTCGGCTTCCTATCCGAGCTTCTGCTCTCGCGGCGCGGGACGGCTTACCTTGGCGGAATCGTCCGCGAGCGCGCGTTCGACGGTCTTGAGGACCTCGGCGCCGCTGAAAGGTTTGAGCACGTAGTCCTTGGCCCCGACGTTGACGGCTTCCATGACGAGGTTTTCCTGCCCCATCGCGGAGATGATCACGACCTTGGCGTCCTTGTCGTACTTCAGGATCTTTCGCGTGGCATCGATGCCGCTCATCTGGGGCATGACCACGTCCATCGTCACGACGTCGGGCCGAAGTTTCATGTAGAGGTTGACGGCCTCCGCGCCATCGGACGCCTCGCCGACCACCTGGTAGTGGGCATCGGTGAGGATCGTATTCAAAGTCTTGCGGACAAAGGCCACGTCATCCACGATCAGCACGGTCTTGGGCATGCGAACACCTCGTCCTTACCATTCTACCGGGGGAGCGGGGAAAAAGGGAAGTCGCCGTGCCCGGGCTCAGTTGCGGCAAAAAATTGACGTACTCGCAGCTACTCCGGGATCAGCCTCCCGCCATCCAAGTGACGGACTGCAGGGGAAAAGCAGGACGAGTAAGCACCTGAAAGGTTTTCACTGACTTGCTGCGGCCAGGAAGGCCTAAAACGCGGACGCGCGTTTTCGCAGAAGGGCAGGATGCCCGACGGCAGGGAAAACCTTTCAGGTGCTTACTCGTCCAGCTTCTCCACGAGCACGCTCTCGATGTGCCGTTGGGTGGCATTGCGGATGGTGAACTTGTAGGAGCCCGCGCCGGTATTGAAGAAGAGCTCGTCGCGGGTCTCGGGAATCCGGCCGAACTGCTGCAGGAGGAAGCCGCTCAGCGTCTCGTAGTCGCCGTGCGGGAGCTCGAGCTTGAGGGCATCGTTGATCTGCTGGATTTCCATGCGGGCCTGCACGAGCCATTTGCGCTCGGAGAGCGCCTTGTAGGGCAGCGCATCCGAGTCGTACTCGTCGCTGATCTCGCCGACGATCTCCTCGACGATGTCCTCGAAGGTCAGGACGCCGACGGCGCCGCCGTGCTCATCGACGACGACCGCCATCTCGTTGTCCTCGCTCCGCATCTCGCGAAGCAGATCCTCGAGCGATTGGGTCTCCGCCACGTAGTGGGGAGTGGTGACGTAGTTGCGGATCGGATGACTGAGATCGGTCGCTCCGGCGAGGTCCGTGGCCTCGAGAATCCCCATGATGTTGTCGATGCGCTCGGAATACACCGGCATCCGCGAGTGGCGATGGCGCTCGAAGCGCTCCAGGGCCTCGCGCACCGACGACGTGTCCTCGATCGCCTCGACCCGCACCAGCGGAATCAGCGCGTGCTTCGCCTCGCTGTTCTTGAAGTCGAAGATCCGCTTGATCATCTGCTTTTCGCTGGTTTTGATCTCCGTTTCCTTGCGGGTGTAACTGAGGAGGGCCCGGATCTCCTCGCGGGTCGTCTTGCGCTTGCCCGTGATGAGTTCCTGGATCGGCGCGACGATCCGCGAGAGGCGCGCGGTATAGGCGGAAAGAAGACGGGTGAGCGGGTAACAGCCCCAGAACGTCCAGTGCACCGGATACGCGACCCAGCGGGCGAGCGAGGTGGCGTTGCGCTGGTAAACGGTCTTGGGCACGAGCTCTCCGAGGATCACGATGAGCGGAGAGATCGTCAGGACCGCGATGACCGAGGAGTTGCGGGCCAGGAACGGGTAGTGGGCCGAAAGCTGGAGAAAGTAGAGCTCCATGAGCGAGGAGATCCCGATCACGCAAAGGCTCGTCATGAGCAGGGTCGTCGAGAAGATCCGCTCGGGATGGCTGGCGAGCTCGAGCGCCAGCTTGGCGCCCCGCGCGTTCTGCCGGGCGAGCCGCTTGAGCGCGAGCTTGTCCGCCGAGAGCAGCGCGATCTCCGATCCGGAAAAGAAGCCCTCGAGCAGCAGCAGCGGCGGGATGATGGCCAGGAGATGCCAGACGGTGAGATTCATGCTCATCCCTCGGCCTCCTTGAGCAGGTCCTCGAAGAGCGCCTCAAGCACGTCGTTCATCGTGACGACGCCGAGCGTCTCCCCCGCGGGGCCCTGAACGATGGCCATGTGGGTCCGTTCCTGTTTGAACTTGCGGAAAAGCGCATTGAGCCGCGCGGTCGAGCTCACGAAGAACGGCTTGCGCATCACGGCCGAGACCTGCAGTGAGAGATGCTCGGGGTCGAGCTTGCTCCGCAGGAGATCTTTTGAATAAAGGATGCCCACCACCTTGCGGCCGGGGCCGACCACCGGGATGCGGGAGTAACGCTGGCCGCGGAACGCCGCGAGCGCCGCCTTCAGCGTGATGTGCGGGGAGAGGGTCATGACCTGGGAAAGCGGCTTGAGCACGTCGCTCGCCGTCGTGTCATCGAACTCAAAGACGTTACGGATCAGGCCCAGCTCGCTGTCGTGGATCGCGCCTTCGCGGTGCCCTTCCTCGAGCATGAAAAGGAAGTCCGACTCCTTGAGGATCCCGTCCTTGGCGTCCCCGTTGGGCTGGCCCGAGACGGTTCGGGCCGCCTGGGGATCGCTCAGCCGCGCCACGAGCAGGACCAGCTGATTGAGGACGAAACGGACCGGTTTCATCGTTTCGTAAAACAGGTACAGCGGGCTGCCCGAGAGCGTGCTCATGAGCTGATTCACCCGCGCTCCGATCACCTTGGGCGTGACCTCGCAGAAGAGCAGGACGACGGGCGTGGTGAGAAGCGTGCTGAGGATCATGTCGACGGCCCAGCTCGGGATGTGCCGCCAGCCGGGAAGCGCCGCGAGGAGCGGGGACTCGGCCGCGGTGCTTCGTGAAACCACGTTGGTGATCAGCGTCGACAGCGAGATGTTCACGATCTCATTCATCACAAGGATCGTGATGAGGAGACCGCCCGGGTCGCCGAGCAGCTGCTTGATCTTCTTGTGGAGCGCCGGACGCAGATGCTCCTTGAGCTCCCGGAGCTGGAAGCGGGACAGGCTGAACAGCGCCACCTCGGATGCCGAAAGAAAGGCCGACATCGAAATCAGCGCAAGACAAGTGAGTAGCTCGAAAGAGCTCATAACGGGGAGCGGACTCCCATGATCCGTTCAGGATTCGCCAATACCGCGTCGGAAGTCAACGGGAGCTTTCGCTTTCCGCGGCGCCTCCGTCACGCCGCCTTGTCGTAGCCCGGTCCGTGCGGATGGGCCTGCTTGCGACGAGCGGTACGGGTTTCCTTCTGCTCGGAGCCCGGCTTCTTGTTCCGCGCCGAGGCGATCTTCTCCGTCAGCACCACGTCGAGCACCTCGTCGAACGTCTTCACCGGGACGAAGGTCAGCGTGTTGCGATACTCCTCGGGAATATCCTCCAGGTCCTTCTTGTTCTTTTCCGGGATGATGATCGTCTTGATCCCATGCCGCATCGCCGCGAGCGCCTTTTCCTTGAGGCCGCCGATCGGCAGTACGCGCCCGGTCAGCGTGATCTCGCCGGTCATGGCGACGTCCCGGCGGATCGGGATTCCCGTCAGCCGTGAGACGAGGGCCGTGGCCATCGTGATTCCGGCCGAAGGGCCGTCCTTGGGGATCGCCCCCTGCGGGAAGTGCACGTGGATATCGATGTTCGCGAACATGTCCTCGTCGAGGCCGAAGTCCTTCGCATGCGAGCGGATGAGCCCCATGGCTGCCTGGCCGGATTCGCGCATGACGTCACCGAGCTGGCCGGTGAGGATCATGGCACCTTTGCCCTTCATCATGGAGGTCTCGACGTAGAGGATCTCGCCACCGACGGAGGTCCACGCCAGTCCTGTCGCGATCCCGATCTCGTCCTTCTCCTGCTCGTCCTCGCGGACGAACGGAGCGGGGCCGAGGAACTTCGACACCTGGTCGACCGTGACGACGGTCCGGTCCTTGCGGCCTTCGGCCACGAGGCGGGCGGTCTTGCGGCAGACGTTGGCGATGTTGCGCTCCAGATTGCGCAGTCCCGCCTCACGCGTGTAGTTGCTCACCACCGCCTTCACGGCTTCGTCCGTGAAGTCGATGTGCTGGTCCTTGATCCCGTTTTCGGTCATCTGTTTCGGGATGAGGTACTTCCGCGAGATGAAGAACTTCTCCTCTTCGGTGTAGCCCGGGAGCTGGATGATCTCCATGCGGTCACGCAGGGCCGAGGGGATCGTGTCGAGCATGTTGCAGGTCGCGACGAACATCACGTTCTGCAGGTCGAACGCCACGTTGAGATAGTGGTCGCGGAACGAGAAGTTCTGCTCCGGATCCAGCACCTCGAGAAGGGCGGCCGAGGGGTCGCCCCGGAAGTCGCTGCCGAGCTTGTCGATCTCGTCGAGCACGAACACCGGATTGTTCGTTCCGGCCTGCTTGAGGCCTTGGATGACGCGGCCGGGGAGGGCGCCGACATAGGTGCGCCGGTGGCCGCGGATCTCGGCTTCGTCTTTCACGCCGCCGAGGCTCACCCGGACGAACTCGCGTCCGAGCGCGCGGGCGATGGAGCGTCCGAGACTCGTCTTGCCGACGCCCGGAGGGCCGGAGAAGCAGAGGATCGGGCCTTTCATCTTGTCCTTGAGCTTGCGTACCGCGAGGTACTCGAGCACGCGCTCCTTGACCTTCTGAAGATTGTGATGGTCCTCGTCGAGGATCGCCTTGGCGCGGACGAGGTCGAGGTTATCGACCGTCGCCTTGCTCCACGGTGTCTCGATCAGCCAGTCGACGTAGGTCCGGAGCATCGAGGCTTCGGAGGCATCGGGATGCATCCGCTCGAGGCGGCCGAGCTGTTTGAGGGCTTCCTGCTCGACCTCGGGAGGCATCTTGCAGGCCGCGACCTTGTCGCGGAGCTCCTGCATCTCCTCGCCCTTGGAGTCCGTGTCGCCGAGCTCGTTCTTGATCGCGCGGATCTGCTCGCGAAGGAAGTACTCCTTCTGGGTCTTCGTCATCTCATCCTTGGCCTGGGAGCGGATCTTCGCCTGGATCGAGAGGACCTCGATTTCCTTGGAGAGGACTTCGTGGATCTTCTTGAGGCGTTCAGCGGCGTCGAGCGTCTCGAGGATGTCCTGGGCGTCGCTGACCTTGAGGCCGAGGTTCGAGGCGACGAGGTCGGCGAGCCGACCCGGATCGTTGATGTCCTCGAGGACCATGAGGATGTCAGGTGAGAGCACCTTGCCGAGGGCGATCACCTTCTCGAGCTGCTCGCGCACGTTGCGCATGACCGCTTCGATCTCGGGATTGAGCCCCTGGTTGGTGTCGTTGATCCGGTCGATCTTCGTCTCGAAGAACGGCTGGGTCTGGGTGAACTCGCGGATGTTCGCTTTACATAGTCCTTGTGTAAGGATCTTGATCCGGCCATCCGGAAGCTTGCGCATCCGCATGATCATCGCCACGGTGCCGGTCTTGTAGATGGCGTCCGGAGCGGGGTGCTCGTCGCTGATGTCCTTCTGGGAAGCCAGGAGGATCAGCCTATCCGAGCGCGAGAGCGCTTCTTCGACGCTCTTGATCGAGGAATCGCGGCCAACGAACAGCGGAATAATCATGAAGGGAAAAACAACGATGTCGCGGACGGGCAACATGGGCAGAGTCTCTGGGATTTCCACCTGTTCGCCGTCGTAGTTGGTCACCATTCCCGGTCTCCTTTAAGGCGTTGGCGAGCAGGGCTCGCCCTCTACAAGGCTTATTCAGCCTATGTTGAACTGACTCTGAGTAATGGTTCGGCGGGAAAACTAAGTGTCTTTAGAAATTTGTGATTTGCCATGCCTATGACGGTGCGGAGCGCTCAGGTAGGGGCACTCAGGCAGGAGCACGAAGGCGCTGGACCCCTGGCGGCCGGACATCCTGTCCTGCACCGCTTAAAGCGCCTTTGGCGCTTTTTCGGCCATCCTGGCCGCGGTAACCCGCCAGGGTTCCAGCGACTTCATGCTCCTGCTGGGGCGATATGGACGTCTTAACTGAAGGAGAATGGGGTACCGGGAAACGGCGGAGGCGGGGAGGGGGGGGCTAAAAACACAGCGGCCGGTCG
>JAMPXZ010000176.1 GCA_023700925.1 Oligoflexia bacterium | reverse complement strand
TCTGGGCCTGGGGGATGAACACTAACGAGCAGCACGGGACGGGCGACGGCGGGACAGTGGGTTCGCGTTCGCTTCCTGTACAGGTCAGCGGAGTAGGTCAAAGCTGCACCAGCGTTTCAGCTGGGAATACGCATAGCTTCGCGCTTGCCAGCGATGGCACACTCTGGGTCTGGGGATATGGCACCAATGGTCAGCTGGGGCTTGGGGTCGACATTTCCACTCGATCGACTCCCGTTCTGATGGCGGGGAGAACGTGGTCAAGAACGCTTGCTTCGAACGGGTATTCCGCAGGGATTGATTCAGCCGGAAGTCTTTGGGCCTGGGGCACGAATACGGCAGGGCGACTGGGGATCCAAGAGCCCGTGGAGGCCACGAACATTTCTTCTCCGGTGCAGGTCGGGATCGAGACAGGCTGGACTGAAATTGCGGGCGGGTTGAATTTTGTTGCCGGTATCAGAAATGGCGCCCTCTGGGCCTGGGGCAATAATGATTACGGTCAGCTAGGTAATGGTCAAAGTACTTTAAAGAGGGTGCCAACCGTCTTTCCAGGTGGACCATTTCTCGGGATTTCGGCTGGCTCTGACGAATCTTTCTTCATTCGTCCTGATGGGACTCTTTGGGGCAGCGGAGCTAATCTTCAATATCAGCTCGGACAGAGCGATTCGTTAAAACGGCTCTCGCCGTGCCAGATTGGTTCGATGACATCCGTGGCGTGGGTGGTGTCTTCGAGTTCGACTCATTCGATGGTGATCGAAGACGGGAATCTTTGGACTTGGGGCGGGAATGGCACAGCGCTCGGCCATAATGATACTCTTGCCCGGTCGAGTCCCCAACAGCTGGGTTCTGCAACGGACTGGCAAAGATGCGCCGCAGGGGGTGGGCATTCCCTGGCCATCAGGAGTAAGACTCTCTGGAGCTGGGGTGGCAATGGCTTTGGGCAGATCGGAGATAGCACAAACGTAGGTAAGTCCTCTCCTGTTCAGATCGGCGCACTAACGGACTGGGTGAGTGTAAGCGCCGGTGCTTATCATTCGCTGGCGATTCGTGAGGCAACTCCCGATACCGGCATTGGGACCCTCTGGAGTTTCGGGCTGAACGGTAGCGGCCAGCTCGGTATAAGCAATCTCACCTCAATGAATTCGCCGGTTCAGATCGGTGCAGGGGTGAGCTGGTCGAAGGTAGCAGCGGGGCTGAGTCACAGTCTAGCGCTTCGTGTGGATGGATCGCTTTGGGCCTGGGGGCTCAATTCTAGCGGTCAACTGGGTCTCTCTGATCTGACTCAGCGAACTTCGCCCGTGCAGGTTGGCGTAGAGTGGGCGAAGGTCGCTGCCGGCTCCTCTCATGCTTTGGCCCTGAAAACGAACGGAACGCTCTGGAGTTGGGGCGCAAATGGTTCGGGCCAGCTCGGTCTTGGCATCTTTGATACCGCAGGTCGTTCAAGTCCGGTACAGATCGGAACTGATACGAACTGGGTAGAGATTTCCTGCGGCCGAATCCACTCCATGGCCATGAAGAACGACGGCAGCGTCTGGCTCTGGGGAGATCATACCAATGGCCGCCTTGGATTTGGCCCATTGAGCTTCAGTTCTCCCGTGCAGGTTGGGACTGATACAAATTGGGCCAAGGTCCAGGCGGGAGAAGCATTCACTATCGCTCAAAAGCTCGACGGCACTCTTTGGTCTTGGGGCTATAACCTCTCAGGTCAGCTCGGCCATCACTCCGGCACCTGCTTTTCCAGCCCCGTCCAGATTGGGACCGAGAAGTGGGAAAAGTTCTCTTGCCGGGGCAACCACGTTCTCGCGCTGAAGAAGTAGTCCCGTCAACACTGTCTAAAACCGATACCCAAACCCCGCATCGAGGATGATGAACGTATCGGTGAGCGAACTCTTCTTCCCGCCCGCCGCCGCGGCGTTCGCCGGAGTCCAGGTGAAGCGCTCTTCGAGTACGCGCAGGCGCCCCTCGAGCATGAGCTTGGGAGAGAGATTCAGCGCGACGCCAAAGCCCGTCTCGTAACCGAAGTTGGAATCCACGGCACTCGGCAGTGCCACCGCCTCGCCGCCCAGGTCATACCTCACGAGTCCGATGAAGCTGAACAGCAGCGACGGCGTTGGCGTGTAAACGGCCGTGAAACCCGCGCCCGGGCTCATCCGCGTGATGGTCGCCGTGAGCGCCTGCGTCGCGCCTTGGACCATAAAGACGCCGCTTCGATTCACGCTGAACTGCACGAAGGGCCCGAGGCGCCAGCGCGGGTCCACGAGCCGCGTGGCAAAAAGCCGCGCATACCCGCGAGGCAGGGTGAAGTTCGTCTCCAGCACGTTCTGCCGGATCACCTCGAGGTTCAGCGCGCCCGAAAGACCCCAGGGACTGCGCGCACTTCTCGGTGCCCGCCAACGAAGCTCCGTGCTCAGGAGGCGTACGAGCGCCGCGCCCGCCGCGGTCTGACCCGAGTCATAGTCCTGTGCCTGGTACGCCACGACCGACTGGGCGAGGCGGCCGATGAGCCAATATTCGGCGGCATTCGCCTTTTCCGCGAGGCCGGGCTGGGGAGGCGCGGGCAGGGGTTCCGCTATCGGCGCGACCTCTTCAGGCGGAAGAAAGGCGGCGGGCCTCACAATCAGCGTGCGAAACGGCGACCACTCCTGTCCTTGCGCGTGCTGATAACCGGCGCGCCAGCGGTATTCGCCCGGCCGCAGCGGCTTGAAGTCAAACTGCGTTTCCATGAGCGCGCGACCCACGATGCGCTTTTTGCCGGCGTACACTTCAAAAAGGTAGCGAACGCCCGCGCCCTGCTCCTGCCAGCGGAAGGTGATCGTCGGGCCGCCGACCCTGCGTTCGAGGACTTCTTTTTCCGCGGGCGCGAGCAGCCCGGCGGGCGGGAGCTTCACCTCGAACGGCGTCACGTCGCTCCAGGGGCCGGGCTTTCCGTCGGCGGCGAGTCCCCGGATGCGGAAAAAATACTTGCCGGGCTTGAGCAGGAGCGTGAGCGCGTTGTTGGAGGGCGTTTCTTTCTTCAGAATGGGCTGCATCGTCTCGCGCCGCGCGAGCTCGAACTCGTAGCGCGTGGCGCCTTCGAGCGCCTCCCACGCAAGCTTCGTGCGGCGCTCGCTGCCGGGTGGGGAAATCTCGGCGCCGAGCGCCGTCGCACCCGAGAAGCCACTCAAGAGCAGGAGTAGGGTCGCGAGCCACGCTCTCACTCGACCTCCACGGAATAGACCTCGGGTTTGTTCAGCTCGACTTCGACGGAAACGGCTCGCGGCTTCGAAGGCAGCTTGATGGCCGGTGCTTTGACCTCGAGCCAGCGGGGACTTGAGGCCGGGCTCAGCTTGCCCGCGCGCGAAACCGAGCGCACGCTCCAGCGGTAACGCCCGGGCGCCACGTCCTGAAGGGGCAGCGCGGTGCTCGCGGTTTTGAGGACCACGGGCGCGGCGGCCGCGTCCTTGCTTTCGGGCCGAAGGGTAACCTCGTAGCTGACGATCAAATTTTCGGACAGGTCCGGCGACGCTTCACCCCTGATCTCAGGCGAATCCCACCGCAGCTCCGTTCCATCGCCCGCCGTGATCGCCGCCTCATTGAGCGGAAACCGCGGCCCCGGCGCGGGCGGCAGCGCACTCATCGCGTTGAGCTCGGTGCGCGCGCTGAGGAGGCTCTTCACCGGCGCGGCTTCGGAGGCGAGGGCGCGTTTCTCTTGAATAGGGGCGATCGCGAGCTTCGGAGGCGCGGGGGGCGGCGGCGTCACCGGCGCTTGGCGCGTTTGCTCCGCGACCTTCTTTGCTGCCTCGGGCGCCGCCCTCTCGAGCGGTACGATCTCGTCCGTTTCGGTAACTTCTACGAAGGGATCCGTCTCGGCCGCGATGGGGGTCGCCGGAGTGGGCTGCCCGGCTGTCGTGCCCGGCTGCCCGGCAACAGCGGGCGTCGCTTTCGGAGCTGGCTGCGGCTTTTTCGCCATCGTGCTCCCCGGCGCCGCTCTCGCCACAACGATCTTCTTCGTCGCGGTCTTGGCGACTCGGACCTTTCCGCCGCCGCTCACGAAGCTCAGCTTGATCTCGTCTTTTTCGGAGCCGAGGACCACCATCGAGGCCGCCTCGAGCTCCAGCTCCGCGCCGGAGTGAAAGACGATCTTCGCCGACGACGCTTCGCCCGTCGAGATCGTGTCCCCGGTCCCGAGAAGAGCACCCACGGGCGCGCGGTCCCAGAGGAGCTGATCCTTGGGGAGGCGGCGCGTTGAGCCATCGGCGCGCGAAACCAGCGCCACCGGATTGCGCGTGGAGCTGAAATAGCCGCTCAGATCCGCGACAAAGAGCGCGGCAAAGAGCACGGCCAGGAGTGCCGAGAGCAGGGGAAGCCATCTCATCTCTTTGGTTTTTCGGGAAAAATCCCATAAACCTTGAGGTCCGTTCCGCCGAAAAGCCCCTTGTGCGCCTGACCATCGGCAAGAAGCTCAATAGCTTGGTGCTTTTGCTCTCCTTTCTCGGGATCTTCGGGGTGGTTTCCCTCGCCACGCACCTGTACTCCGAGGACCTCTCGGGCCTGCTGCGCAAGAACACGCTCGATTCGGCCTCGCTGCTTTCGGGCCGCGTGCGCGCGGAGATGAAGCACCTTGCCGACCAGGCGAGGCTGCTCGGCGCGATCTCGTTCGAGGAGTTCGCGCATCCCGAGGACCAGGTGAAATTCCTTCAGGAAACGATCGCCCAGGACGCGCAGATCCTCGGCATCGCGCTCTATCGCTTTCAGGAAGGTCAGGCCAAGGCGCAATGGCGTATCGCCCAGCCGGAGGCGGCGAAGCGCTTTGGACTTGCGACGGCGGACTTCGAGGTTCTGGATCAGAGTACGCCGCTCAACGGCGAGCAGCTCGGTAAGGGCGCGGTGGAATTCGCCGTGGGCCGGCTCAAGGGTCAGCTCCCGCTTCTTCGCGTCGGGATCCCGCTCGTGCAGCGCGAAGATGGAAGCTTCTCGCAGTTCCTGGTGCTTGAGCTTCAGCAGGAAAAGTGGGCGGGACTCTTCGCGGATGCCACGACCTCGACGAGCTTTCTCGTCGATCGGCATCACCGCGTACTGGCGTCGTCCGATCCGGGACGCTTCGCGCCGGGCGCCGACAAAGCCGGGCTTTCGATTTTCAAAGGCTCCAAGGAGGGACGCAGTCCCTCGGCGCAGCTCGACTTCCTGGATGAAGAGGGAGTGGCGCAGATCGGGGCTTTTCAGAAGGTCGGGTTCGGAGACCTGGCGATCGTGAGTCAGGTGCCGCTCTCGCGGACCGAAGCCGCCAAGACGTTGCTCTACCGGCGCACCTCGCTGCTTGCGGCTGCCTTTTTGTTCCTCGCGCTCTGTGTGGGCTTTTTCTTTTCGCAGGGAATTACCCGTCCGATCGGCGAGCTCGCGCACGCGGCCGGCAAGATCGCCTCCGGCGACTTCCAGGTCCGCCTTCCTGTTTCAAAGAAGAAGGGCCGGGGCGACGAGATCGTCGAGTTCGCGCAGACCTTCAACAGCATGGCCGCGGGTCTGCAAGAGCGCGATCGGGTCAAGGCTACGTTTGCGAAGTTTCACAGCAAGGATGTGGCCGAAAAGCTCCTCTCCGGCGAGGTGAAACTCGGTGGGGAGCGCAAGAGCGCCTTCGTTTTCTTCTCCGACGTCCGCGGTTTCACGGCGATGAGCGAGAAGCTCCAGCCCGAGGCCCTGGTGCACATCCTCAATCGTTACATGACGCGCATGGTGCGGGTGATCCTCGCTCACGGCGGCGTGGTCGACAAGTACGTGGGCGACGCGATCATGGCCGTGTGGGGCGCGCCCATTCCGAAGCTCGAGGATCCGCTCAACGCGCTCGGCGCGTGCCTGGAGATGCGCAAAGCCCTCTCCGAGCTCAACGTCGAGCTCATGCGGGATCGCCTGCCGACGCTTCGCATCGGCATGGGGCTCAACTACGGCCCGCTCATCGCCGGCAATATCGGCTCCGAGGAGCGGATGGAGTACACCGTGATCGGCGATACGGTCAACACCGCCTCGCGCATCGAGTCACTGACCAAGGAGTTCGGAACGGACCTGCTCGTGAGCGAAGAGGTCAGAAAGCAGCTCGAGGGGCGCTTCATTTTTGAGAAGGCTCATGAAGCCAAGGTCAAAGGCAAAGCCGTGCCGCTCATCGTCTACAAAGTGCATGGCTTCGTCGGTCCGGACGGCAAGCCGGTGCTCGTTCAGACGCCTTACAGCAGCTATACGGCCGAAAAGAGCGACAAGGTGGTTCACTAGCGACGGCGATTGCTAACCGCCATGGCTAACCTCGATCGTGTGCGATCGGCTTTTGCGGGCTCCGCGTCGTGTGGTAGTCCGCACCGGGTGCCGCCCCTGATCAGGATCTCGCTGTCATCCTCTTCATCGCCGGACTGATGAGCCTGCTCTTCAGGCGCATCCGTCAGCCCGTCGTCCTGGGTTACCTCGTCGCCGGAATGATCGTCGGCCCATACACGCCTCCGGTCCAGCTCGTGACCGACGTCGAAGGTATCCGGATCTGGGCCGAGCTGGGCGTGATCTTCCTGATGTTCTCGCTGGGCCTGGAGTTCAGCTTCCGGAAGCTCGCCCGCGCGGGCACCTCGGCCGTCGTCACTGCGGGGCTGGAGGTGCTTTTTTTTCTCCCCGCAGGTTACCTCGTCGGCAAGCTCCTGGGCTGGACCACGGTGGACAGTATCTTTCTTGGCGCGATGCTTTCGATTTCCTCGACCACGATCATCATCAAGGCGCTAGAGGAGCTGAATCTCAAGACGCATCGCTTCGCCGAGCTGGTCTTCGCGACGCTGATCGTGGAGGACCTGATCGCGATCCTGCTGCTCGTCGCGCTTTCGACCGTGGCCTTGACGAGCTCGGTCTCTCCCTGGGAGCTCGTGGTCGCGGCCACGAAGCTCATTCTGATCGTCGGGAGTTGGATGCTCGCGGGCTACTTCCTCGTGCCGCCATTCATGAAAGCGGTCGGGCGCCTCGCCAACAACGAGCTGGTGACGCTGCTCTCGCTCGGACTTTGCCTGGGACTGGTCGTGGTCGCGACGCATTTCAACTACTCGACGGCGCTCGGCGCCTTCATCATGGGATCGATTCTCGCCGAGACGGAGCTGCTCCATCGGATCGAAGGCCGGATGGAGGCGCTGCGTGATCTCTTCGGGGCGATCTTCTTTGTCTCGATCGGGATGCTGATCGACCCAAGGGTTCTTTGGGAGTACCG
>JAMPXZ010000175.1 GCA_023700925.1 Oligoflexia bacterium | reverse complement strand
GGCGGCCGCGGACGCCCCCCCACCGCCCGCCTCCCCCTCGCGACACCTATTGCCGGGGAAGATGCCTGAGATGGGGATTCTCGACGGCTTCATGAAAGACCCGCAGGTCACCGAGATCATGGTCAACGACGTGCGCAACGTCATGGTCGAAAAAGCCGGGCGGATCGTCTTTTCCGGCTTCGCCCTCACCTCGCTCGAGGAGCTCAATCGCCTGGCCCGCGCGATCCTCGATGTCACCGGCCGCATTCTCAGTCCGGATCAGCCTTATGTCGACACGATGCTGCCCGACGGCTCGCGGGTGAACATCATCGGCCCCCCCCTGACCGTCGGAGGTCCTTGCATCACGATCCGCAAGTTCCCCACCCGCTCTTTCACGATCGAGGATCTGCTGTCCCACGAGATGCTCGATCGCCGGATGGCGCACTTCCTGAGCGTCTGCGTGGCGGCCCGGATGAACATCATCATCAGCGGCGGCACCGGCAGCGGCAAGACCACCCTGCTCGGGGGACTCATGGCCTTTATCCCCAAGGGCGAGCGCGTGGTCACGATCGAGGATACGCCGGAGCTTGCCGTGGCCCACTTCAACAGCGTCCGGCTCCAGACGAAGCCGCAGTCGCCCACCGTCCCCGCCATCACGGCGCGCGAGCTCGTCGCCAACGCGCTTCGCATGCGTCCGGACCGCCTGATCATCGGCGAGTGCCGGCGCGCCGAGTCCCTGGACATGCTCCAGGCGATGAACACCGGCCACGAAGGCTCGATGACGACGATTCACGCGAACACCCCGCGCGATGCGATCTCACGCCTCGAGACGCTGTGCATGACCTCCGGCGTCGAGATCCCGCTCATGGCGATCCGCAAGCAGATCCAGAGCGCCGTGGATCTCATCATCCAGGTCAAGCGCTTCCGCGACGGCAAGCGCCGCGTGACCGCGGTCACCGAGGTCACGGCCATGGAAGGCGATACGGTCACGAGCCAGGAGATCTTTCAGTACGATACCGAATCCGGCCGTTTCAAGTTCACGGGCTTCGTCCCGACGCTCGTCGAGCGCCTGCGCGAGCAGGGCGTCGAGCTGCCGAAGAACTATTTCGCGTGAAGTCTACTTGAGCCCCAGGAGCTTCCGCGCGACTTCGGGAGTCGCCACCTCGCGCCCGAGCTCGCGCGAGAGGCGCGCCACGCGCTCGACGAGCTGCGCGTTGGAAGTCGCCAGTACACCCTTGTTATAGAAGATGTTGTCCTCGAAGCCCACCCGAACGTGGCCGCCGAGCACCACCGCCTGGACCGCGAGCGGAAGCTGGTAGCGCCCGACTCCCGCGACGCCCCAGTGGGAGTCACGCGCGCCGTACGACTCGAGCAGCGAGATCATGTGGAAAAGGTTCCGCGGCTCGCCCGACATCCCGCCCGGGACGCCCAGGACGAACTGGAAGTGGAACGGCTCGCGCAGGATTCCCTGCTTGGCCAGGCGGAACGCGGCCTCGAGCATTCCGGCCTCATAAACCTCGAGCTCCGGCAGCACGCCGTTCTGATGCATCCGGGCCGCCAGCCCCACGATGTCACGCGGGTGATTGAAGAAGACCTCGTCCCCGAAGTTCATGGTGCCCAGGTTGAGCGAAGCCATCTCGGGCTTGAGCGTGAGCGGCCGCGCCCGATTCTCGATCGACTCACCCACGGCTCCGCCCGTCGAGATCTGGATGATCGCCGAAGGGACCCGCTCCCGGATCGCGCGGATCGCCTCCTCGAAGCGCTCGGGGCGCTGCGAAGGCTTGCCGTCATCCTCGCGCACGTGCAGGTGGATCACCGAGGCTCCGGCCTTGACGGCCTCCTCGGCGGCCAGCGCCTGCTCGCGCGGGGTCACGGGGAGATAGGGTTGTTTTTCTTTCGTGGTTTCGGCGCCGGTGATGGCGCAGGTGATGATCAGCGGATGGCTCATAGGCCATGAACTTACGCTATTTTGCGGTTTTCAGCCAGTCTATTGGCCCTGGGGAAGCTTCGCGTTGAGTATCCGGTGCACGCGGGTCAGCACCTCCCAGGTGAGCCGATCCAGCGGCGCTTCGTTCGCCCAGCGGCGATGAAACTCCTCCTCGCCGTGGTGCCGGAGCGGGATCCCGAAGTCGACGCCGAACGCGTTGGCCGCGAGGACCCACTTGCCATACCAGGCCGCCAGCGCTCCGGGCGACGCCTTCTTCGCGGCAATCACCTTGAGCGCCTCATCCCCGGCCACGCGCTTGAGGGTGTAGCGGGTCGCGCCCTTGAAAATTTCAGCGTATCGCTCGGGCGAAACACTGGCTGCCGCCAAGGCCGAGGGCGACGGAGCCGGCGCGGGAGAGCCGGTCGGGTTCGCCAGCTCCTCGAAGCTCAGGATCTTCAGGGGCCGGGCGGAGGAGGAATCAAAAACGGTGGCCGCGGGCAACGCCTCTTCGAGCCCGGCCAGCAGCCGCGCGAACGCGAGGACCTCGGCGTCCGAGGCGGCTGCGCCGCGCAGCTCGAGCTCGCGATACGCCGACGAGTGAGTCAGGCCGTTGTACACGCCCTCGAGCGACGCGCCCTGATTGAGCGTGTGGAGCAGACCCACGAACTGCGCGCGGTAACCGGCGTTGGCGCTCGGGCTCATCGGATCGCGCACGAGCACGATCGAGAAGACCTCCCGCAGCAGCTCGCGGTTCTCCTGCGCCCGCTGCGCGCTTGCGCCGAGCGCGGGATCCTCCGGCGCCGCCGGAGAAGGCAGCGGCTTCGCGACGGGAGCCCAGCGTCCGGCGAGCCGGACGAGGACGCTCCACTCCCGCGCGAGCCGCTCCGAAACCATGCAACCGCTCGCCATGGCGATGACCACGGCGAGCGGTGCGAGACGAAGAAGGAGCTTAGAAGCCAAAGCCGACCTTGGCGCCGTAGGTGGTGACACCGGAGGTGCTGTAGTCGACTTCGCCCGTGATCTTGATGAACAGGAGCTTAAGCGCGGCTCCGAGATACACATGCGGATTGAGCCCTGACGGCTTGAGGTCCAGCCCCGGAGGCACCGTGAGGCCCGCGGGAAGCGTGAGTTCGCCGTTCCACAGCTGCAGGCCCGTGCCGACATACGGGTCGATCAGGTAAAGGTTCTTCGAGACGACCACATCGAGCTTGTAGGTCGCGGTCTTGAGGAACCACAGGGTGTCCCAGTTGCCGCTGGCGCGCACGGCGACCGCTGGCAGCGGCCCCTTTCCGAAGAGGAACGCCCACTTCAGCTCGGCGCCGATGGAGCGCGCCATGGACTGATAGGAGATATAGCTCATGCCGACGTCGATTCCGAAGGGCAGGCCGTTGTGGACGTTCAGGCGCGGCAGAAAGAGTGTCCCCGGCACCTCGGTCGTGGCGGTGCCCGACATCATGGCGAGGCTATTCGCGAAGCCCGTGGGCACCTTGATCAGGGTAAGATCGACGCCGATATCGAAGCCGATGGTCGAGCCGAGCGGAGAGGCGGACATATATGCGCGGTGATCCGTGCCGATCGCCACGGTCTGCACCAGGGTCTTGATCCCGGCATTGGTCGAGCTGGTCAGGTCTTCCAGCGAAAACGTCGCCGCCATCGCCTGACTGGCGAAGAAAAACAAAGGCAGGGCCAGTAACTTCATCCGTGAATCCGACATTCCACACTCCTCCTCGGCGTTAAACGCACTCTGATTGAACTTCGGAACTTCGTCCGTGAAGTACCAGTTTAACCGCGGTGGAACGGCAAGCCAAGAGACTTGGGAGAACGGGACTTGCCCACGACCCCGGCCAGCACGAGCACCGTGAGCAGGTACGGCAGGATCTGGATGAACTGCACGGGCACGGATTGCTCGCCCCAGAGGGTCACGCCCTGGAGCCGGATCTGCGCGGCATCGGCAAAGCCGAACAGCAAGCAGGCGGCCGCGGCCGGAATCGGCTTCCATTTGCCGAAGATCAACGCCGCGAGCGCCATGAAGCCGCGACCCGCCGTCATGTTGCGGGTGAAGCTCGACGAAAGGAAGATCGAAAGCGAAGCGCCGCCCAGGCCCGCGATCGCGCCGCTGGCGATGACGGCCAGCCAGCGCACGCGGTTGACGCTGACCCCCGCCGTATCCAGCGCCTCGGGGTTTTCGCCGGCAAACCGCACCCACAGGCCCGACGGCGTGTAATGGAGCCAGCTCCAGCACGCGACGACGAGTATCCAGGCGAACCACACCGGTGCGATGGCGAAGCGCGAGTCGAGCGGAAGATTCGGCGAAGCGCCGCTGGAATCGTAAAGGATCTTGCACAGGAAGGGCGTCACCCCGGCCGCGAGCATGTTGATGGCGGTCCCCGCGACGATCTGATTGGCGCGCAACCGGACGACCATCAGCGCGTAAATCGCCGCGAACACCAGCCCCGCGGCCGCGCCAGCGGCGGCTCCCGTCCAGGGCGAACCGGTCGCCAGCGCCGCGGCGACCGCGGCGAACGCGCCCACCAGCATCAGGCCCTCGAGCGCGATGTTGACCACGCCCGCCCGCTCACAGAGCAGGCCCCCGAGCACCGCGAAAAGCAGCGGCGTGGACACCCGGAGCGTCGAGCCCGCCATCTGTTCCCACATCGCGAAGTCGAGGCTCATGGCGCCGTCCTCCGTTTTTTGAGCCAGTCCCAGAGTCCGTCCGCCGAAACCGAGAGGATCACCAGGGCCTGAAGGATGAGCGAAAGATCGCGCGTGACGTTCTCGGTCTCCAGATCCAGGTCGGCCGAGCCTTTGTGAAGCGCGCCGAAAAGCAGTCCCGCCGCGACGACGCCCTCGGGCCGCCCGCGCGCCAGGAGCGCCACGGCGATGCCGATGAAGCCGAAATCCGGCGAAAAGCCGAGCCGGAACCGGCCCGCATTGCCGAGGACCTCGCCGATGCCCACGAGTCCCGCGAGGCCCCCCGCGAGCAC
Source organism: Oligoflexia bacterium (assembly GCA_023700925.1). Classification (GTDB taxonomy): domain Bacteria; phylum Bdellovibrionota; class UBA1018; order UBA1018; family UBA1018; genus JAMPXJ01. Next base: position 2,391 of record JAMPXZ010000175.1, on the reverse strand, counting down.
CATGACCAGGATGCGCGCGCGCCCGTCGCGAATACCCGCCTTGCGCGCGGCCACGTCATTCTCGCCCACCGCCCGAACCTCGAAGCCCGCGACGGTCTTCCACAGGAAGACCCAGACCGCGGCGGCGGCGAGGAGCGCGAGGAAGAGCGCCGAGCTCACCGGCGCGTCTCCGAACACGTGAAGCTTCGCGATCGCGTAGCCCGCACCCAGGTCGCGGGTTTCGGGATTCTGCGAGGCCGGGTTCTTGAGAAGGTACAACGTCACCCAGCTCGCAAGACCGGCCGCGATGAAGTTGAGCATGATCGTGTTGATGACCTCGTGGCTTCCGCGCCGCACGCGGAGCCAGCCGGGGATGAAGCCCCAGAACGCGCCGGCGGCGAAGGCCGCGAGGCCCGCCAGAAGCGGCGCCCACGGCCACGGGACCGCGGGAAAGAGCGCCCCCACGGCCGCCGCCGCGAGCGCGCCCAAGGTGAGCTGCCCTTCGGCGCCGATATTGAAAAGCCCCGCCTTGAGCGGGAGCGCCACCGCGAGGCCGGTGAAGATGAGCGGCGTCGCGTAAAAGAGCGACATCCCGAGGTCATAGGGCGATCCGAAAGCGCTTCGCGCCAGGATCTTCAGGACATGCCACGGGCTCTCGCCCGCTAGGCCCGCGACCGCGAGGCCCGCCGCGAGTCCGGCGGCGACCGCGAGGATCGGCTGAAGCAGGGGCAGCCAGCCCCCTTTTGCCGCGACTTTCATGAGTGCGACCCTCCGCCCATGTGGATTCCGAGCGACTGCTCGGTGGCCTCGCCGCGGTTGAACCGCGCGACGATCCGCCCCTCGTACATGACCAGGATGCGGTCCGAAAGCGCGAGGATCTCGTCGAGCTCCGAGGAAACCAGCAGCACACCGGCGCCCTCGGCGCGCGCGCGCAGGATACGCTGATGGATGAACTCGATCGCCCCGACGTCCACGCCGCGCGTGGGCTGCGCCGCGACCATGAAACGCGGACTGCGCTCGAACTCGCGCGCGATGATGAGCTTCTGCTGGTTGCCGCCCGAGAGCCCACCGGCCGCGACCTCGAGCGAGCGCGGGCGCACGTCATATTCCTCGATCGCGCGTGCGGCCGCGCTACGGACGGCCTTGAGCGAGACAAAGCCCCGGCGCGCGAACGGCGCGCGCTGATGCAGGCCCAGCAGGAAATTCTCCAGCACCGGGCGCTCCAGGAGCAAGCCCTCGCGATGGCGATCCTCCGGAATCACGCCGACCCCGAGCGCCTTGATCGCCGCCGTGGCGAGCGCCGCCTTGCCGGCCAGAATCGGCTGGCCCAGACAATGGATCTCGCCCCGGCTCCGCTTGCGGTAGGCGCGCGGATGCAGCAGCAGCTGCAGGAGCTGCGACTGACCATTGCCCTCCACGCCCGCGATGCCGACGATCTCGCCGGCGCGCACATCGAAGCTCAGGTTCTGGATCGGGTGCTTGCCGCCGACGGAAGAAGCCAGGCTCAGCTCGCGCACATCCAGGACCGCCTCGCCTCGCTCGGGCGGTGGCGGCGGCGCGGCCGTGAGGTTGACCTTGCGGCCCACCATCATCGAGGCCAGCTCCTCGACGCTCGTGCCGGCGCGCGGGATATCCCCCACGACTTTGCCCGCGCGAAAGACGGTCACGTGATCCGCGATCGCCATGACCTCCTTGAGCTTGTGAGTGATGATGAGGACGGTCTTGCCCTCGGCGCAGAGCTTGCGGAGGTTGACGAAGAGCTCCTCGGTCTCCTGCGGCGTCAGGACCGCGGTCGGCTCGTCGAGGATCAGGATCGAGGCGTCGCGGTACAGGAGCTTCAGAATCTCGATCCGCTGCTGCACGCCGACGGCGAGCTCCTCCACGGGCGCATCGAAGTTCATCTCGAGGCCGTACTGCCGCGCGAGCTTCTCGAGCCGCGCGCGCGCGCCCGTGGCGTCCACGGGGCGAAAAGCCCGGGGCAGCCACCGCCAGCGCGGCTCCGACGTCTCGGCGCCGGCCACGATGTTTTCCACCGCGTTATAGGGGCCCGCCAGCATGAAATGCTGGTGCACCATCCCGATGCCCGCGGCGATCGCCTCGGAGGGAGAGGCCCAGCTCCTCTGCTCCCCGTGCACGCGGATCTCCCCCGCATCCGGCCGGTACATCCCGTAGAGCATCTTCATCGCGGTGGACTTGCCCGCGCCGTTCTCGCCGATGATCGCGTGGATGGAGCCCCGGCGAACCCGAAGATGGATATCCTCGTTCGCCTGGACCTTGCCGAATCGTTTCTGGAGTCCGCGAAGCTCAACCGCGGGCGTTTCGTTCGTCACTTTTTCTTGTAGTAGTCGGGTACCTGGATCTTGCCCGCCACGATGTCGCCCTTGATCTGGTCCAGCTTGGCCCGGATCTCCG
>JAMPXZ010000174.1 GCA_023700925.1 Oligoflexia bacterium | reverse complement strand
TCCGCTTTAGTCATCGCCACGGTAGCTTTCCCTTACCTTTCTTAGCCTTGCTGTTCAGGACTGACTTCCAATGTCTCCTCAGCTGCGCAGCTCAATTCCAAGCTCCTTTTTCCAGGCTCCAAGGATTTGAGCTGATGCAACCTCGGCTTCAGATTCCTGTAAGCTTCGGTTTTCTTCATAAAAGATAACCCGTACCGCAACGCTTGTCACGCCTTCGCCGAGCTGAGAACCCCGGTAAACGTCGAAAATCTTTGCGACCTTCGCCAGTGGACGCCCCGCCTTGATCGCTACCTGAGTGATTTTGTCGGCAGAAACATCGCTCTTCACGACCAGCGCGAAGTCCCGCTCAATGGCTGGGAACTCCGACCAGGGCTTGAAGGCAGGCACCTCCCAGGCGGCGCGAGCCAGCTTCTGGAGCGCTTCCCAGTCGATTTCGGCCAGCCACAGCGGCGCCCGGGTCTTTAGCTCCCGAGCCTTGCCCGGGTGAAGCAGCCCGAGGTAACCGATCACCTCACCCTTGCCCGCCAAAATTTCGACGCTCTGGCCGGGGTGAAGCAGCGGATTGCCCCCACTCCGGGAAGCCATAAGCGGCTGATACCGGATCCCCCGCGCCCCCAGTGCCTCAAAGAGGCGTTCCGCCAGCGCCTTGAGGTCGTAGAAGTCGACCTCGCCGAGCTCATTGCGGAGGCCACCGGCAAACCGCGGGCCCGAAAGAGCGAGGGCGAGCTTCCAGCGCTCGGTGGCACCGGTTTCCATCTCGCCGCGCGCCCGGAGACCTTCGGCGCCCGCCCCGAAAGTCGGACGAAGCTCAAACAGGCGGACGGGCAGCGGCTCGGAGCCGAAGTGCCGGTTCCAGTTGTCCAGGGCGTTCTTGACGAGGCCCGGAAGGAGCGACGGCACCATGGCCTCATGCTCCTCGCTGAGCGGATTCACCACGAGCGCGCCCGAGGTCATGCCGAACTTGGCGAGCCACGCGCGGCTGGTGAAGGCATAGTTCAGCGTCTCGTTCAGCCCGAGTCCACAGAGCACGTCCTTCGCGCGGTCAAGGACCCGGAACGCGGCGGCCGCGGCGTTCTCCGGCGCGGAGATCGCCTTCGGCGCGCTCGTGAGCACCGGCACGGTCTCGCGGATCTCCCCGTAACCGATCGAACGCGCGATCTCCTCGGCCAGATCCTCCGGAATCAGGAGATCCCGCCGGAAGCTCGGCGGAGTGACCAGCCAGGCGCCAGAGCTTTCGTCGATGCGACAGCCGAGGCCCGTGAGAATCTCCCTCGCGCGGGTCGCGGTGACGTCCATGCCAAGGAACTTTCCGAAATACTCCGGGACCACCTTCACCGAGCGGACTTCCGGCGCCTTTGTCCGGGCGCTCACCGCGCCGACGATCCGGCCGCCCGCAAGCTGCGTGACCAGGTCGGCAAGTCGCGCGATCACGTGAGGCAGCGCCTCGGGATCAATTCCGCGCTCAAAGCGGTGGGCCGCGTCGGTCTTTTTCTGATGCAACGAGGAAGCCTTGCGAACGAGCCTGGGGTCGAACTCGGCGCATTCGAGGAAGACGCGGGTCGTGCGCTCCTGGACTTCGGAGTTACCGCCGCCCATCACGCCCGCCAATCCGATCGTGCGCTGGCCGTCGAAGATCACGAGCTCGAGCCCCCCGAGCTTCACCGAGGTCCCATCCAGAAGCGGCAGCTCCTCGCCTTCGCGCGCGACGCGAACGCCGATCGTCGTGCCCTCGATGCGTTCGGCATCATAGGCGTGCACGGGATGCCCGAGCTCGAGCATCACCAGATTCGTGGCGTCCACCACGTTATTGATCGAGCGGCTGCCCACGGCTTCCAGGCGCTTCACGAGCCAGGCGGGAGACGGAGCTACGCGCACTCCCTCCAGATAACAGCCGAAAAACTGCGGCGCCGCCGGGCCCGCCTCGAGCTTCACCGAGATCGGCGATCCGCCCTCTCGCAGCGCGGGAGCCTCGGGACGCTTCACGGGGCGATTCAGCGCCGCCGCCACCTCGCGCGCGATGCCGTAGTGACTCAGGCAATCACCGCGGTTCGCCGTGAGCTTCAGCGTGAGCACTGTATCGTCCTTGCCCAGGATTTCCGCCAGGGGGCGTCCCAGCGGCGTCTCGGGCGGAAGAATCAGGATGCCTTCGGCGGAATCCTTCAGCTTGAGCTCCTCCTCGGAGCAGAGCATGCCGTTGGAGGTCACGCCACGGATCTTGCTGCGCTCGATCTTCACGCCGTTCGGCAGGAGCGCGCCGATCTGCGCCAGCACGACCGTGTCTCCGGCCTTCATGTTCTGCGCGCCGCAGACGATCTCCATGGGATCGCCCTGGCCGGTGGTCACCAGGCAGAGACTCAGCCGGTCCGCCTGCGGGTGCTTGTTGCGCTCGAGAATCCGCGCGGTCACGACGTGATCAAAGCCGGCGTCCTGGCGATCGATCGCCTCGACCTCGAGCCCGCGCCGGGTCAGCAGTTCCGCGAGGCCCTGAGGCCCGCCGACGCCGTCCAGATCCACCATTTCGCAAAGCCATTTCCACGAGATTTGCATCGTGCTTTTCCCCTATCGCGGCTGAAGCGCGGTTGCGCCGCCGCTCAGAATTGTCTCAAGAAACGAACGTCGCCCTGGAACATCAGGCGCAGATCCGGGATCTGATGGAGCAGCATCGCGATGCGCTCCACGCCCATGCCGAAGGCGAAGCCGGTGAGGCCGCTACCGGCATCCTTGAAGCCTGCCAGCTCAAGCAGGCGCGGATGCACCATGCCGGCGCCCAGGATCTCCAGCCAGCCCGTGCCCTTGCAGATCCGGCAGCCGCTTTGCGGCGTGCCCTTGCACTGGAAGCAGCTCACGTCGACCTCGGCTCCGGGCTCGACGAAGGGAAAGTACGAGGGACGCAGACGGATCTTCGCCTCCGCGCCGAAAAGCTCGCGCGCGAGCGTGCTCAGCACGCCTTTGAGGTCGCTCATCTTCACGTCACGATCGACCCACAGGCCCTCGACCTGATGGAACATCGGCGAATGCGTGGCATCGCTGTCGCAGCGGTAGACCGCGCCGGGGCAAAGAATCCGCACCGGCCAGCTCTGCGACCGCATCGCCCGCATCTGCACCGAAGAGGTGTGGGTCCGGAGCAGCACCCCGGGTCCCATGAAGAACGTATCCTGCATGTCGCGCGCGGGATGGTCGGCCGGGATATTGACCGCGTCGAAGTTGAGGAACTCCGTCTCGATCTCGGGGCCGGTCATGACGTCAAAGCCGAGCTTGGCGCAGATCTCGATGATCCGGCGGGTGGTCGTTGTCACAGGATGCAGGGAGCCCCGATGCGGAAGCCGCGCGGGCAAGGATGCATCGAGCCGCTCGGACTGAAGCCTCGCCTCCAGGGCGACAGACTCGAGCGCGGCCTTGCGGTCCTCGAGCGCGCCTTCGAGCTTGCGTTTCCAATCGTTCGCGACGGCGCCAATCTTGGGGCGCTCCTCCGCGGTGACGGTTCCGAGACCCTTGAGGACCTCGCTCAACGCGCCCTTCTTGCCCAGGACCGCCACGCGAACCTGTTCGAGGGCGTCGAGGGACCCGGCCTCGGCGACATCCTTGAGCGCTTGCTCACCTATTCCATTCAGCTTGGCTATCATCTCTTGCTCCTGAGCTCGAAGGCGAGCGAGGGCTCGCCGCCGTTTCCTACGGAATCCGCACCAGTTTGCACCGGGCGCGCCCACTCTCAAGAGTCATAGCGACGGTACGCGCCCGTCAGCTCCGCGAAAGCTTAATTTGCGGGAGCGAGGGTACGAACCTGGTCCACAATGGCTTTGAAACCAGGCGCGTCGTTGATCGCGATATCCGAGAGGATCTTGCGATCCAGCTTGATCTGGGCCTTTTTGAGGGCGGCGATCAGGCGGCTATAGCTGATGTCGTTCGTGCTGGCCGCGGCCGAAAGGCGGGCGATCCAGAGCTGGCGGAAATCACGCTTCTTCGCGCGGCGATCGCGGTACGCATAGATATACGCACGGTCGACCGCCTCAGCGGTGCGCCTGTATAGATTCTTACGGCCGAGAACAAAACCTTCAGCTCGCTTCAGGACTTTGTTATGGCGCCGACGACGTTTAAAACCACGTTTTGCGCGAGGCATTGTAGCTACTCCTTGGGTCTAAATAAGGGGGAATCAGCGAGAACCGTACGGCATGCATTTTTCGGCATGCCCTTCATCGCCCTTGCACAGGTAACCGGCCGAACGAAGCTTGAGTTTGCGAGCAGCGTTCTTGCTCCCCAAGTTGTGGCGCTTATTGGTCCTCTTGAACTTCACCTTGCCCGTGGCAGTGAAGGAAAATCTCTTGGCAGCTGCCTTCTTCGTCTTCAGTTTCATCGCTTCCTCAATAAATGCGAAATTCAAACAATTTTGAGCTTTGCCTTTAAGCCCGACAAGAGCCCAAAAAAAAGTGCAAGCCCTGCGATCAGCAAGGCTTGCACCCTACTCTATAACCCTTTAAGCCGTCAAGATTTTAGAAAGGACGACTTCAGCTTTCCGAACCAGGGTTCTTTGGCTTCGGCAGCTCCGGCTTGGGGCTGCTGCTCCCGGGCTTCTTGGCGGCCGGGGCCAGCACCATGATCAGCTTCTTGCCTTCGAGCTTAGGGGTGGCTTCCACGACGGCGATGTCCTTGACGAGCTCCGTAAGCTGTCTCATCATCTTGAAGCCCTGATCCACGTAGGTGATTTCGCGGCCCCTGAACATGATCGTGATCTTGGCCTTGTCGCCATCGATCAAAAACTGGCGAACGTTCTTGAACTTGTATTCCAGGTCGTGGTCATCGGTTTGAGGCCGGAGCTGGATCTCCTTGACCTTGATCACCGTCTGCTTCTTCTTCGCGGTTTGTTCCTTTTTCTTCTTCTCGTACTTGAACTTACCGTAATCGCAGATCTTGCAAACAGGCGGCTGAGCAGTCGGCGAAATCTCCATCAGATCCAGGCCGCGGTCGCGCGCCATCTGAAGGGCTTCGTGAGTCGGTACGATCCCGACCTGCTGACCGTTCTCATCGATCAGACGAACCTGGGGAACACGAATTCGCTCGTTAATCCGATGTTCATCTTTGCTTTGGTGGGGAATCGGTCCGCGTGGGAATCTGGGACGCGGAAATGGACCGGGAGGGCCTGAAGGACTTGAGGGACTTGAAGGACTTGAAGGATTGGATGGAATAATTGCCATTCGTTAGTTTATTTTTTTGGTACACCTGAGTGAGCGGACTCGCTGTCTGGCGAGCTAGCTCACCTCGATTGAATCTCCTTTTCTCACAAAGGAATAACCGACCGGATTTCTAGTGTCAAGCCTCAGCAGGGGACAGAACCCCGCGTGAAAGATGGAAAAATCCCTTTCACTCAGGCGTGCGAGGAAGCGGTGGTCTTCTTCTTGCCGCCGGTGGTCTTGGTCTTGACCCGAGCCGGCTTCTTCTTGGCGGTGGGGCGGGCGGGGGCCGCCTTTCCGGCGGTCCTCAGAAGCTTCTCGAGCTCCTTACGCTGCTTGGTGATGAGGGTCTTGAACCGCTTCACTTCGCCCGGGAGCTGCTTCTGGAACTTTTCCAGTTCCTTGCGCTCGCGCTCGACGAAAGACTTCACCTTTCCCATATCCGAGTCGATGAGCTTCCTCACCTCTTGGCCCTGGCGCTCGGCGTACTTGCGGACCTCGTCCATCCAGTCCTGATTGTTCAGAACCTTCTGGAGCTGGTCTTGAGCGGTCTTGACGCGATCGACGATTTTCTTGATCTCAGCGTTCATGGTCATAGGCTCCTCTAAGTAACCGATAATTCGAACGCATATATCCGTTCGCGGCAAGCTTGTAAAGGAGCTACTGGGTCCAGGCCTTCGACACGGGTATCCGACGCCCGATCCCGAAAGCCTTGGGGCTGACCTTGAGTACCGGCGCGGCCTGGCGCCGCTTGTACTCATTGAGTTCGAGTCGGCGAAGAATATCGCGAATCCAGGCCGGGTCCTTGGCGGCCAGCGCCTTACCCTCTTTGCGCAGAGCGAGACGGGACTCGATCTCGTCGACGGAGGCCCGATTCTCGACGTAAAGTTCAATCACCTCGTCCAGAAGCGCATAAGGCGGCAGCGAGTCCTGATCCGTCTGGTTGGGCCGCAGCTCAGCGGACGGAGCCTTGGTCAGGCACCGCTCAGGAATGGGACTGCCCCATTTCGCGTTGATGTACCGCGCAAGCTCATAGACCCGCATCTTGAGCACATCCCCGAGGGGTGCCAGCGCACCCGCCATGTCGCCGTACATCGTGCAGTAACCCATCGCGAGCTCGGACTTGTTACCGGTCGTGAGGACGAGCGAGCCGTAATGGTTCGAGAGCGTCATGAGGATGTTCCCGCGCAGGCGGCTCTGAAGATTTTCCTGTGCGAGCGGGGCGAGCGTACCGCGATTTTCGGAAAGTTCGCGAAGGCTCGTCGAGAAGAGGAACTTGATGGGACGGACTTCGAAACGAAGCCCGAGGTTCCGCGCCAGCAGCTCCGCATCCTCGAGGCTGTGGCCCGAGGAATACTGGCTTGGCATCGCAACGCCCAGCACGTTCTGGGGACCGATGGCCTGCGCGGCGAGCGCCGCGATGACGGCCGAATCGATCCCGCCGCTCAGGCCCAGAATCGCGGTCTTGAAACCATTGATGGCGAAATACTCGCGGATCCCGATCACGAGGGCACGACAGAGAACGTCGATCTCGGCCGGCGCCTCGTCCTCCCGCCCCTCGGCCGAGGGCGACTCCCACTCGCCGCCCGAGAAGCCATCCTTGCTCTCGGTCAGATTGAGGAGGCCGAAAGAGGTTTTGAAAGTCGGCAGCCGCCCCAGGAGGCGGCCCTTTGAATCCACGGCAAAAGAGGCGCCGTCGAAGAGAATTTCATCGGTCGCGCCGACCTGATTGACGTAGACCAGCGGCACGCCGAGGTTCTGCGCGATGTCGCAATGGAGCTCCTCGCGGCGCTCGCGCTTGTTCATGATGTAGGGGCTCGCGGAGGCGGAGATCAAGAGGTCGGCTTTGAGGGCTCGGTACGTTTCGACCGGGTCCTGGCGGTAGATCTTACGCTCAAAGGAAGGATCCTTTGCCCAAAGATCCTCGCAGATCGCGAGCGCGATCCGGCGCCCCCCGCGATGCCAAAGCTGGATCTCCGAAGCCGGCTCGAAGTATCGGGCCTCGTCGAAGACATCATAGGTGGGCAGCAGCGACTTTGCCTGGCGGAAGACGCGCCGGCCGCCCTCCAGGACCGAGACGACGTTTTGGGCGGCCCGACCGAACTCGGCGGGGTTGGTCGCGACGTGACCGACAATGAGCGCGCAGTCCTTGCCCCGGGTGGCCTGAAGCAGATCCTCGAC
>JAMPXZ010000008.1 GCA_023700925.1 Oligoflexia bacterium | reverse complement strand
GAGTGCGGGTCGCGATGAATGATTCCAGAATGAAGAAGACTCTTGGGCTTCCGGTAAGCGACCTCGAGAAGTTGCATTACGTGAGGCTGCAGTACGGTTGCGAGTAGGGGGACGCTTGCATCCCTCGCCGCACCTCAGAACATCTTCACCTTGACGCCCTCATCCTGCAGGAACTTGCGGATTCCCTGGGAATCCAGCGGCTCGAGCCGCCAGAGCAGATCGTAGAGGAGCTTGAGGGTCTTGTCGGCCTCGGGGGTGCGGGTTTTCTCGGTGAGGCGGCGGACATCGCCCGTGATGACGATGAGATTCTCCACCAGCTTCGACAGATCGGTCTTGAGGACCTTGCTCTTGTCGATGGCCTCGAGGGCGCGGTTCAGGTTGGCGCTGAGCTTGTAGAGCAGCTCGATCGAGCGCGTGATATCGCCTTCATTTTCGTCGAGGACTTTCTTGATCTTGCCGGCGAGATCGAAGCTCTGCGAGATAAGCTGGTCGATGCGAGGGGGATCGATGCCGGCCACGACTTCGCCGGGCTGGATGCGGGGAGAGGCGACGCTTCCCGGGGTGATCTCGACATAACGTTCGCCGATGATCCCGGCCATATTGATGTAGAAACGGCTGTCGTGGCGCACGCCGTAGGCGGCGTCCTTGCGGACGGAGACGAGCAGGCGCAGCGGGTGCACTGCCTGGGTGGTCGAGACGGCGTCGCTCCCGGGCTCCTGGTGCGCGACCTTCTGGCGCTCGGCGGGGACGAAGAACTCGATCTGCTCGACCTTGCCGACCTTGATCCCGGAGACGCGGACGGGGGAGCCCACCTCGACGCCGCCCGCGAAGTTGTAGGTGACGTGGAACTTCACGCTGTCGGCGAAAGGATTCTGGATCCCAATGGCCCAGGCGAAGGCGACGGCGAGTGCGGTCGTGCCCAGGACGAGAGCACCGACCTTCGCTTCGTTGGAGATTTTCATGGTCTCCATGTTAGCAGAGAGGCGCCCGCGCATGAAGTCGGCAAAAACTGCCTTTCAAAATCGCCTTTCGGAGACGCGGGCGCTTTCCGCTCGCTTAGAAAACGCTCGTGAAAAGGTAGGTCAGCAGGAAGTCGAGCAGGATCACCGCCATGGTCGAGGTGACGACGGAGTTGGTGGTCGCCGAGCCGACGCCTTCGGCGCCGCCCTGGCAGCGGAGGCCGTAGGCGCACGAGACGACCGGGATCACCGCTCCGAAGACGGTCCCCTTGAGCAGGGCGCGAAAGACGTCACCTACCCCCACATAGGGCCGGAGCGCGTTGAGGTACTCGAGGACCGAGAAGTTGTGATGGATCACCGCGATCACCAGGGCGCAGCCGAGGGTGACCGAGATCGCGATGAGCGTCAGGCACGCGCTCGCGATCACGGTTGCGATAAAGCGGGGCACTACGAGGTATTTGACCGGGTCGATGCCGAGGAGCTTGAGGGCATCGATCTGATCGGTGACCTTCATCGTTCCGACCTCGGCGGTGATCGAGGCCCCGACCTTGCTGACGAGGAGCAGGGCGGGGATGGCGATCCCGAGCTCGCGGAGGATGAACTGGCCCGTCACTCCTGGAATCATCGATACCGTATGGAGCGCCTGGTCCATGTGCCAGGAGATCTCGTTGGTCACGACGAGGCCGGCAAACACAGTGGCCAGGACGATGATCGGAAGGCTCCCGATCCCGATCTGAACGACGGCCTGGAGCGTCTCGGGCCAGCGGCTTGCCGAGCCGGGGAGCGCAGCCAGGGTTTGGCCAAGCAGCCGGGCGGCCAGGAGCAGGGTGGCAAGTTCGCGGCGAAGCGGTCCCTGGGCGCTCATGGCAGAAGCTTCCCCAGATTGTCCAGGATGCTCGACATCGCGAAGTTGGCGGCCAGGATGTAGAGGTTCGTGTAGATCGCGGCGAGGGTCACCGCGCGCCCGACGCCGCGGGCGCCGCCCGTGGCGGTATAGCCGTAGAAGCAGGACACGGAGGCGACGATCAGCCCGTAAACTCCCGACTTGAGCAGGCCGGCGCCCAGCGTCCCGACGCTCGTGAACCGGGGAACGGTCGAGAGGTACTGCAGGAAGTTCAGTCCGCACGCGAACTCGGCAACCACCATGGAACCCAGGACACTGATCATGAGGCCGAGCACCAGGAGCAGCATGCTCGAGATCACGATCCCGATGAAGCGCGGAACGATGAGGTATTGGATCGGGTTCGTCCCGAGGCACTCGATGGCGTCGATCTGCTCGGTGACCCGCATCGTGCCCAGCTCCGCCGCGCTGTAGGCGCCGATCTTGCCGGCGAGCAGGAACGAGATGATCAGCGGCCCGACCTCGCGGACCACGGCCGAGGTGTTCAGCCCGCCCAGAAAAATCTGCGCGTCGTACTGCCGGAGCATGTCGTAGAACTGCAGGACCAGGATCGCGCCGACGAAGACGCCGGCAAAAGCCACCGTGGGCAGCGAACGCAGCGAGACCTGGCTGATCTGATCGAGGATCGGCTTGAGGTTGCCCCGGGTACGCCGGATCGTTCGGGCCACCTCCGCGGTGAAGAGGCAGTAGCGGCCGAACTCGCCGAGGAACCCATGAAAAAAGCCGCCCAGCGCGCCAATCATCGGGCCTCCGCCAGGGAGAGCCCGAGCGTCTCTGAAAGGAAGTCGCGCACCAGCGGCTCGTCGCAGCGCTTGACCTCGTCGATCGTTCCCCAGGCGAGCACCTTCGCCTGGTCGAGGACGAGGATCCGGTTGGCGACCTCGAGCGCCGACGCCATGTCGTGTGAAACGACGATGCTCGTGACCTTGAGCTTGCGCGAAAGCTCGGAGATCAGATCGTTCACCGCGCGCGTGGTGATGGGATCGAGACCCGTCGTCGGTTCGTCAAAGAGCAGGTAACGCGGCTCGGGCGCGATCGTCCGCGCGAGCGAAACCCGTTTCTGCATTCCGTACGAAAGCTCCTGCGGCAGGCGATCGAGCACGTCGGCATCCAGATGCACGAGGGCGAGCTTCTCGATTACGCGGACGCGCATCTCCGCTTCGGTCATCGGGCGCTTGAGGGTCCGGGCGAACTGCGGGGTCCTCAGGCCGAAGGAGACGTTCTGGTACACGGTCAGGGAATCCAGAAGCGCCGGGTGCTGAAAGACCATTCCGCAGCGGCGGCGGATGTCCGCCAGCCCGTCGGCGTCGCTCCGGGTGACGTTCTGGCCATCGACGATGATCGCGCCCTTGTCCGGTTTCATCACCCCGACGATGTGCTTGAGGATCACTGATTTGCCGGCGCCGCTCTTGCCCAGGATGAAAAGGATCTGGCCCGTCTCGACGTCGAAAGATACGTTCTCGAGCACCTGCTTGGGGCCGAAGGCCTTGGAGACTTCCCAGAAGGCGATGCTCACGCGAGGCCCTCCGCGGTGAGGGGGCCTTCACGCAGTCCGTACACGAACTGGCGCAGGGCCGGGTCCGTGGTGGCCTGCACCTGCTCCGGCGTACCGCCTTCGACGAGGTTGCCCCGTGCAAGGAGAAAGATCCGGTCGGCGAGCTGGTAGGCGCGCCGCATGTCGGTCGTGATGCTGAGGAGGGTGCAGCGCTCCTCCTTGCGCAGCTTCAGGATCAGCTCGATGATCGTGCGCGAGGTGATGGGGTCGAGCCCCGCCGTCGGCTCATCGTAGAGCAGGAGCTCGGGCTTGGCCGCGAGCGCGCGGGCGATTCCCAGGCGTTTCTGCATTCCGCCCGAGATCTCCGATGGATAAAGCTCCTCGCAGCCGCGCAGGCCCACGGCGTCGAGGTAATGCGCGGCGCGGGCGCGGGCGGGCGCCCCGGTGAGGCCGCTCCGCTCTTTCATCGGAAAGAGCAGGTTCTCCTCCACCGTCAAGGAGTCAAAAAGGGCGTTCTTCTGGAAGAGCATCCCGATATTCCGGGTCGCGACCTGGACTCGGCCCTCGTCCGGGGTCTCCAGGCCCGCGACGAGTCGCAGGAGCGCGCTTTTGCCCGAGCCGGAGGGACCGATCAGGACGACCGACTCTCCCTCGCGCACGCGCAGCTTCGCGCCGCGGAACACCCAGCGCTCGGCGTATTTTTTGCCGACTCCCTCGATGGAGACCATGACTCGATTATCGCACGCTCAGCCAGGGAAGGAGAAGATCCTGGATCAGAACCTTGCGGTTCAAGGGCGCAAGGGCCTCGCCGCGGGCGCGGGCGATGCGCTCGGCCCTTTCGAGCCAGAAGTCGCGGGCCCGCGGGATCCCGCCCTGGCTCAGGGTCTTGGCGTGCTGGATGAGCGCGGCCTTGCCGTCACTGTTTTGCCAGGCGTACTGGTCGGGTGGCGTGGAGCCCGCGCTCCACCGGATGAGGTCCGCCGTGAGCTGTTCGAGCTGGCTCAGGAGCAGATCGAAGTTGCGCGGCTCCGCCGCGGCCCAGTCCACGAGAGACGAAATCGCGTCTTCGGGCCGGACCAGAAGCTCGAAGATCTCCCGGCGCTTTTCCCAGCTCTCGTCCTGCGCGAGCTCCAGGGCCTTGCCCCAGCTTCCGTGCGCGAGCTGCGCGCAGACCGCCCGTCGCGCGGGCGCGACGCCGGCCTCGGCGAGCAGGGCTTCGACTGTCTCGGTCCGGAAAGGCTTGAGCCGCAGGCTCTGGCAGCGCGAGACGATCGTGGGCAGCAGGAGCGTCGGATCGCTCGCCGTGAGAAAGAAGATCCAGCCGCGCGGCGGCTCCTCGAGAAGCTTCAGGATGGAGTTGGCCGCCTGCGGGGTCATCCGATCGGAGTTCGGGATCAGGATCACGCGGTACGCCGACTCATGGGCGCCAAAACCCTGGCTGGCTTTCAGCTCGCGGAACTGATCGATCTTGAGGGTCTGGCCTTCTTCGGGAAGAATCTCGGTGAAATCGACCCAGTTCCCCTTGAGCGCGCGTTGGCAGCTCGAGCATTGACCGCAGGGACGGGGCGATGCCGCGTCTGACGTGGCGGGGGCCGGCGCGGGTTCGCAAAAGAGATCAACGGTTTCTTCTTCCGCCGCGGAAGGCCGACCGAAGGGCCCCTTTTCGCACAAGATCCACTGCGCCAGGAAGTTGCCGATGGAACGTTTGCCGACGCCCGGAACTCCGGCGATCAGAAGCACGGGCGGAATCTTTTTCTGCGCGGCCCATTCCTTCATGACCGGGAAAAGCCCCTCGCTTCCGTGATGGCCGATCACCGCCTCAGGCAGGGGCAGGAGGTTGGGCTGCTCGGCGGTCTCGCTCTTGGGTGCCTTAGCCACGGCTTGCCCGCTTTCGGGAACTTTGGGAGGAGCGCTGGTGGAATTCGCGCAGGACCTTTTCGGCCAGCTGGGCCGGGGTTCCGCTCTCGGCGCGGACGGTGAACCAGCGGCGCGGCTCTTCGCGGCGGGATTTCAGAAACCCGCTCCGGACTTTTTTCTGGAATTCCACGCCTTCATCTTCAAAGCGGTTGGGATCACGCGCGCGCCGCAGTCCCACGGCGGGATCGATGTCGAGCAGGACGGTCATATCGGGTGCGAGGCCTTGGGTGGCCGCCTGGTTCAGCGCCTTGACCTTGGGCCAGGGGAGTCCGCGCGCATGCGCCTGATAAGCCAGCGAGGAGTCGCTGAAACGATCACAGAGCACGACGTGGCCGAGGGCCAGGGCCGGCCGCACGGTCCGCGCGAGGTGTTCGGCACGCGCCGCCTCGTAGAGAAAAAGCTCCGCCCAAGGATCCATCGGCTCTTCGAGAATCACGGCGCGGATGCGCTCGGCCACGGGGCTGCCGCCCGGCTCGCGAGTCAGAGTGACCGCATAGCCCTGTTCCTGGAGGCGAGCCGCCACTTCGCGGATCAAGGTGGACTTTCCCGCCCCTTCGGTGCCCTCGAAGGTCATGAAAAAGCCCTGCTGCGTTTTTATCTTTTGGAGTGCCACCCTCTTTGGGTAGTCCAAGGCGGCCTTACTGTCCAGAGGGGTTGTGAGGCGGCTCGGGGTTCTCCGGGTTTGGGTTGCCCTCGGAAGGCGGGTTTGGCGGTGTGCCCGGCTGGGCGGCGGGGTCTCCGCCATGAGCTCCCGGGGCATTGGGATTCGAATCGGTCGGAACCGCTTCGCCACGCTCGTCGCGTGCGCGCCAGTCCTCGTTGCTGTCCGTCCGCTCGGGTTCACGGTTATCCCGGTTGTCCTTGATGTCGCGATTGTCACGATTATCGCGATTGTCGTGACTGTCGCGACTGTCGCGACTGTCGCGACTGTCGCGGCTATCACGCACGTCCCGGAGAAGGGGGGCGGATCTGCCCAACGGCGCTCCGAGGCCGCGGGGGCGAGCCTGGAGGTTGGGTGCAAGGCTGGGACGCGAAAGCTGCGAAGACGGCACGGCCGCGGCCGCCGGCTGGGCCGAGATGGGCTGGCTCAAGGCCGGCTGCGCCGGCGAGGTCTGCACCGTCTGCACGGTCCCGGCCCCGCTCACGGCCGCGGCAGGCTTCACGTCAGCGAGCTGGGAGGACTTCTGCACGAGGCTGTAGATTACGGTGATCGAGACGCCGAGAACCGCGGTGATGGAAAGGATCAGCCACACCTGACCGGGGATCTTGAAGCTTTTTCCGACTGTCGCGCCTTTAACCGAAACCAAAGGGTTGGCTTGCCGGGACTTGGCGTTCTGGATGACGTCAAACAGGCCCATGAGCTGATCCGTTTGCGGGGCCCGGGGCGGCTGTTGCGAGGGGGGCGCCTTGGGAGGACGGGGCGGCAGACGGACGGTTCCCGTCGCGGTCCGGCGCATATACGCTTCGGAAGCCTCCTGCACGGTGATCCAGCGTTCGCCGAGATGGGCTGCCGTCACGCGGTCATTCGGACGGAACTTGCCTTTGACGAAAAGCTCCTGGATCCGGTCGAGGGTGAATGGACCGTTCTTGATGCCATCGCTCTCGACGTGCCAGATGGGCTCGAAGTCGTGTGTCATGGTATATTCAGTATAGCGTGGAAATCCAAGACACAGGAAGTCCTCTTTGGAGGGCGGGACTCCGGGCGGTTGACCCGCGGGAGCTCTTCCGCAACCCGGCTTTGGGCGGCAGTCCCCGCGGGGGGAAGAGGGCCTTCCTTTTTTGGGGAAAGGCCGCTTCCCGCTCCTGGCAAGCCGCGTTTGGCGAAGGCTGGCTGGAGGCCGCTTCGCCGTTTTTGGTGGTTTCCCCGGATGCTCCCCCGAAAGCGGCGCGAGGGGTGCGCGGACGCTGGTTCCTTGGCGAGCATCCGCTGCCGGGTCCGGGAAGCTTTGAGGCCGGGGGAGCGATCCTCGATTTCTTCGATTCTCTCCGACGGTCCGGGGTGACCGAGCTCTGGGTTTTCCTCTCGGGAGGGGCCTCATCGCTGGCCTGGGTCCCGACCGTACCGCGGCGGGAGCTGCGCGAGCGGCTCGAACACCTGTACGCCCTGCCGCTCTCGATTCAGCAGCTCAATGCGGAGCGATCCCGGCTCTGCGCCCTCAAGCACGGCGGGGCGGCGCGGTGGCTGCGGCGGCTCTCGCCTGGGACCCGGGCGCGGGTACTGCTGATCTCCGATGTTCATCCCTTCGGTCCCGGGGTGGTGGGAAGCGGTCCTTTCTGGGAGCGCGGGGTTCCGCATCGCGTTCTCGCGGATAACCGGACCTGCGTGGCCGCGATCGCGTCGGAAGCGCGGCGCCGTCAGCAGCCCGTCCTCTGGACCGGGAGCGGCAGGGTCGACTCCTGGCAGCAGTGGGTGAAGACCCTCGAGAGCCAGGTGCGCCGTTTCGTCGCCGAAGGGCGATCCGGCGTGCTGATCCTCGGAGGGGAGCCCGCCGTGGCTTTGGAGCATTCCGGCAAACCCCGCCGCGGCGGACGGATGTCGCATCTCGCTGCCGCGCTCGGGCTTGCGCTCTTTGACGTTTTCGAGAAGCACGAGCTCGAAGTTCTTTGCATGAGCTCCGACGGCGTGGATGGAACTTCCGGCGCCTCGGGCGCCCTGCTCGGCGCCGAATTCCGGCGGAGGGCGTTGTCCTCGCGAGGGGCCGCGAGCCGCGCGAAGCTCGCCTGGGCCGTGGAGAATCACGAGACGGCGCGCGTCCTGCGCGACTGGAAGCTTCTTTTTCCCGCCGCTCCGACCGGGACGAACGTACAGGACTGCGTGGTGATTTCCCTGGCAAGCCCTTTGCTTTAACCGGCCCAAGGGGTACCGCGACATGATACGCCGACTCGATCCGCGATCGTTTTTGTGCATTGTCCTCGTCTGGGGCTTTCTGGGAAATCCGGGAGTCACCCAGGCCCAGCCCGAATCGGCCATGGAGGCACCGTGGCCGCGCGACGCGGGGGAGAGCGGCGCGGCGGCCTGGGACACCGGTACGGATGCCGTGAGCCCGGTCGGGCAGAGCGAGGCGGTCGCGACGCCACGGCGGAAGAAGTACAATCTGCTCTATTATTCGATCTTCTACGGCCCGAGCCTCAAGGGCGCCTCGCGCTACCAGCCCGACTCGCGCGGCGTGCCGGATCCGGACCGGCCCGTGCAGCTGCGCAACTACCTCGGAATCGCGATGAACCTCACGGACGCGCTCAGCGTGATCCCGACGGGACAGTTCACCTGGGAGGCGAGCGGAAACAGCCGGCTGGCGTTGCGCGATCCGTTCCTCCGGATCTCCCACAGCAAGCTGATCAACACCGAGTATGTAAACCTGTACGGGGACGTGCGGTTTCATTTCCCCGTGACGACGATCTCGCGCGAAAACGACATGCTCGCGGGGGTCCAGTCGTTCCAGGCGCTTACCTGGCAGGTGGGCCGCTCGCCGGTCGCGATGACGCTCTTCGGCTCCGTCCGCTACAACTACTTCGGCAAGCAGGGCTACGGCAACGACTTCGAAGGCTATCTGGCGCCCTTCCTGTCCTACCAGCTCCGGAACAATCTCTCGTTCACGCTGCTGTATGAGATGGAAGGCAGCCACTTCTTCGGAAACCGGCCGGGGCAGTTCACCAGCCTCGGCTCGGACCTGGAGCCGGGCTTCAACTGGGAAATCACCCCGAACCTGGCGGTCAACCCGTTCCTGAATGTTTATCCCCAGGAGCTCTCGCTGCGTTCCAGCTCCGTGGGGATGACTCTCTACTGGGTCATGCTTTGAGCTTGCGCGGCCAGTCTGCTATCCTCACGTCTTGAGGAGACTGCCGGATGGAAGCTAATGATCAAGAGGTCCTGCTGGGCGTGCTTGAGTACAACGAAGCCAAGCGGATCCAGGCGCGAATCGAGGAAAGCGACGGGGTCCGGCTCCTGCTCAAGGGCAATCCGGACACCTGTGGTCCCGGCGGCAAATGCCGTCCACGCGTGGAGGTCTGGGCGTTGACCGACGATCTCCCCAAGGTCCGCGACTTCATGGCCCGCGAAAGGGATCGCGATTACGCGGGGCTCGACGTCAATCCCGAGCTGCACGAGGAGGTCTATGATCCCTCGAAGGACACGGCCCGCTGTCCCGCCTGCGGCACGACCTTTCAAACGAGTGCGCGCGAGTGCCCGGACTGCGGCCTCGTCTTCGCGGTCGATGCCGCGGAGTGACCGGCACCGCACGAGTTGCCGCGGTACTAGTCCCTGAAAACAAAACAGGCGCCCCGAAGGGCGCCTGTCTCTTGAAACAATACTGAAAGGCTGAAAGGCTGAAAGGCTTAGTCGTTATTGCCTGGCTCGTCCGAACGAGGCGTGCCTTGCGTACCCTGCGGCCTTCCGCCGCCGGATCCGCCGCGATCACCCCGGTCCCGGTCACCGCCGCGGTGGCCGCGATCGCGATCGCCGCGATAGCCGCCGCGATCACCGCGCGGGCCACGATCCCGGTCGCCGCGGCCTTCGCCGCCGCCCGAGCGCGGCGGCACGCCACCCGGAGGAGGCGGAAGCAGCGCTTTGCGGGAGAGCCGGACCTTGCCGGACTTGTCGACCTCGATGACCTTCACTTCGATCTCATCGCCTTCCTTCATGAAGTCGAGCACGCTGTTCACGCGCTCATGGGCGATCTCGGAGATGTGCAGCAGGCCGTCCTGGTTCGGCATCACGCCGACGAAGGCGCCGAAATCGACGATCTTCTTGACGATGCCTTTGTAGGTCTTGCCGACTTCGACTTCGGCGACGATGCCCTTGATGATGTCGATGGCCTTCTGGGCGGCCGCCGCATCGTTCGTGGCGATATTGATCTTGCCGTCGTCGTTGATGTCGATCTTGCAACCGGTCTGGGCGACGATCTCCTTGATGACCTTGCCGCCTGAGCCGATGACTTCGCGGATCTTGTCCACGGGGACGGAGATCGTCGTGATGCGCGGAGCGTACTTGGACATCTCCGTGCGCGGCGTCTCGATCGCCTTGGCCATCTCACCGAGGATGTGGAGCCGGCCCTCGTGAGCCTGCGCGAGCGCGGTCTTCATGATCGCCTCATCCACGCCTTCGATCTTGATGTCCATCTGGATCCCGGTCACGCCTTCTTTGGTGCCGGCGACCTTGAAGTCCATGTCGCCCAGGTGATCTTCGTCACCCAGGATGTCGGAAAGAACCGCGACGCGGGAACCCTCCTTGATCAGGCCCATCGCGATGCCGGCGACCGGCTTCGGATAGGGAACACCCGCGTCCATCAGCGCCATCGAGGTGCTGCAGACGGAGCCCATCGACGATGAGCCATTGGACTCGAGCGTCTCGCAGACGATGCGAACCGTGTACGGGAACTTGTCGTACGCCGGCATCATCGCCCGGATCGAGCGCTCCGCCAGGGCGCCGTGGCCGATCTCGCGACGGCTTTGTCCGCCCATGCGACCCGTCTCCCCGACGCTGAACGGCGGGAAGTTGTAGTGGAGCATGAACTTACGCATGGAGTTCTGGAAGATCGTGTCCACGATCTGCTCGTCGTCGGACGTGCCCAGCGTCACCGCGGCCATCACCTGGGTTTCCCCGCGGGTGAAAAGCGCGCTGCCGTGGGTTCGCGGCAGGAGGCCCGCTTCGACCGTGATCGGGCGGATGCTCTTGGTGTCACGGCCGTCGATGCGGACTTTGTCCGTAAGGATCATCTCGCGCATCATGTTGTACTGGAGCAGCTCGAAAGTCGACTTGACTTCGCCTTCCATCTTCTTGGCGGCCTCGGGATTCTTCTCCTTGAGGTCCGCGGTCACGATGGCTTCGATCGCCGCTTTTTTGGCGTTGTCGACCATGTCGTAACGGGCGCCCTTGTCCTTCGTTCGAAGCGCGGTGTGCAGCGCCTGCTTGGCATGCTGCTCGACCTTCTGCTTGATGCTGGCTTCGACCGCCGCCGGCGTGAATTCGCGTTTGGCCTTGCCGCAGAGCTTGCGAAGCTCCTCGATGATCTGAACGACCTTCTTGATCTCGTTATGACCGCGGATGATGGCCTCGAGGACGTCGGCCTCGGGCACTTCGCGAGCGCCGCCTTCGACCATCATGATGGCGTTCTTGGTGCCCGCGATCATGATCTCCATGTCGGTCTCGCCCTTGTCGATCTGGTCCCAGGTGGGATTGACGACATACTGGCCGTTCACCCGGCCCATGCGGCAGCCGGCCGTGGGACCGTTGAAGGGGATGTCCGAGATGTGAAGCGCGGCCGAGGCGCCGACCGCGGCGGCAACATCGACGTCGGCTTCCTTATCGAGCGACATCACCGTGGCCACGACCTGCGTGTCATAGTAGAAGCCTTCGGGGAAAAGCGGGCGGATGGGGCGATCGATCAGGCGGGCGGAAAGAGTCGCCTCCTGGGTGGGGCGGCCTTCACGCTTGAGGAAGCTGCCGGGGATCTTGCCGGCGGAGTAGAATTTTTCGGAAAACTCGACCGTCAGCGGGAAGAAATCCGCGCCAGCGCGGGGCTCTTTCGCGCAGCAGGCGGTGACGAGAACGCGAGTGTCGCCGTAGCTGACGAAAACGGAGCCGTCGGCTTGCTTGGCGAGCTTACCTGTTTCGATGGTGAGCGTCTTGCCGCCCATCTCACAAGATACACGATGAATCATATGACCCTCCTCAAGGGTGTTTTTTTGGGACTAATAAAAAAAAGGAGAAAACAAACGCGCAGAGCTACTCTGCCGTTACTTTCTGAGCTCAAGCGATTCAATGAGCTTCGCGTAGCGCTTGGTGTCGTTGCTCTTGAGGTAGTTCAAGAGGCGGCGGCGCTGGCCTACCATTTTGAGAAGGCCGCGGCGCGAGTGATGGTCTTTGGCGAATTTCGCGAAGTGCTGATTGAGCTCGTTGATGCGGGAGGTGAGAAGGGCGACCTGAACTTCCGGAGAGCCGGTATCACCAGCAGTGGTCCCGTATTTCTTTACGATTTCAGCTTTCTTGATCTTGGTTTCGGTTTGAGAAGCCATGTCTATGAATCCCTAATAAACTTTCTGTCGAAAATGACTGCAATTGTCCTTAGTTCTATTTCCGTCAGGAACTACCCGATAAGGTTTTAATTGTAAAGGCTATTTAAAGGGCGGGCTTCAGGAACTCGCGAAGCTTCTCGATGACTTTCGCCTCGATCTGGCGGGCCCGTTCGCGGGTGAGGCCGTAAAGATCGGCAACTTCCTGTAAGGTCTTGGGTTCTTCGGACAGGAGTCGCTCCCTGAGGATCTTGACCTCCTTGGGATTGAGGGTTTCTTCGAACTGGGGGAGCCGCTCCTGAAGAAGCCGGATGAGCTGTTGGCGGGCCAGGACCTCATCGGCCGCCTCCGCCGAATCGGGCAGGAAGCTCACCTGGCGGGCGGGGTTCTCGCCATCGCGATCGACCGGAGCATCGAGCGAGAGCTCGGCGCCGCGGCCCGAAAGGCGCTGCTCCATTTCGACGATGTCCTTCTCGCGGACGTTGAGCTTCTCGGCCAGTAGCTTCGGCCCGGCGAGCAGGCCCTGCGCCTCGAGTCGCTCTTTCTCACGCATCAGATGGTAGAAGAGCTTCTTTTGCGCCTGCGTCGTGCCGATTTTCACCAGGCGGAAGTTATCGAGCAGGTATTTCAGGATGTAGGACCGGATCCACCATGACGCGTAATAGCCGAGGCGCGCCCCTTTGGTGGGATCGAATTTCGACACGGCCTTCATGAGGCCGATGTTCCCTTCCTGGATGAGGTCGAGAACGTTGGAGTACATGGTGCGGTACTCGAAGGCGATCTTCACGACGAGCCGGAGGTTCGCGGAGACGAGCACCTTGGCGGCCTGCAGGTCTCCCTGGTCGCGCAGCCGCATGGCGAGGTGGAACTCCTCCTCGGGCGACAGAAGCGGGTAACGACGCAGCTCCTCGAGGTAGCGGCGGAACGGGTCGTGAGGGGAGACGGCGACCAGGTCGGAGTCGTTGAGCTCGGGCTCGGCGGCATCGGGCCCCCGCGCGGCATTCGTCGCGGGCACCGGCAGGCTCGTCGCGATCTCCTCTTCGGTCGGCTCGGCTTCGAGTTCGAGCTCGTCCGTCTCTTCGGCAGGCAGCACCTCGGGTTGGTGCAGCTTGGGCTTACGAGCCGATTTCGGGGGGGCGGCTTTGCGTTTCAAGACGGTGGCTTCCTTTGGCAAGTTTCTATATTAATTAGGTGATGGACTCAAGCAACACCGAGTTTTCGATCAGCGGGATCCCGGTAGCAGCCGGAGAAACCAGGGAAATCTACCTGAAGGTGTCGGAGTCCTATCTCTCGGGTTCCGTCCAGATCCCGGTGACCGTTATTCGCGGTCGCCAGCCCGGGCCGACCGCTTTCGTGACCGCCGCGCTTCACGGCGACGAGCTCAACGGCGCGGACATCGTCCGGCGCCTGATTTTCGACATCGACCACGAGAAGCTCTCGGGCACGCTGATCGCCGTGCCGGTCGTGAACATTCCCGGCTTCCTCACGCAAAGCCGTTACCTGCATTACAACAGGGACCTCAATCGCTTTTTCCCAGGCAAGAAGCGTGGCAACAACGCCGAGCGCGTGGCTTTCCGGCTTTTCAACGAGATCGTTCGTAAGTGCGACTTCGGCATTGACCTGCATACCGCCGCGTTCGGGCGGATGAACCTGCCGCACGTCCGCGGTGATATGACTCATCCCCAGGTGCGCCTGCTCGCGCGGGCCTTCGGCGCCGCGGTGCTCGTCCATCAGCCGGGTGTTCCGGGTTCCCTCCGTCGCGAAGCCACTGAGGCGGGAGTGCCGACGATCCTGTTCGAGGCGGGGGAGACGGGGCGCTTCTCCAAGCGGGTCTCGCTCGCGGGATTGCGGGGCGTGCTCAATGTGCTTTCGGAAATGAAGATGTGGCCGGAGCCGGGCCGCAAACGGCCGCCGTTTCAGGTGATCGTCAAGGCCAGCGAGTGGTTCCGCGCGGAGAAGGGCGGCATCCTGGATCTCGAGACGGCGCCGGGTGACCTGATCTACAAAGGCGATCTCGTCGGCTCGATCCTGAACCCCTTCGGCAAGACGGTGACCCAGCTTCGCGCGCCGGTGACCGGGATCGTGATAGGCGTGACGACGGCTCCGCTGACGATTCCCGGAACGGGCGTGGTGCACATCGCGCGCCTCAAAAAGACCCTTCCGCTCGTGGAGCGCTCCCTCAAAAATCAGAAGAAGAAGCGCCTGAGGAAATTACGGAAAAAGGCCAGAAAATAAGCCATAAGTTCCGAGTACTTAGCTCTTAATATTTAAGAAAATCGAAGTTGAACTCGATCTTGACGCGCTTTATCATCAAGAGTGGGGGAATCAAATGCGGACAAGGGTCTGGGTTCTTGTTTCCGTCCTGGTAGCCGGGGCGCTCGGAGGGTCGCGGGTTGGCGCGGAGACTCCGGTGACGCCTTGTCGCTCCGACGTGCTGAACGGAATTTTCTGCGAGCTCCCGATACCCGCGGCGGAGGAGCTTCCGTCGCCGCGCGAGTCGTGTTCGCCGCAGGCGTGGAACTCCGGTCTTCGCGAAGCGCTCGGAGGGCAGCACTATCTGCTCGGCTATGTGCTCAAAGGGCAGGCACAGCTGCGCTTCAGCCAGTCCTCTTCCAGCGTGCCCACGGCAAAGCTCAAGGCGTGCTCGGACTATCGTGGAACCGAAGGCGGCGAAGCCGCGGCCGAGAAGCTCCAGTGCTGCATCGACGCGTTTTACAAAGGCCTGGAGCTGCAGGCGCTGCGCATCGAGCAGGAGCTCAAGCGCAAGGAAGGGGAAACTTCGGCCGATCTCGCGCGCTGCGTGAACTCGTACATGTCCGGCCAGAGCGACGGGAGGAAACGCTGCGAGTTCGAGAACAGCGCTCCCGCGAGCGGCGCCCGCCGGAGCTGCCCGAAGCTGGATTTCACCTCGGTTTCGTATCTGGGCTGCTACCAGATCGGCTTCCTCCGCACGGTCGTGAGCTGTGACTGCCCGACGGCGAGGGCGTCCATTCCAGTGCTGAAGGCGAAGGCCCCGGCGATCTTCTCCGTGCAGGATCTCATGAAGCCCGCGGGCAGCCCGAGCGAGCCCCTGATGAGCAGCGAACCGGAGGCGCGGGATGCCGGCAAGGGCATGTAAGAAACCGCCCCGCTGGCACTGGCGTGGGAGCGTGCTTGTCGCTGCGGCGGCGCTGCTGCTGCCTTACGCCGCGCTGACCGAACCCGGTCTCAAGGCGGGGGCGCTCACGCGCTCGTTCTACGTGGACGGGAGCGATCGCCAGGTGAACCGGGGAACCTCCTTCCGTAGCGAAGGCGAGCTGGATGAGAACGGCAATCCGGTGGTGAGAGTCGGCGAGGCGCGGGTGAGCGTTTCGCGCGACCAGCTCACCGTGGGATCCAAGTCAGTGCTTCTTGAGCCTGCCGGTGGCACGGGTGAGCAGCAGGAGTGCGACCAGAACATCGACTACTCGGATCTGACGGCTCCCGAGAGCACGGCGCGCAGCCTGCCCACGGCGCCGGACAAAGTCGTCCCGGGAGGCAAGGGGCTGCCATCGGCGGCGCGCGAGGCGACCCTCATCGCAAGCGAGGCGGAGGGCCTCGAGTGGCCGGCGCGGGGGCGCGAAGCGCAGCGCGAAATCCAGGAAGCCGCCTTTCAGGATTACCGGGTGCTCGGGGATTCCTACGCGCAGCTACCGGCCGGTGCGCTCGGCGAGCGTTTTGAGCGGGCCGTGCAGACGTTGTCGGAGCATTTCGAGACGCTCTCGGCCGCCACGGCGGGCCTGGAGCCCGCGGATCGGACGCGCTTTCGCAATACGGTCCTGAACGCGCGTGACAAGGCGTCGTGGGCGGCGCAGACGCTGGCGCGCGAGGCGGCGCTTCCGAATGGAGGACTGACGCCTTTTGATCCCCTGCTGAAGAGCCCCGATCCGCTGGCCCGCGGTCCCGGGCTTGCCGAGGTCTTCGGAGGGCCGATGGGGCGCAGGCGCGTCGCCGGGCCCGATGGTCTCGCGGATCGCTACGTGCTGTATGCGGGCCTGCCCGAGACCGAGCGCGAGAAGGCGCTCGCGCGGCTGCGGCTCGTGCAGCTGCCGGAGCTTACGCTGCGCTCGGGCGGGAAGCGGACGCTTCCGCTTTTGCACAATGGCGACCTTCGCGCGCCCGGCAAGCCGCTGGAGTGCTCGCAGCTCGTGTCCTCGCTGCTGTCGGTGGATGCGCGCAAGACCGGGATCACCTCGCTGGATCTCATGGCGATCTGGCGCTACCGCAAGCGCGGAGTGCTTCCGGACCCGCCGAAGTTCGAACCGGCCCGCAGGGAACAGCTGCGCAAGGCGGCCGACGCGTTCAACGCCATCGACGTTTATGCTGGCGAGAAGCTCGCCGCCGGCGACCTGCTCGTGTACCGGCAGGGCTGGGATCCGCTCGGCTATGTCTACATGGTGACCTCCTACAATCCGAAGCTCATGAAGGCCGGGGTGCTGGACGCCTCGCAGGGCTCGAAGGAGGTCCGCGAGCGGGTCTTCCCGCTCACCGCCGACCCGCCGGAGGCGTCCCAGCGCTTCGTGCGGCCCGGCCTGCATGTCCTTCGCCTGAAGCCCGTCTCGAACCAGGGCTGCGTTTATAGCGATGCCACCCCTCCCGCCGCCGGCGTGAAAGGGGTGGAGCGATGAGAAAGCTTTTGCCCCTGCTCGTGGCGGGATTCCTCCTCGGTGGCGTCGTGCTCGGAGAGCCGCTCATGCATGAGCGGCTCCGCGTGAAAAACACCTTCACCCGGCCCGAGGAGGTCGTGGCGTATTACTGCTCTCGCGACGCCTCCGGCTTCATCTGGTCCGGAATGCTCGATGCCGAGCGCCGCGCGTTCACGCTCTGGGAGGACCCGCCGCAGCAGGACACCTTCTTCATCGCGTCGAAGTACGAGGTCCTGCCGCCCGAGGTCGCGGCCGGCGAGGCGAGAGTCCAGGTGCGCTATCTCCTGGTGGCGCTGGGCGATATTCATGGAACGCGCATGCCGGTGCATCCGGAGGAGCGCGTCGTCACTTTCCAGCTCAAGAAGACGGGGGGCTCGTGGAAAATCGCGCGGCCCGAGGCCCGCGAAATCGCTCCGATCGTGCTGGACGCCAAGTTCCGTTGACCGGGGGCAGGAAGGTCTTTTCCTCCGCCGCTATCGACAGCTAGGCCCGTGGGGGCTAACCTTAGGGTAATGGCCGCACGACGCAGCAAGAAACCCCGGTTTCGCAAGACGGTTTTCAAAAATGGGCTGACCCTTCTCACGGAGCGGCTCCCCGAGTTCC
Source organism: Oligoflexia bacterium (assembly GCA_023700925.1). Lineage (GTDB taxonomy): Bacteria > Bdellovibrionota > UBA1018 > UBA1018 > UBA1018 > JAMPXJ01. Next base: position 17,946 of record JAMPXZ010000008.1, on the reverse strand, counting down.
GCAGCCTCGCCATCGGCTTCTGGGTGAAGGCCGGAGCCCGCCACGAGGAGCGGCGCGAGGCGGGAGTCTCGCACTTCCTCGAGCACATGCTGTTTAAGGGGACCGAGAGCCGTTCGGCGCTCGAGATCGCGCGCGAGGTGGATCAGGTCGGGGGCGACTTCAACGCCTTCACGGCGCGCGAGTACACGTGCTTTCACATCACGCTGCTCGACCGGGACGTGGGACTCGGCATGGAGATCCTCAGCGACGTGGTGCTGAACTCGAACTTCGAAGCCGCGGAGCTGGAGCGCGAGCGCAAGGTGATTCTCCAGGAGATCTCCATGGTCGAGGAGTCGCCCGAGGAGCTCGTGCACGACGTCTTTTTTGAAAAGGTCTACGGTCGCCATGGCCTCGGCTGCTCGATCCTGGGAAGCGAGACCAGCGTGCGCCGCATGAGCCGCGCGGATATGCTCCGGTTCTTCCGCCGGCATTACCGCCCCGATCAGATCATCATCTCGGTCGCCGGCAACGTGACCCATCAGGCGGTGCTCAAAAAACTCGGACGCCTCACGCGCGGCTCCTGGCCCGGGCGCGAGGCGCGCAAGGGCACGCGGCACGGACTCGGCTTCGTCCCCGCCCCCGAGCTTCATCAGGGACGCTGGTGGATGGTCCGGCCGACCGAACAGGTGCACCTCGTCTGGGGCGTCGAGGGCCCGAACTACTCCTCGCGCGACCGTTTTGCCGCCTTTCTGCTCAACGTTCATCTGGGGGGCGGGATGAGCTCCTCCCTTTTCCAGGAGATCCGCGAGAAGAACGGGCTGGCCTACACCGTTTACTCGAATCTCTCCCCGCACATCGACTCGGGGATCTTCTCGATCTACGCCGCGACGGGGCTCAAGCAGGTGCCGCTGTGCCTGCGGCTCATCGAGGAGTGCGTGGAGAAGCTCAAGAAGCAGCTCCTCACGCCCGAGGAGCTCGAGGTCGTCAAGGATAACCTCAAGGGAACGATCCTGCTCTCGTCCGACAGCTCCGAGTCGCGGATGTCGAGCATCGCGCGCAACGAGCTCTTTCTCGGGCGCTATGTTTCGCCGGAAGAGGTCTGCGAGCAGATCGACGCCGTCACTCCCCGGGATATCCGGCGCGTGGCGCGCAAGCTCCTGCGTGACGGGCGCCGCTGTATTCTCGCGCTCGGGCCCAAGCCCCCGCGCGAGCTGCGGAAGAAGCTCGGCATGGCCATGCTGACGCGCTAGGCATCAGGTGGCTGGGCAACCTGGCGCCAGCGGGCTCAGGGCGTTCGCCGGTGGACCACCGTCGGCGAGGCCTGATCGGTCGGATACAGGACGATCTGCTGGATGTTGATGTGCGCGGGCCTTTCCACGGCCCACAGGATCGTGTCGGCCACGTCCGCGGCGCTGAGCGGCTTCATGCCCGCGTACACGGCTTTCGCGCGGTCGCGGTCACCGAGGCGCACCTCGCTGAACTCGGTCTCGACCATGCCCGGGGCGATCTCGGTCACGCGGAGGCCGGTGCCCGAAAGGTCCAGGCGCATCGACTCGGTCAGCGCGTGGACGCCGGCCTTGGTGGCCGAGTAGACGTTGCCTTTCGGATAATTCCAGTGCCCGGCGATCGAGCCGACGTGCACGATATGGCCGTGGCCGGCGGCGACCATGAGCGGCAGGACCGCGCGGCTCACATAGACGAGCCCCTTGAGGTTCGTGTCGATCATCAGCTCCCAGTCGTCGATCGCGCCGCTGTGAAAAGGATCGAGTCCCTTGGCGAGGCCCGCGTTGTTCACGAGGACCGTGACCCGGCTGAAGAGCTCCTTCCGCGACTCGACCAGCGCCGATACCGCCTGGCGATCCCGGACGTCCAGGGCGAAGGCGTGCGCTTCGATCCCGTACGCGGCCGAAAGCTCGCGGGCGAGGGCCTGGATGCGGTCGAGACGGCGGGCCGTCAGGATGAGGTTTTTTTTTCGCGAGGCGAAGGCCCGGGCCGTGGCCTCACCGATACCGCTGCTGGCACCCGTAATGAAGATCATGCTTTTCTTATACCTGCTAGGCGGAGTTCAGGCAATCCGGCCGCGGTACTAGGGAAGGCGGAACCGCAGCGCCGACGGGTGAAACTCGCGCGAGCACCGACGAAGGAGCGCCGCGGGTTTGCCGTCGCCATGTTCGGCGATGAGGGCTCTCACCCAGGCTCTCGCCCACACGTAGTGGCAGAACAAGGGGAGCCGCGGCCGGTAATTCGAGGAATCGTAGAGCCGGCCGTAGTCGCCCCCGTCCGGTTTCCGCAGCTCGCGGTGAACGGCGCGATTCACCGCGGCGCCGTGCCGGCGGATCAGGCGAGCCGCCTCTTGCGTCTGGTAGACGTACAGCCAGTCGGGCAGGCCGGGGAGGAGCGTCTCGGAAACGGCGCAGGCAAAGCCTTCGTTGAACAGGTGCTCGACCACGGGGAGGCGCTGGGTGAACTCCTCGTGGGTCATCTCGAGGCTGAGGCCCGAGTCCGGGCCGAAGCCTTCCCAGACCGGCGCAAGCGTTTCGCGCGCCACATGCGTCAGCTCGTGCGTGATCAGTACGTCGAGATAGCGCGGGTGGCTGGGGATTTCGTCGAGTCCGAGAAAGACGCGGTGTCGGCCCCGATCGAAGCGGGCATAGCCGTCCATCATCTCGAAGGCGCCGAAAAGCACGATTTCCCCGCGAAGCGGCACGCCCAAGAGGCGCTCCACCGAGCGGACGTGACGGAGGATGCGTTTCTCCTGCTTTTCGGGAGCCAGCTGAAGAACGTGCGCGCGGTAGGCGGGCCAGTCGAGTTTCAGAAGCTCTCGATAAAGCGCCTCGGGACGGCCGATGCCCCAGTCGCCGAGCATGGGCCCGAGGAGCTTCTCCATCGGGCGGAAGTAACGCCGGTCGAAGTCGCGGAGCTCCGGCGGGTGTTCCCACCTCTCCAGACAGGAAAGCAGCAGCGGAAGGCGGTTATGGATCCTCACGTACGCTCGAAGACCGCCTGCACCATGGCCTGCGCTTCCTGCTGGATGCGCGCGAGGTGCTCCTTGCCGAGGAAGCTCTCCGTGTAAATCTTGTAGATGTTCTCCGTGCCCGAGGGGCGGGCCGCGAACCAGCCGTTCCGCGCGACCACCTTGAGGCCGCCGATCGAGGCGCCGTTGCCCGGAGCGCGGGTCAGCTTCTGAAGGATCGGTTCGCCGGCCAGGGTCGACGCTTTGACGTCGTCCGGGGACAGCTTCCTGAGGATCTCGCGGCTGCGCGCGTCGGCCGGGGCATCCAGGCGCTCATAGACCGGATCGCCGAACTCGCGGGTCAGCTCACGGTAATGCTGCCCGGGATCACGGCTTGTTCTAGCGGTGATTTCGGCCGCGAGCAGGCAAAGGATGATCCCGTCCTTGTCCGTGGTCCAGGTCGTGCCGTCCTTGCGCAGGAACGAGGCCCCCGCGCTCTCTTCGCCGCCGAATCCGTAGTCGCCCGAGAGCAGTCCGTCCACGAACCACTTGAAGCCCACCGGCACTTCCGAAAGGTTCCGCCCGAGCTTCGCCGCGACGCGATCGATCATCGCGCTGGAGACCAGCGTCTTGCCCACGCGGGCCGAGGACTTCCAGCCGGGGCGGTTCGAGAAAAGATAGGAGATCGCGACCGCGAGGTAGTGGTTGGGGTTGAGCAGGCCCGCGCTCGGGGTCACGATGCCGTGGCGATCCGAGTCCGGATCGTTGCCGAAGGCGATGTCGTAGCGGTCCTTGAGGCCGATGAGGCTCGCCATCGCGTAGGGCGAGGAGCAGTCCATGCGGATCTTGCCGTCCTTGTCCACGCACATGAAGCCGAACGTCGGATCGATGCTGGGATTGACGACCTCGAGCTTCAGGCCGTAGGTGCGCGCGATCGGCTCCCAGTACGCGAAGCTCGAGCCGCCGAGCGGGTCGACGCCGATGCGGATCCCGGCGTCGCGGATCGCGTCCATGTCGATGACGTTGCGAAGGTCCTGCACGTACGGCGTGATGAAGTCGTGGCGGTGGAGGTTCGGAGCCTGAAGGGCCTTTTCGAGCGAAACGGATTTCACCCCGCGCAGCTCCTCCCGCAGCAGCTCGTTGGCGCGTCCCTCGATCCAGCCGGTGATCTCCGTGCCCGCCGGGCCGCCGTTGGGTGGATTGTATTTGAAACCGCCATCCTGGGGCGGATTGTGTGAAGGGGTGATGACCACTCCGTCAGCGAGGCGGCGCGCGTCCGCGGCCCGGTTGTGCGTGAGAATGGCGTGCGAGATCACGGGCGTCGGGGTGAAGCCGTTATCCCGATCGATGTAAACCTCGGTACGGTTCGCGACGAAGACCTCGAGCGCCGTCTCGAGCGCCGGCCGCGAGAGCGCGTGCGTGTCGATCCCGAAGAAGAGAGGGCCGGTGATTCCCTCCTTCTCGCGGTACTCGCAGACCGCCTGCGACACCGCCAGGATATGCGCCCGGTTGAAGCTGCCGTCGAGCGAGGTTCCCCGGTGTCCCGAGGTGCCGAAAGCGACCCGTTGACCGGGCTCACGCCAGTCGGGCTGCCTTTCGGAATAGGCGCGGATCAGCGCCGGAGCGTCGATCAGGAGCTCTTTGGGAGCGGGCTTGCCAGCAAAAGGGTGAAGCGGCACGGTTGGGAACCTCCATCAGGCATTTAATCCGGGTCTCGTCGAATGGGCAAGGATTATGCCTTTTTCGCGAGCCCGGGCGCCGGAGGTTCGCCCGTCCGGATCAGTCGGCGTTCCGCCTCTTGCGCCAGATGATGAAGCCGATGACCGCCGCGCCGATCACGAGCAGAAGCAGAGGCATGTCCTCTTCCTGCTTGGGTTTCGGAGCGTCCGCGCCGCCTTGCGGCATGCCGCCGGGGAAGACGGTGCCGACGGAAGGGTCAGCCGGTCTTTGAATGTCGAAAAGATTATCCGTCGCGGGGCGGTTGATTCCGCCGGGTTTCCGGAACGCCTTGAGCGTCTTCACCATCGTCTCGAACTGGTCGACGTACTGTTGGTACTTCGCCTTGTTGATCGAATAGGTGACGAGGACGCCGATGTCCTCTTTGACCGTCGCGAGGTAGCGCGTATAGAAGCCGGGAATCTCCGATTCCATGTGGAGCGAGTCGACCCAAGGATGGTTGTTCAAGGACGTCGTCTTGGCGTATTTGGCTTCGGACGTCACGGTCTTGCCCTGTACGCTCGTGTAGTTCTTCGGCATCTTGAGGTAGGCCTGGTACTGGTCCAGGCTGTCCTGCTCGCCCTTGAGCTTGGCGGCGAGCACGATGATCGCATCGCGCTTCTTGTTCGCATCCTCGCTCTGGCAAACCCATTCGGCGCCCTCGAGATTGCACTTCCACTGGGGCGGCAGCTCGAACTCGACGAACTGGTTGCTGAATTTCGCCGCGAAGGCGGAAGAGGAGACCAGGAGCGCCCCGGCTGCCAGCAAAACCACGTGTTTCCTCATATTCGTTTTCTCCGTTGCACGTTATTGAAGGGGACGCTTCGCGATGAAGCCCTCTTCGATCCAGACTTCCTTGAAATACTCCACGATCGTGAGCGCCGCTTCGTCACTTTTCACGCTCGTCACCTGCGCCCGCGCCACCGCCTCGCCGGCGGTCCGATCGGCCTGGGCCCTGAAGATGTCGAAGATCTGGCCCGTGGCGACGCCCTCGGCGCTGCCCTTGTCGAGCTTGATCATGCTGAGGCGATCATTGACCCGAAGCACGCGGGCCTCGAAGGCATAGCTCACCAGGCCCTGATTGGATTTGCCGTACTCGCGCGGGGACATCAGGGCCGGATCCTTGGCCGCGGAGCTCTTGCCCAAGCTGAGCTGCACGCCGCCGGCGAACAGCACGCCGCCCGGCGCCGAGCGGCCGAAGACCGTGCTGGAAGCCACGGCGAAGAACTCGAAACCGTTTGACGTCTCGTAGGTCACCCGCCCGCGGAGCGTCGCGAGCGAGGGGTTGATCGCGTCGGACATGTAGCTTCCGCCCGTGCCGACGCTGGTGAGCGCCGCGGGGGTCAGCAGGCTCTCGCCGCGAGGATCCGTCGAGAGCGAGGCGACGCCGAAGAGCCCGAGCTGACCGCCGAAGCCGCCGGCGGCCGGCTCGAAGCCGGCCTCGATCGACCAGGGCAGGGCCGCCGAGAAGTCCCGCGTTCGGTAGGTATAACCGCCGCCGCCCGTCAGGCTGACCTCGCCCGCCCGGCCGCGGTAGAGCTTGCCGGTGACGAAGGCGCCGATGGTGCCGTCCAGGGTTTGGTCGCCGAGGCGCGGCGTCTGCTCGGTATCCGTTGTCTGGTTGTCGTAGAGCGGGAAGTCGCCTTGCGCCTGCAGATCAATGGCGCTGATGAGTCCGTCAGGGGAGCCCTGATGGACCCGGAAGTTCAGGCCGAGCGTCTGGTCGGTGAGGCCAAAGGAGTTGCCGGGTCGGCTGGTGCTTTTGAGCTCGATGCGGGCCCACGAGGCGCGACCGAATAACGCGAGACGCGCGCTCAAGCCATAGGTCGCGTCGAGGTCGGTCTGCAGCTTCTGATAGCTCGAGAAAGTCGCCGGATAGTAGCGGAACCCGTCGGGATCGAAGTTGGTGTCGGAAAGGAGGTACGCGGCTTCCAGCCGGGCCTGGAGCACCTTCGGCGCGGCACGGTGATTCTCCCAGTGATGGGTGGTGAAGTCCGCGCGCGTCAGGGATGGGCAGAGCAGCGACGGAAGCACCGCGAGCGGGAGCCACTTCAAGCTGTGAGGAACTCCTCTCATGGGCTTCCTTTCTTTTAGTCTTTCGCGTTAATGGGCTGCATTAAAAAGATGCCATACCTTATGCGGTCAGCCCACAAATTTCTTGGATTTCTGCCTTCGGCTGGACGCCGTTTGGGAAGGGTTGTAGCGTAGGGGCACCGAACCGAGGCGCCGGTGCGATACCCGGCAAAATACGGAAAACCATGAACCTCTACCAACAGTCACTGGAGTACCACTCGCGGGTCCGTAAGGGTAAGATCGAGGTTGTTCCCTCCAAGCCCGTCGCGACTCAGCAGGATCTATCTCTCGCTTATTCGCCCGGCGTGGCCGAGCCCTGTCGGATGATTCACGAGCAGGAAGAGCGGGTCTACGACTATACCGCCAAGGGCAACCTCGTGGCGGTGGTGTCGAACGGCACGGCGGTACTGGGCCTCGGCGCGATCGGTCCGCACGCCGCCAAGCCGGTCATGGAAGGCAAGGGCATCCTCTTCAAGAAGTTCGCCGACATCGACGTCTTCGATATCGAGCTCCGGGCCGACAAACCCGAGGACGTGATCCGCGCCTGCGAGATGCTCGAGCCGACCTTCGGCGGCATCAATCTCGAGGACATCAAGGCGCCGGAGTGCTTCACCATCGAGGAGGAGCTCAAGAAGCGGCTGAAGATCCCGGTCTTTCACGATGATCAGCACGGCACTGCCGTGATCAGCGCGGCGGCTTTCCTCAATGCGCTGCGGATCGTGGGCAAGGACATCAGTGAGGTACGCGTGGTTTTCTGCGGCGGTGGCGCGGCCGCGATCGCGTGCGCGAATCTTTACCTCCTTCTGGGCGTGCGGCGCGAGAACCTGCTCATGTGCGACTCCAAGGGGGTCATTTACCGGGGCCGCACGGAGGGGATGAATCCCTACAAGGAACGCTTCGCCGCGGCTACCGCCGCGCGGACGATCGCGGACGCGATGAAGGGCGCCGACGCTTTCGTCGGAGTTTCGGTGAAGGACGGGATCACCGTCGAGATGGTCCGGACCATGGCGCCCGATCCCATCGTCTTCGCGATGGCCAATCCGGATCCGGAGGTGCCGCCCGAGGAGGTGCTCAAGGTCCGGCCCGACGCGATCCTCGCGACCGGACGCTCCGATTACCCGAACCAGGTCAATAACGTGCTCGGCTTTCCCTCCATCTTCCGGGGCGCGCTCGATACCCGCGCCACCGCGATCAACGAGGAGATGAAGATGGCCGCGGTGCAGGCCTTGGCACGGCTCGCGCGCGAGGACGTGCCGGACAGCGTTTCCCGCGCGTACGGGGGACAGCGCTTTTCGTTCGGCCGGGAGTACCTCATTCCGAAGCCTTTTGACCGGCGAGTGCTCCTCTGGGTGGCGCCCGCGGTCGCCGAGGCCGCGATGGCGAGCGGGGTCGCACGGCGGCCGCTCGACCTGTCCCAGTATCGCGATCAGCTCGAGAGTCTGCTCGGGCCCACCTATGTCGTCATGCGCGGAATCAAGAAACGCCTCGTCCGTGAGCCTCAGGAGCGGGCGACGATCGTCCTTCCCGAGGGCGAGAACGAGAAGATCCTCCGCGCGGCGCAGCTGATGCGCGAGGAAGGAATCGCCGAGCCCGTTCTGCTGGGCAACGAGGCGAAGGTCGGTGCGCTCATCGAGGAGCTCGGGCTTCAGGAGGCGCTGCGGGGCGTTTCGGTCCTGCGTCCTTCGACCGATCCGCGAAGCGAGGACTATGCCCGCGCGCTCCATGAGCGGCGCCAGCGCAAGGGCGTGACGCTGGAGCTGGCGCGCCAGCTGATCAAGCAGAGCAACTACTTCGGGGCGATGATGGTCGAGCTCGGCCACGCCGACGGGCTGCTGAGCGGGATCTCGCAGAGTTACCCCGAGACGTTGCGCCCCGCGATCCACGCTATCGGGGTCAAGCCGGGCTCACGCCTCGCCGGGATCTACCTCATGGTTCAGAAGAAGCGCGTCCTGTGGTTCGCCGATACGACGGTGACTATCGACCCTTCGGACGAGGCGCTCGCGGATATCGCGATCCAGACGGCGGCGTTCGCGCGGAACTTCACCGGCGAGGAGTCCCGGGTGGCGATGCTCTCGTTCTCGAACTTCGGCGCGAACCGGCATGCCCACGCGCTCAAGGTTCGCCGCGCGACGGAGCTCATCAAGCATCGCGCTCCCGAGCTTCGCGTGGATGGCGAGATGCAGGCGGACGTCGCGGTGGTCCCGCACCTCTCGCGCGAAAGCTACCCGTTCAACCGCGTCCCGGGCGATGCGAACGTGCTGATCTTCCCGGATCTGCAGTCGGGGAACATCGCTTACAAGCTTCTGGCCCGGCTCGAGGCCGCCGAGGCGATCGGGCCGATCCTGACCGGCATGAATAAGCCGGTCTTCGTGCTGCAACAGGGTTCTGATGTGAACGACATCGTGAACATGGCCGCCATCACGGCCATGGAGATTCAACTGAGGAAGAAAACGGAGAGAGAGAACCATGACGAGTGACAAGAAAGCGATCCTGACCAAAGGCGCGCCCGAGCCGATCGGGCCTTACAGCCAGGCGATCCAAGCCGGAGGCCTGCTCTTCTGTTCGGGGCAGATCCCGCTGGATCCCGTGACCGGCCAGGTGCCGGTGACGGATATTGAAGGCCAGACCCGGCGGGTGCTGGATAATCTGCGTGAGGTGGTCCAGGCCGCCGGCGCCGGCCTCTCGGATGTCGTCAAGACGACGATCTTCCTGAAGTCGATGAGCGACTTCCCGAAGGTCAATCAGGTCTATGCTTCATACTTCAAGGAAGTGCCGCCGGCGCGCTCCACGATCGAGGTCGCTCGGCTCCCGCGGGACGTGCTGGTCGAGATCGAAGCGATCGCGGTTGTCTAAAAAAGGCAAAACCGGAAGGCCCCCGCGGGGCGATCCGGTTTTGCAAAACCAAAATCTAATGTCTGCGCTAGCTTAGCTGGCGCTGGTCGTTTCCGGCTTGTAGGTGCGCTTTACGGGGCGCTGAACCAGACCGGACCGAATGCAGCGGCTGCAGATCCGCACCGTGCGAGTGGTTCCGTTGATGACGGCTTTCATCCGACTGAGGTTCGGCAGCCAGCGGGTGCGGGTCTTGATGTTCGAGTGGGACACCTTGTGACCGGTGACCGGGCCTTTTTCACAGTATTCACAAAAACGAGCCATGGCCTGAAATCTCCTGAAATCTTTTCAAATCGCCTGAGGGTCCACACCGTAGTGGAAACCTGAACCTTTTGCAAGGCGGAAAATCTGGGAAAGTGGTGATAAGATCAATCCCAGTCGACCATGATGAAGATGCGAGCCCGCTTCCGCAAGAATCTGCCCCAGCTTTTCGCGCTTTTTTCGGGCGTGGTTATCGGTCTGCTCGTCCTGCCCTACCTGCTGGCAGGGGAGGTTTATGACTACGTCGACACGATGGACGGGGTGAGGCTTCCCGACGTCGACGCGATCGTCTGTCTGGCCGGGGGCCGAGGCCGAATCGCCGCCGCAGGCGATCTCTGGTACCGCTACTGGGAGGCCAGCCACCGCAAGCCGCAGCCGGGAGAGCCGCCCCCGCCGCCCGTTCCGGTCCTGTACATCGCCGGCATGGGCCCGCAGTCCACCTGGGCTGTTTTCCGGCGGCAGCTTCGCAGCGGCGTGCGCGACGTGATTCCGCCCGAGTACGTCGTGATCGAGCGCGAGAGCTTCAACACGGAGGCCAATGCCCGCTGGCTGGGCCGTCACATCAGCCGCCAGCTGCCCGTTTCGGAGCCGCGCCTTCTGGCCGCCTCGCCGGAGTCCGGTGCCGGTCAGGCGCTCGGACCGGTTCCGGCAAGCGCGACGCCGCTCGGCTCGCGCTGGACCAAGATCGTGCTCGTCACCTCGCCCTACCACATGCGGCGTTCGGCTTTTATTTTCCAGCGTGTGTTCCAGTCGGTGGGCCAGGAGATCCAGATCCAGACGCTTTCCGCGTTTCAGGAGCCCTTCGAGGCGGGCGAATGGCGCTCGAGCGTCCACGGCACGCGTGTGACGATGCTCGAGTATTTCAAATGGCTTTATTACCGGCTCTTCTGGACGCCGGGCACGGGCTGAGGATTCAGGGCTTCACGAAGACGATGCCGTGGGTTTTGACCTGGCTCATGAGCTCGTGCAGCGCCTTGCCGCGGTGGGAAATGGAGTTCTTCTCGCCATCGCTCATTTCGGCGAAGGTCTTGGTGGAGCCCCGTGGAATGAAGAGCGGGTCGTACCCGAAGCCGTTTTCGCCTCGAGGCGCCTCGGCGATCGTGCCTTCGAGAACGCCGGTGGCGTGGAGCAGGATGCCTTCCATCAGCAGCACCAGGGTGCAGGTGAAACGGGCCTGGCGCGATTTGTTCGGGCCGAGCTCCTTGAGCAGGCGCTCGTTGTTCGCCTGATCCTGCGGCACGCCGGGCCGGGCCTCGGCATAGCGGAAGCTGCGGACGCCGGGCTTCCAGCCGATCCCTTCGACCTCGAGTCCGGAGTCGTCGGCGATCACGGGATGGTGGCAGGCGTTGCCCGCGAGCCGGGCCTTGGCGAGGGCGTTCGCGAGGTACGTGTCAAAAGTCTCACCGAAGCGCAGCAGGTCCGCATTGCGGATGAGCTGGTCGGCCCGCGCCAGCTCGATCTCCGGATAAGCGTTGAAAAGAGCCTTGAATTCGTCGAACTTGCTCCGGTTCTGCGTCGCGATCACGATCTTGTTCGAAAGCCGCATGGCCGGAGCCTATCACAGGCCTTACTGATAGAAAACTTCGTAGGAGACGGAGCGGACCTCGGGCAGGTCCTCGGGCAGGAGCGCCCCGGACTGCAGGTAAGCGCCGAAAAGCCAGGAGACGTAAGACTGTGCCGCGGCATGATCGGACTCGCTGGCACCCGGGCATTTCGCGGCGTCGAGGTAGCACTGGTACATCTCGTAGAGCTCTTCGCCGCAGCTGGCGCCTTCGAACTTGCGGGTGACCGTGAGCTTCAGCTCCGCGCGGCCGGCGGCGCCGGCGGCGTGGGGGGCCGTCGCGTTGAGGCCGCCTTCGACCAGGCCGGTCAGGGTGGTTTCACATTCGCCGGTCCAGGCCAGGATCCGGTTCGTCTCGCCGCCGAACAGGATGCTGCCGCTGGAATAATCGAAACCCATCGAGGTGTCCTCGCTCGAAACGAGGACGGCTTGCTTGAGCTGCGAGTCTTCGATCAGAAGCATCGGGTCGGTGATGATCTGGGTGAAGACGTCATCGGGCAGAAGATTGGTCGCGGCGGCCTGGCAAGGCCGGGAGTCGAGACCGCAGAACGTCAGCGTCTGCGGCGCCGTCTCATAGGTGGTGACCTTGTAGCGGGGCGGAGCGTACTCCACCTTGTTGCCGAAACGGCAGCCGCTGAGCGGGGTGAGCACGACGGCGATCACGAGCGCCGCGGTGCGGGGACAAAACGGAGATTTTCTCGCTTCCATGGAGAGAGGCCCTTCCTTCCAGATACCGATCGGAAGAAGAAGGAGCGAACTCGATGGGCAGGAATTGCCGACGCTTGGCCCCGGGCGCGGGGGCCTAGCGGAGCCCGATCTCGCCCTCGGAGCGGGCGACCAGCAGCGTTCCGCCCACGACCGCCGCCGGAAGCGCCAGCACCGACACGATCGGCAATGCGTAAAAGAGGGAGAGCGCCGCGCCGAAGCCCAGGCAGGCGTAGAAATGACGCCAAAGGAACCCGAGGCCGGCTCCCAAGCCGATCCCCCGGCGGGTCTGCGGGTAGCTGATGTACTGGAAGGTCATCAGCAGAAGCGCCACGGCAAAGGCCACGAGATTGACGAGGGGAATCCACGAAAGCAGCAACGCCAGGATGGTGGCTGACGTGGTCGCGAGCGCCTTGAGCAGATCCACCCAGATGAGCCTCACCTTGGTTCGGAAGGATTGGGCGGGCACCGGCGGCAGCACGGGCGTGGCGCGGGGCTCGGTTTTTTCGGCCAGAAGATCATTGAAGGGCGAGGCCACGATTCCGGCCGCGATCGAAAAAGTCAGGGCCCCGGCCAGGAAGACGAAGAGGTCGGAAAACAGGAGCACGAGATCGGCGACGAACCCCCCGGGATTCCAGCCCCAGCTGAGAAAGGCGTGGAGCCACATGCCCTTGACCGCCGCTTTGAGTGAGCCCAGGAGCCAGGTGTAAAGCCCGACGGTGATCAGCAGCGGGACGGCGCTCCAGAACAGGAGCACGCGGTCCCGGGCGATCAGCTTCAGGGCCTGCCACGGAAGGACGGCTCCGTAACGAAGCGATTCGGTGCGCGAAAGGCGCAGGGGGGAGGAACGGGTCAACGTCAGCATTTCGCCATTTTCGCGTGTCTTGCCACGAAACCCAAGGGCGATTTTGCTAGTTGCCGCGGTACTAGGGCAGGGCCGCCAGCTCCGCCTCGTTCCGGCAGCGAAGGGGCGGGCTCTCGCGCAGCTCCCGCTCGAGCGTGGAGGCGCATTCCGGGGCGTAGTGATGGCCCGGCAGGATCACGGTCTCGGCCGCCAACCCCCGCAGCCGCTGGAGGGAGCGGAACATCTCGGCGGTACTTCCGGTTTCGAGATCCGTGCGGCCGCAGTCCCGGATGAATAGGGTGTCACCCGTCAGTAAGAACCCGGGCCCGGCGTTGACCCGGTAGCAGAAGGCGCCCGCGCTGTGGCCGGGGGTGGGGAAGGCGTCGACGGAAAGGCTTCCGACCGCGAGGGCGGTGTCGGCCTGAAGGAGGCGTAATCGGCCGCTCGCCCGCAGGCGATGAAGGTCCTTTTCGCCCAGAGTCAGCGTCAGCCCGGGAAATCGGCCGAGCAGCTCACGGACTCCTCCGGTGTGATCGTGGTGCGTGTGGGTGAGGAGGATCGACTCCAGGGTGAAGCCGTGACGCTCACAGGCGGCGAGCGGGTCCGTAAGATCCTTTTGCGGGTCCACGATCGCCGCGCGTCGGGTCGCCCAGTCAAGGATCAGGTAAACGAAGTTGTGGAGACCCCCGAGCTCGAACTGGGCGATCGGCTCGTTCTCCTGGAGACCGCTAGCCGCGGGCCCGGAGAGGTGGGCTGGCAGAAGGGATTGCGCGCTCATCGATCGGAGCCTCGCAGAGCACCCGGCGTCCGTCAAGCGGAGCGGCGCCGCGCGCCGCCCAGGTGCGTGTCAACGATCGCGCGAGCGGCTTCAGGCGCCCGCGCTTCTGGGCGTTCGCCAGCACGGCGAGGCCTGTCACCGTGAGGACCGCTGTCTGGACGGGATGGTGCGCGACCCAGCGTTGCAGGCGCGTCCAGTCCAGTGATGCCTGGACCGCGTCCATCAGATGGGCCTGAAGGAGCGTTCTCTGCTCTTCGAGCTCAGCTACGAGTCGGAGGCGCGTCGCCTCGTTCGCCGGCAGGACCGGCTCGATCAGCTTCATATTCACCTCGGTGAGGAGTGGCTCCGGAAGGACGCAGGGCCCAGCCGCCCAGGGCGGCGGCCGGGAGCCCGAAGCCGATAAAAGCCAGCGCGGCCAGGGCTCCCGGAGACCAGCCGGAAGACTGGAGCCATTGGAACAGCCAGAAAAAGCCGTGAAAAACCCCAAGCACCGCCAGCGTGAGCGCGGCGCCGCCCCAGGCCAGCCGCCGTGCCTGGCGGAGGGTCCGCATCTCCAGGTCCAGGACCGCGAGATCGCGCTGGAGCCGGATGATCTTCTTGAGCGAGGCTGCCGCCCCGCCCAAAGGAGGAAGGGGGTTTTTCAGGGGCTTTTGCATGTGCGGCTCCCTGGATTCAGAGTTGAGGGAAATCCTTCGAGCGCTGGTTGCGCCCCAGGACGTAGCCGAACATGCCGACGGCGGCGAGGGTCGCCACGATGGCGATGCTCTTGCCGTAGTTGTCCTGCACCCAGAGGCTCGCGCGATCGTAGAATTCGCTCGCCGCCTCGCTGGCGTCATTGATCATGTCCTTCGCATCGGACTTCGCCTCGCGCGCGAAGCGCTCGGATGCGTCACGAATCGAACTCGCGGTGGACTCGGTCTTTTCTGAAAGATTCGGATTGGCCATGGCAAAAATCTCCCTTTGCGTCTTGTGCGTCGGTGAATTCCGGACGCTGGACGGAAAGGGTGCAACGGCCATACCCGCGGAAGGCTTATTCTTTGGTCTTCAGCTGCGAGTCGTTGGCCTTGAGGAAGGAACGGATCTCCTCGGCCATGTCCAGGAGCCGGGTCCACTGTTCCTTGTAGAGCGTCACCGGAAAACGCCCGAGGCCATAGACCGAGAGACCGCCTTTTTCGCTGATTTTCAGCGAAAGCCCCTTCGCCTTCGTGTTCTTGAGCGCCGCGTTTTCGGCACGCAGCCGTTCGAGCTCTTCTTTCATGTTTTGATCCGACATTGAGTGATCTCCGATGGGGGTTTACGCTGCGATCACTATAGGGCGCGCCTGCCCCCTTGTCAAAGCGCGGTGGGGCACCCGCGGTCCTCTCAGTTGTGGACGAGGTAGTCAGGCTCGACCTCGCGGGCCAGGCCCGTCGCGCTGATCCGCGCGCGAACCTCTTCCAGCTCCTGCGGTGAGGTGCCGTCGAAGGCGATGAGGAAGATCCGGGAGTTCGGATTCGTGCGGCGGATCTCATAGTGGGAGCTTCCGGCCTCTTCGTTGAGTGACGCCACCAGTCGCGTGAGGTCCTCCTCGGTGACCTGCGGATTCGGCGTCAGCATGAGGTGATCCGCGACCATCGCGGTGCGCGCGAGGAGCTGCTCGGCCGCTTCGTCCGAGCCTTCGGGCGGGGCGGAGCGAAGGCGGTCTTCCACGCGGATCAGGGGGTACTTGAGCTGCGTTTTCACGATCGTGACGCGGGTGAAGTTGCCCAGGCCGTCGGGCCGGGTCTCGGCGACGCTGACCACGGGCTGGCCGTTGAGGATCTTGAAAAACGGCGTCCGCGGCGCGGTAAAAAATTTTCCGGGGCGAAGCCCCGCGTCCACCTTCTCGAGCCGGCTTTCTCGCGGAGGAAGCGGCTGCGCCGGGCCCGTCACCGCCGCGGGTGTCCCGGGGGACTCCGGGCGGGGGAGGTCTCTTTCGAGAAAGCTCTGAAGCGTTGCCTGCAGTGAGAGGATTCCCGCGGCAACGATCATTCCGAGGGTGGCGGTCATCAGCCCGATGGTGCGGATGACCTTCTGGCGGGCGAGCTTCTTCCGAACCGTTCTGGCGTTATGGGACATAGATGGCCTTTCGGAGATTCAGGCGTCGCGCGCCGCTGATCTTGCCTTCCAGAGCGGTCACCGGGTCGGCCCGTTCGAGCAGGCGCGCGCGCACCTGCAGATGGGTGAGCGCGGGCTCGAAGCTCCAGACGAGCGCGGCCGCCCCCGCGACCAGGGGTGCGGCCATCGAGGTTCCGTTGAGGCGTTCGTAGTTGGAGGTCTTATCGCGGCTGACCATCTCGGGGGTGGCGACGGTCGGAAAGGTGCTGAGCACGTTCGAGCCGGGGGCGGCAAGGTCCACCTGCGTGACGCCGTAGTTGGAGTACGAGGCGAGCGAATCGGTCTCGGTCGTGGCCGCGACGGTAACGATGTTCGGCGAATCGTAGTTGCCGGGATAGTACGCGATCGTGTCGTTGTCCGAGGTTTCATTGCCGGCGGCGGAGACGAACAGGATCCCCGCGGAGTTCGCCCGGTCGAGGGCATCCTTGACCGCCTGATTGTAGGTGTTGCCGCCGAAGGAGGCGTTGATGACCTTGGCCCCGATGCCGATCGCGTAGTCGATCGCGTCCACCGCATCCGAGGAGGTCCCCACTCCGTCGGCATCGAGGAACTTCACCGCGGCGAGCGAGGCCCGCCAGCAGACTCCCGAAACGCCGATCCCGTTGTTGCCCACGGCGCCGATGATCCCCGCGACGTGCGTGCCGTGCAGGTTCTCGTCCATGATGTCATTGTTGTCGCCAACGAAGTTCCAGCCGTGGCTATCGTCGGCGAAGCCGTTGCCGTCGCCGTCGACTCCGTCCGCATAGGACTCCTCCGGGTTCGTCCAGAGGTTCGCCGCCAGATCCGGGTGTTCGGTATCGATCCCCGAGTCGAGCACCGCGACGAGGATGCTTCGGCAGTCCTGATGGAGGGCCCACGCCTCGGGCGCGTCGATGTCCTGGTCGCCTTCGCGTGAAAGGGCGCTTTGGAGCGAAAACATCGGATCGTTCGGCAGCAGCAGCGATCCCGCGACGATGGACACGAGGGTCTGCGTCTGTGCTCCGCGCGAATCGGTCACCGTCACCGTCACGAGGTCGGTGTGATAGGGAGCCTGGAACTCGCCGGTCGCGCCGACGCTGCCGCTGGTGCTCGCGAAGCTGTAAGGCGGAATTCCGCCCGAGACGGAGAAGCGGAGGCGCTTACCGATCGAAAGCGAGGTCGAACCCGTTGGCACGAGCTGCAGCGGCCGGATCGTCGCGGTTGGCGTGGGCTGGGGAGTCCACGAAGGGTTCTCCTCGGCGGGCGCGCGAGCCCGACAGCCCGACAGGCATAAGGTGCTCACGGCGCAGACGCCGATCAAAAAATAGAGGTGAAAACGCTCGAACATACGTGAGATGGCGCTCCAGGGTCTTCCCTGAATGGGTTGCTATAATTATAGATCAAAGTTGACCAAAAGAGGCAGGATTAATTAGGCTGTGTCGCAGCTGACACGGGAGCGGGGGTTCAGGGCGCTAATTCACTGAATTTTCGAGCCAACGGCGCCACATGCGGAACGCCACCTCGATCGCATAACGCCGGCCGCGCTTGTTGAGCTCATCCGAGGCCAGAGTGGTGGGATAGGGCGAGGGCATATTCTCCTGGTGCAGCGTCGTTCCTTCCCGCAACCCGACCCAGTACCGCCCCGACCGATCAGGGCCCGCAAGGGCGAGCGTGATGGCCTCCTCGTCGGCCTGGGTCAGCACCGCCGCGAGCCATTCTTCGGGACTCGATGGAATAGCCCATTCCGTCGCCAGGACCAGTGACTGCGCCTGCTGGGCGAACTCCGGATGTCTGAGCAGCGGGCCGAGGCGCTCGGCCAGGAGGCCGCCGGACGCGGCGTCCAGGATCTCCATCTCCTCGTCCCGTGCGAGCGTTCGAAGGAAGTTCGCGGCCGGATCTTCGTCGCCTCGCGCGACCAGCCAGGGCGAGAGGGCCTGTTCGAGTCGGGCCAAATCCGCGGCATGGCGGGAGACGTTCTCTTCCCCGCACCAGACCTTGATCTCGATGTAGGGGCGATGCGCGCGATAGCCGGTCAGAAGACCGGTGCCAGCGAGCGCCTGCTCGCAGAGCTCGCCGAGCTCCGCTTCGCTCTT
>JAMPXZ010000173.1 GCA_023700925.1 Oligoflexia bacterium | reverse complement strand
GGCTTGGTCCCATGCCCGTCGCCAGAAAACTCGATGCCTCGCAGTACGGCTTGTCACCCGATGAGATCAAGCAGCGCTATGCGGAGTTCGCCCGCCTGCTTCTGACCCGCTCCAACGAGCTTCTGCCGTTGGACCAGTCGGCGCGCGCGAACCTGGACGAGCAGATCCAGACCAGTCCCGGCGACGAGGCCGACGCGTCGGTCATCGACACCAACGCCGACTACTTCCTGAAGCTCGCCAACAGCCACCAGCGCGAGCTGATCGAGATCCGCGACGCGCTCGATCGGATGCACCGAGGAGTCTACGGCGTCTGCGAGAACTGCGGTGAAGGCATCGCGATCGCGCGGCTCCAGCGCCTGCCGCATGCGCGTTTCTGCATCGACTGCCAGTCCACCCGGGAGCGCCTGCGCTCGGTCGCATTTCCTCACGAAAAGCCTACACTCTAAGCCTCCCGCTAGACCTTCCGCGCGATCAGCTCCTTCATCTCTTCGCGCTCCGCCTCGAGAACCATTCGAGACGACGCGCGCGCCCGGTGTTTCTCGTAGAAAGGATCGTAGTAGCTCTTGAGCAGCAGCTCGATCCACGGGAGATGCCCTTCCCAGCCGTCGCCGCTCCGGGCCTGCGCCATTCCGGCGTCGATCAGCCGCAGGGCCTCGTCCGTCCGCGCGCCGCCAAGCTTTTTGGAGATCGCCCGAACGGACGCGCAAAGACTCCCGGCAAGGGAATCGAGCGCGGTCTCGGGATCCTTCGCCCGGCGCTGCTCGTAGGCCTCGATGACATATTCCTCCAGAATCAGACGCGCGCGCGACTCAAGCGGTTCGCGGATGAAATACAGGGGCGCGACGCACATGGCGCGATACAGCGGCTCAGGCACGACAAGCCTGCCGATCATCCGGCTCTCGTCCTCGAACCAGAGCAGGGTCTGCGAAAGCCCGAGCAGCCGCGCCGCGAGCGCATTCTCAAAAGCGGCCTGCTCGGGCTGCGGCGTGAGCTCGCGCCCGAACGCGGAACCCCGATGCCGCGCGAGCAGCTCCAGATCGACCAGGCCCACGTGCGGACTTTCGCGCTGGATCTCGCGCAGCAGGCGGGTCTTCCCCGAGCCAGTGTACCCCGAAAGGATCGCCAGACGATGCCGTGCCGGCTCGCGCTCGAGCGCCTCGAGATAGAACTGCCGCGCCCGCTTGTAACCCCCGGCGAGCCTGGGCACCGAAACACCCGCTTCACGGAGCCAGGCCTGCGCGATCGCCGAGCGCTGTCCGCCCCGAAAGCAATAAAGATAAGCGCCCGGCTGGCGCCCGAAGTAGTCGACCCAGCTGGCCACGCGCTCGGCTTTCTTCGCGCCGCTCACGAGCTCGTGCCCCAAGGCCAGCGCGGCCTCGGGCCCCTGTTCTTTGTAGCAGGTCCCCACGAGCTGGCGTTCATCGTCGTTCAGGATGGGCAGGTTCGTCGCGCCGGGAATCGCCCCTTGGGAGAATTCCACCGCGGCGCGGACGTCGAGCGCGGGCGCCCCCTGCCGCGCGCGCGCGGTCCAGTCCGCGTCTTCGAGAAATTCCACGGCCGTCATACGAAACGGAGCCGCGCCTCGCCCTCGCTCACCTCACCCACCAGCTCCGCGTGTGAAAACCGCGGTCTGAGCGCCGCGAGCACCGCCTCGGCGCGCTCGGGCGCCACCGAGAGCAGCAGCCCCCCACTCGTCTGCGGATCGTGAATCAGGAGCTTCTGCCAGGGCTCGAGGGCCGTGTCATCCAGATGCCCTTCGGTATACTCCCGGTTGGTCCGGTGAGCCTTGGTGAGAAACTCCTCCTCGAGGAATTTCCGCGCCTGTGCGAAAGCCGGAAGGCGGGCGCTCTCGAAACGGAAGCTCTTGCCACTCGCGCGCGCCATCTGCCACGAATGCCCCGAAAGACCGAAGCCGGTGATGTCCGTCGCCGCATGGACCCCGTCGGCCAGCTCGGGCGATAGATAGTCGCAAACGTTATTGAGTGTCGTCATCGAGTCGATGGCATCCGCGATCCCCGCCTCTCCGACATCGCTGAACTTGAGCGCCGCTGTCAGCGTGCCCGTCCCGAGCGGCTTGGTCAGGATCAGGCGATCTCCCGCCCGGGCGCCCTGATTGCTCCACACGCGCCGGGGATGCACGAATCCCGTCACGGAGAGCCCGAACTTCAGCGTATCGTCGTCGATCGAATGGCCCCCCACGAAATTCGCACCCGCCTCGCCGATCATATCGGAGGCGCCCTGCAGGATCGCCGCGACGACGTCGTTCTCGAAGGTCACGAGCGGAAAGGCGAGCACGGCCATCGCCGTTACGGGCTTGCCGCCCATCGCATAGACGTCACTCAAGGCGTTGCAGGCGGCGACCCGTCCGAAGGTCCGCGGGTCATCGACCATGGGAGTGAAAAAATCGATGGTCTGCACCAGCGCCACCTCGGGCGTCACCTCGTAGATCGCGGCATCGTCGAAGTGACTGCCGTCGACGAGCAGCGCCGCATGGGGCGCCGGAAAGCGCACCTGCTCGAGAATCTTGCGCAGCTCCTTGGCCGCGACCTTGGCGGCGCAGCCGCCTTTCTGAACCGTCTGCGTGAGCCGAATGGCGCTCATGACCGCGCTCCCTGCCGGTAGACCGGCTTGCCTTTGGGGATGCGCCCGCTTTTCACGCATTCGCTCCGCAGGCGTCTTCCCACGATTCGCTCGATCATGCGCCCCGTAGCGAGGACACGATCGACGTCAACGCCCGTCTCAATGCCCATCTCATCCAGCATGACGACGAGATCCTCGGTGCACACCAGCCCGACGTGATTCGGGTCCTGATAGTAATAGGACCCCGTACCCGACACCGGCGCGCCCTCAAAGAAGTTCGCGGGCTGGCCGCCGATCCCGCCCAAGGTGCTCTCGACCCGAATGATCCCGGCCTGCAACGCCGCGAGCACGTTGGCCAGGCCCCAGCCGCGCGTCACGTGAAAATGCGCCACGTGCAAGCGCGGGTCCGGCATCGCATCGAGGATCATCGAGTAATAATCGTAGACCTTGTTGGGCGGCGCCGAGCCGTCGTGATCGGCGTGCTCGATGTCGTCGGCCCCGATGTCGAGGAACCGGCGCGTGAACTCCACCGCCTTTTCGAGATCCGTCGGGCCTTCGATCGGACAGCCCCAGATCGTGCTTACCGTGCCGTTGACCTTGAGCCCGGCCGCGTGAGCCTTGGCGATGCAGCGCTCGGCCTCTTTCCAGTACTCCGCGTGATCGAGCCCGGAGTTGCGGACCATGTGAGAGGCGGAGGTCGACACCATCATCAGGAGGCGATCCGGACCACGGCCTTCCTTGCGGGCCTCGATCGCACGGTCCACCGCCTTCTCGCGGATCGTGACGGCGGTGAGCTCGACGTCCTTCAGGCGATCGGCCACCCTCTTGCTCGAGCGGATCCGGCGGAAAAGCTCATCGGCGTCGGCGAACTGAGGCATCCCCTTGGGATTACCGAAGTTGGTCACCTCCACGTGCCTGAAACCCGAGAGGATCAGTTCCTCAAGAACCCAGAGCTTGGCGTCAGTCGGTATCCAGCGTTCCTCATGCTGAAACCCATCCCGGACCGTGATTTCCCCAAGAACGACCTGCTTAGGAAGCCTCATATCTGTCTGCCTATAGCACGTTCCCGGCGTTCTCAAAACGGATGATGCTATGCAGCAAAATCAGAAGTCACCCCAGACACATCTTCAACAGACTTTGAAAAATCCGAAAAGCCAGACAATGGACTTCAACGCCGCTCCCCGCAACCTGGATGAGGTTTTTGAACTGATCAGCCGCTCCCCGAGCGGCTACCGGGTCCTGGAAAGATTCCGCCCCCTGCACCAGCAGGGCAAGGTCGCGATCCAGCCCTACCCACTCGAGGTCGTCGCGCGGCTCCGCGAGGCGATCGGGCCGGACCAGCCCATCGGCGCAAGCTTCGTGAACGACGGGACCACGGGGACGATCTACCTGGATCCGGCAAGCCCGCTCGGCATTCTGGCGCCCTTCCTGCTCCACGAGATGGTTCACGCGCTCGATCAGGACGTCTGGCGTGCAGGCGTCGGCCCGCAAAGCCCCGAAGAGCGGGACGAGACCATGCTTCTGGCGGAGACCGGCGCATTCGAACTTCAACATACGGTGATTCAGGAGCTCTGCGCGCAGGTCCCGGGCTACCGCGAGTTCATGTCCGCGCAGTCCCAGCGCGCCCGGATCCTGCACGAGAAGCTGACGAGCGAGGACGTCGTCGCGCTTTACGGCTTCAAGATCGCCTAGCACCGACTATCTGGAAACCACATGCCCGATCGGAGCGACGAGCGCCCGAGCCTGCAGGAGCCGCGGAGGCTCCGGATTCAGCTTGGACCTGCCGCATAATGATCCTATTTCCGGTAAACGGGATCCTCCCACAGCATGTTCGCATCTTCCATGCTGAGGCAAAGACCATTACAGCGTCTGTCATCACTGTAATCCCGGCACCGGAACGCGTTAATTCCTTAGAATGCCACATGTCAAATGTCAGCCGCTCCAGAGACTTGCAAGAAATGTCCGGTGATCCGGGTCCGCGCCCGGAGCTCCGGACAGACCTATACGATCGATCTCAGGAACTTGTTTTTCACCGATCTGGCCGCCCAGTTTCGCGTCCCCGGCGAGGAACCCCGCGACCCCGCGCGAGAACTTGCCACCCTTTCGCGCAGCCTCGCGCTCGGGATCCGAGCTCCGAACGGGCACGAGCAGTTCATTGCGCTGTCCAAGACCGGTGTCTCCGATGTTTTCAAATTCTGGACCGAAGATGGCCGGCCCAGCTTTCAAAGAGTCCTCGAGATCAAGCTCCCTTGCCATGCGGTCGATCTCTGATTGCTTTCATCAGCGTTCGCGGCTGTTTGAACTGCCTCTGAATCTTTGTACTGAGTCCTCTCGTTCACTGCGGTCCGAGAGGGCGTGCCGGAACCCATCGCCTCGCGGGTCCACGACGAAGCGAGGTCAAAGCACTGCCCGATCAGCCAGAGATTCTTCATCCGGCTTTCGAAATTCGCTTTGTACAGCTCGCGCGAGGTGGAGGAATCCACCTCGATGGCGAGCTTGGCGATGGGTTCTTCCAGCTGCTTCTGCATAGCCGGGAGCCTGCCGCAGAGGTTCACGAATTTGTCGACATCCTTCGCCCCGACAGCACGGGCAAGGTCTGAATAGAGCTTGAGGCAAGTCGAAATATTCCCGAGATTCTCGGACATCGATCGCCTGAGTTCCAGATACCTGTCTCGCGAATAGGGCGAATCAGTAGTGAGAGCCACACGCGCGAACTCCCGCTCGAGCTCGCCTTCATACTGAGGAAGAGGGGTGCAGGTCGCATCCAGGCGGACGAGATGATCACAAAGTCCTTGGACGGGCTCAGCGAAAGCACCGGGCGATGCGGTCAACGACAGGGCCACCAAACAACTCAATTTCTAGAATTTCATTTTCTCGATCCTCCTGAGTCCAAATTAACTCTGACGAGCGAGCAACGCGATTCAAAGCCGGGTAGAGCTGGGTAGAGCTGGGTAGCAAGTCTCCGGACCGACTCCTGCTCGACCTTTCAGGTACTTAGCCCTAGCGCCGCCCTCAATGCCGCGCGCGTGACTGATCGCCCGCTCACAGCCGGAGGAGATGCAATACCTGATGATGTCCCCGGCAGACCGTCACCAGATTCTCAAGCGAGTTCCCGCCGCCGTCGCTGACCGCCCTCTTATGATGGCAATCCAGCCAGCGGCGTTCGGGACAGCGGTTGCCGTATTCATCGCGGTAGGTGCAGCGGTATTTATCCCTTCGGATCACCGCGTGTTTGAGCGAAGCCTGGATAGGGACGCGTAAGAACGCGTGCCCTGGTGCGTGCCCTGGAACCTGCCCCGGGGCAGGCTGCTGTTGCGTAGTCGCGACGGCCCCAGCCTTCTTAGTCTTGCGAGCCTCCGCCCGCTCGGCTTTGGCAAGGGGATGCTCCCGATCCAGGTACGATCCAACGAGAACCTGTAAGGTCTTTTCCAAAGAAGCCGCCTTCTGAAGCTTGGAGGAAACCAAGTCCTGTGCGCGCTTCAGAGCCAAGTGCAACTCTTCAGAGACACCCATTTCAAGCTTGATCCGATCGGCCTGCACATACCGAGCGCGCTCGGGAGTCAAGATCTCGGGACGCTCTTTTGCGACCTCTTTTTCGAGCTGCCGTTTGGAAAGACCTTGAGCTGCCGAAATCCAAATAGCCTGATTCTCGGGCGTAAGAACCGGGACGATCAGCCGGGCATTGGATAAGGTAATTTCTTGCGAGGCGATCTTCTCCTTCAGGATAGGAACTTCTGAAGCTTTCCGGGCAACGGTGATGAAGTTATAAGCCACGCTCTCAGAGAGCCGAAGAGACTGGGTGGCATACTCAAAGGCGCTTCGATATCCCAGCTCCCGGTACGCGCGAGCCTGATCGATTTCCTGAAGCACGTCGATCAACTCGGCCTCGGCACGGAGATAGTTTCTTGCGATCTGAAGGGCTTTTTCGTGAAGAAGACGGGCATCGCTTTTCATACGAGGACCCATACCACGCGTTTTTCGAAGCCACTGCCGGGCTCGTCAGGAAGTCAGAAATGAAAATGTCAAAAACATATCTCTACCAGCAAAATGGGGTCATTAGCGGGCAAATGCATGCGTCCTCCGGCCTGCCAAACCAGCCATCAACGACTGAAACATCGTCTCTCTGAAAAGCTGTCAATGGCTATTTTGAAATTGATTCAAAATAGTTTCCATATCGAATAGTACTTCGACAGCTATTCCACCCCAATTCCGCCCCCTCCTCGCCGAAAACAAATCGGACCACGCAACGACCCCACCACAAAACATCGAAGCAACCGCGCACCCGCCAAGAGATCTCCTCCATACTCACGCCCGAAAGCGCATACGCTCAGGAAAAAGTGCGAAACGCCCGGTGAGGCCTCCAACAAGCCCTCCAGGGTCCGCCTGCTTTCCGATTACCCCGGAAAAATAGAGGTCCTGCGGGATCCCCCTGACGGTCCGATGGGCTTGCTCCGCAGCCTCGAGCGCGATCCGAAGACCGCGGTCACGGTCCTCATCGGCGAAGACGCCTTCCGCTCGCCGCTGCCTGACACGGTTTCCTACAAGGTGATTCGACGCCCCGGACTGACCTCTCAGGCTCCAGAGGCCCTCCGGCAAGGTAACATCGAAAGGGTCACCCTCGACGGAATCGACGGGCTCTCTTCCAGCCTCGCTCGCTCCAAAGTCCAGGCCGGCGAGCCGCTGCACGAGATCCTGCCCGACTCCGTCCGCCGCTTCATCGAGCGAAACCGCTTATACGTCGCACCCTCGTCCGCGGAGACCCCCCAAGGAGGAAGTTCCCACGCCTGGCGATTCAGTTTCCGCCGCTGCCTCCCTTGAACGCCACGCAAAGCCCCGAAGAGTGGACCGACAAATTCC
>JAMPXZ010000172.1 GCA_023700925.1 Oligoflexia bacterium | reverse complement strand
CGACGAGCCCCTTCAAGGCCGAGCAGATGGCGCAGGAGATGGCGCAGTTCACCTCGGTCGAGCAGCTGCAGAACCTCAATCAGAGCATGGCCAAGATGGCTTCGCAGAACCAGCCGCTCGAGCGGCTCGCGATGACCAATCTCATCGGCAAGACGGTCACCGTGGACCGCGACCGCTTCGCGCACACCGAAGGGCAGAACGAGGCGCTTTCCTATCGCCTGCCGCGCGACGCGTCCGAGGTCCATATCGCGGTCATCAGCGAGGCCGGTGAAGTGGTGCTCGAGAAGGATCTCGGCCCCCAGAAAACGGGCGAAGGCACGTTCTCGTGGGACGGAATGAAGTCCAACACGCTTCCGGCCAAGACCGGCGGCTACATGCTGCGAGTCGAAGCCAAGGATGACCGGGGAGTGGCGATCGCGACCGACCCGCAGAAGCGCGTCCGCGTGGTGGGCGTGAGCTTTGAAGGCGGCGAGCCAGTGCTGCTCATCGGGGACAACCGGCGCCAGGAGAAGGTCGCGTTGAAGACCGTGGTGCGGATTGAGGGCGAGGTGCCCGCTGGGGCGCTGCCTGACAACGGCGCGTCCATTCCGGCTCAAAATGCTCCCAACTTCTTCAGCTTTCAGAAGGGCGTGGGTTCGGCGACGCTCGACTCCGCGGCGGGCTCCGGGCTCGCGCAGACTTTGTCGGGTGAGCAGCCCGCGGCGCAGCCGGCGACGCAGGCATCGCAGCCGGCAGCGCAGCCTGACGGCGATCGCTTCAAGGATCGCGGTTTCCCCAACGGCTTGCAGGATGATTCTGAAACCAACACAGAAGCTCAAGCGAAAGGAGGTGAGAACGGATGAGCAGCGGACCGATCCTTTACCCGAATGTAACCTCGTTGCCGGGCCAGGCTGGCGTAGGCCAGTCGGAGCGGCTTCCACGGAAACAGGAAGGGGTCAAAGGCGAATTCGACCAGGTCTTCGAGCGCACGCTCGGGAACGCGGCGGGAACCGACCTTAACCAGGTCAAAGCCCCGCTCAAATTCTCCGCGCATGCGACCCAAAGGCTCAACGACCGTAAGATCAATCTCGATCAGGCCACCATGGCCAAGGTGACCGAGGCGATCGACAAGGCCGAGGCCAAGGGCATCGAGGACACCCTGGTCCTGACCGACAAGGCCGCCCTGATCGTGAGCGTGAAGAACCGCACGGTGATCACGGCCATGGACAAGAACTCCATGACCGGCAACGTGTTCACGAATATCGACGGAGCGGTGTTTATCTGAGCGAAGCCCGCCGCGGCGCTGCCGGGCGGACGGAGCGGATGAGGCAAGTAGAGTTGAAAAGGACTCTAGGCTGGACCCGAAAGGGAGGCGAGCAACGCTCGCCGCCGCGATAAGGGAAGCCTAGCCGGCCCCGACTGATTGACGGGCTGGAATCAAACTAAAACCAAGAGGTCCGCACGAGGCGGATCGTTTTTAGCACGGAGGCTTCCATGGGTATCCTTTCTTCAATGTACACGGGCATCACGGGTCTGCAGGGTCAGGGCGAAGCGCTCTCGATCTACGGCGATAACATCGCCAACGCCAACACCGTCGGCTTCAAGACGAGCCGCCCGGAGTTCCAGGACGTGATCGCCAAGTCCCTCAAGGGCCTGCTCGGTGGTAACCAGATCGGTCGCGGCGTCCGCCTGGCCGCCGTCAACCCGGTCTTCTCGCAGGGCTCGATCGTCCAGACCGAATCCGCCACCGACCTCGCCATCACCGGCGACGGCTTCTTCGTCGTGAACGGCGTGGACGGCCAGAGCTTCACCCGCAACGGCGCGTTCCACTTCGACAAGGACGGCAAGCTGATCAACGCCGACGGCTTCCGCGTCCTCGGGTTCCAGGCTGATGACAAGGGCAAGATCACCTCGAAGATGGGGGAGATCTCGGTGGACCGCACCGTTGTCGACGCCAAGAAGACGACTGACGTCAATATGTTCATGAACCTCGACCTCCGTGCTGACTCCCAGCTCCAGTTCGACCCCCGCCGCCCGGACCAGACCTCGCATTTCGCGACCGGCGTGACGGTCTATGATACCGCCGGCACGGCGCACGTCGTGACCATGTATTTCAACAAGACGGACGACGGGGAGTGGACCTGGAGAGCGATGGCCAAGGGCGAGGAGATCAACGGCGGCAAGAAGGACCAGATGATCGAGCAGGCCCGGGGCGTGCTCCGGTTCAGCACCGACGGACGCCTCCTCGAGCAGACGACTGATCGCTCCAGCTTCTCGTTCAACAAGGGCGCTCTCCCGAATCAGGAGATTCGCTTCAACTTCGGGGAGGACGTCAAGTCCGGCGGCCAAGGTCTCGCGGTCACGCAGTACGGGACGAACTCCGAAGCCTACAAGAGCACGCAGGATGGTTACACCGCCGGCACGCTCGCGGGCCTCACGTTCAACGACGACGGTATGCTCTCGGCGATCTACAGCAACGGCCAGACGGTCAACCTCGCGCAGATCGCGCTGGCGAAGTTCGAGAATCCCGAAGGCCTGTTCAAGATGGGCCAGAACCGCTACCGCGAAAGCCGGCTCTCGGGCCAGGCCACGATCGGCGCCCCGCAGTCGGGCGGCCGTGGCCGGGTGTCCTCGAAGACGATCGAGTCCTCCACGACGGACGTCGCCAACGAGTTCATCAACCTGATGCAGGCGCAGCGCAACTTCCAGGCGAACTCGAAGGTGATCAGCACCGCCGACGAGATGATGCAGGACGTCCTGAACCTCAAGCGCGGGTAAAGATAAGTTGTTGAGCTCCGGGGCGCACCCCGGAACTCGGCAATGAAATCAGGGGCGAGCGCCCCGACGGGGGCCGCGAGGATGTCAAAAAGCTGACAACCTCGCGGTTTCCCGTGCCTTTTCTGCCTCCCTGAGGGGAGTAGTACTTGCCGTGGCCCGGCTTGCGTTGCACAATTGAACGTAAGCCCGTCTCGCGAGATTTCGCGGGCGGACCGGGAGATTCGTCACGGGGGAGCCTCAGGCCATGGCAGCTGCCGCTTCAGAAGACAAAATCGAGCGCTCAGGCGGGGGAGGCAAGCTTCCGCTCATTCTCGCCGTCGTCAACACTCTCGCGACTCTCGCGATGATCGGTATCCTTCTCGTCTCCTTCCAACGCGAGAAGAAGTCCTCCTCCATCGAGGATCTCGCCGCCCACTCCGGCGCGGCCGAAGGCCAGGAAAATTCCGAAGAGAAGTCCGGTGAAAAGGGCGCTGAAGGCGGCAAGGAAGGCGCGCCGAAGAAGGCCGCCGAGTTCGGCAAGATGGTGACCCTCGAGCAGTTCACCGTGAATCTGTCGACGCCCGGAAGCGTCACTCCCAAGTTCGTGCGAGTGAACATCTCGCTCGAAGTCCCGAACGATGACTCCGAAACCGAGGTCAACACGAAGATGCCTCAGGTGCGGAACGCCATCATCGATCTGTTCAACAGCAAGCGGACGTCGGATCTCGCGAGCCCCGACGGTCGCGATTACCTGAAAGAGGAGATCAGGAACGCCCTCAACGGGTTCCTGGTGAACGGAAAGGTCAAAGGAGTTTATTTCACGAATTTCGCCGTGAGCGGCTGAGTCAGCCGCCCGGGGCCGGCAGGGAAGCCGGCGGGGCATGCGAGATGAACGACATGGAGGTCGAGCGTGAATCAGGTACTAACCCAAGCTGAAGTCGACGCGCTCCTGAGCGCGGTTGCCGAAGGCTCGGTCGACGTGGGCGGACAAGCGGCGCCGGCGGTCGATCCGCTCAGCGGTGAACCGGCGGGCGGGGGCGGAGAGGGCTGGGGGGACGCCGGAAGCGCCACCACCGATCTCGAGATCACCCCTTACGACCTGACCAACCAGGATCGCGTCATCCGCGGCCGGATGCCGACGCTCGATATCATCTACGAGCGCTTCATCCGGCTTTACCGCATGTCGCTGTCCAACTCGTTGCGCAAGATCGCCACGATCAGCATCATCTCCACCGATCTGCTCAAGTTCGGCGAGTTCGTGAACACGCTGCCGATCCCGAGCTGCATGTGCATCATGCGCTTCGAGAGCCTGCGCGGGCCCGCGTTGCTCGTCTTCGAATCCAAGCTCGCTTACGCCCTCGTCGACAGCTACTTCGGCGGGACGGACCGGCCCTACACCAAGATCGAGGGCAAGGAGTTCACCCGCATCGAGCTGTCGATCATGAGAAAGGTCATGGATCTGGCGATCCGCGATCTCGAGGACGCGTGGGCGCCGGTGCACAAGACGGACATCTCGTTCGTGCGGCCCGAGGTCAATCCGCAGTTCGTCGGCGTCGTCCCGCCCTCGGACGTCATCATCTCCACGACCTTCGAGGTCGAGCTCGAGAACGCCAGCGGCACCATCGCCCTGGTGATCCCGTATTCCACGATCGAGCCCATCAAGAACAAGCTCAATGCCTCGTTCCAGACCGAGTCCGACCGCGTGGACAAGGAGTGGACGGCGAAGATGGAAGAGCATCTCCGCAACGCCGAGGCCAACGTGCTGGTGAATCTCGGCGCGACGACGATCACGGTGGGGGACCTCGTGAATCTCAACGTCGGGGACATCATTCCGCTGACCCAGGACGCCGACGGCGAGCTCGAGATGCTCGTCGAGGGCGTGCCGAAGTTCAAGTGCTTCTTCGGGGTTTCACGCGGGAATCGCGCCATTCAGGTAAGCAGGTTCATTGACAATGACTAGCAAGGAGACGTTATGAACGAAGCCGCATCGCCCCTGGGCGACATCAATATGGGAGATATCGGAGCCGCCCTCGCCGCCGCGGGATCGCAGGCGGTGGATGGAGGCGCGGACAGCGCCCCGAGCGGAAAGGGCGGCATGGCGCCCGCGTCACCGGGCGCGAAAAACTCCGCGCCGGCCGTGCAGTCGCTGGATTTCATCCTCGATATCCCGCTGAAGGTCACCGTCGAGCTCGGACGCTCGAAGATGGCCATTCGCGAGATCCTGCAGCTCGCGCAGGGCTCGGTCGTCGAGCTCTCGAAGTTCGCCGGCGAGCCGCTCGAGGTGCTCGTCAATGAGAAGCTGATCGCTCGCGGCGAGGTCGTCGTCGTGAACGAGAAGTTCGGAATCCGCCTTACGGACATCATCTCGCCGGTCGAGCGTATCGAGCAGTTGAAATAAGCGGGTGGACAGGATGTCCGCCCGAAACTGAAGCTAAGGAAGGCTCAGAATGAGTAAAGCGCTTTGGATAGTGGTGCTGGCGATGGCAGGGAGCTCCTCCCTCGCGCGGGCCGCCGTGACGACGCTCAAGCAGGTCCAGGTCTCGGGGGGCTCCCAGATCGATCTGCTCTTCGACGCGAAGGTCTCGAAGGGCCAGATCAAGACCGAGTTCTTC
Organism: Oligoflexia bacterium; assembly: GCA_023700925.1. GTDB lineage: Bacteria > Bdellovibrionota > UBA1018 > UBA1018 > UBA1018 > JAMPXJ01. Next base: position 2,099 of record JAMPXZ010000172.1, on the reverse strand, counting down.
AACGACATCGTCCAGGTCAGCCTCACCGACGCCAACGTCTATCCGGCCAAGATCTCCTCGATCAACGGCGGAAATCTCGTCAAGATCTTCGCCTACCAGTACGCGCCCAAGCTGGTCCGCTGCCGCATCACCGTGAGAGGCAAGGCCGAAACCTACAAGGATCGCGTGCGCGTGAGCCCGTCGGGCAAGATGCTCACGATCCGCTTCGACCAGGACAACGTCGGGACGGACCGCATCGCGGTCCAGGCATCGGCTCCGGCCCGCGTCGCGCCAGGCGCGGAGAGCGAGACCACGGTCGCGGTCGGGGGCGGCGAGGAGGCCGCGCGGCTCGCGAACGCCGAGGAGCGGGCGCTGCTCGAACGCGTGATGAATGCGCAGAAAGCCGGTGAAAAGGACACAGCCGGCGCGCCGGTCGCCGTCCATAACGGCGCGGGCGCCGCGAAGGACGCCCCGGCGCAGAAGCTGACGGGCCGTGACTCCTCCCGCGCTCCGGTCGGCCTGACCGGAAGGGCCAAGCCGCTTCCCGGGTTCGGGGGCGTGCTCGCCAAGCTGGCCGCGGTCATCGCCGCTTTCGGCCTGATCGCGCTGCTTCTGAAGAAATTTCTGGGCGGCCGCGGCGAGAAGCTCGACGAAAACCAGATGATGGGCGCGCTGGGTCGTTTCGCCAAAGGCGGGCTCGGCCGGACCTTCGGACGCAAGGAGAAGATGATCGAGGTGCTCTCGACCCACTATCTCGGCCCGAAAAAGAGCATCGCCGTCGTCCGCGTCGGCGGCCGCACGCTGGTGCTCGGCGTGTCCAACGAGTCGATCAACCTCATCACGCAGCTCGGCGGCAATCCCGCTGACGTCTCGGACGAGGATCTGGGCGCGGGACCTGAACTCGATACGGGCGCCGGTGCGCACGCCGCGGGTCCGGCCGTTTTCGCCGATCTCCTGAAGTCCGAATCCTCGAAGCCCGCGTTCTCGGCGCCGATCGCCGGCCGCGGCATGCAGGTCTCGCAGCTCGCGGGCGCACCGGCCCCGACCGGCGCGACGGGAGTTCGCGCGCGGATCCGGAGCCGCGTGGAGGGGCTCAAACCGCTATGAGGCTCCCGAAGATGACCGCCAGATCGCTGGGCTTTATGACCGTCGCGCTCGCGGCGGTCGCCGTTTTCGCTCCTTTGGCGCTCGCCGAGGGGGGCGCGCGGGGAGGCTACGTTCCTGGCACCTCCGGCCTCTCGCTGCCTTCCCTGAGCCTCTCGTTCGGCAACTCGCAGAAGCCCGCCGATCTCGTGTCGATCCTCCGGATCGTCATGATGCTCACGGTTCTCACGCTCGCGCCCGCGATCCTGATCATGATGACCTCGTTCACCCGCATCGTGGTGGTGCTCGGGTTCGTCCGGCAGGCCCTCGGCACGCAGCAGCTTCCGCCGAACCAGCTCATCATGGGGCTCTCGCTTTTCCTGACCTTCTTCGTGATGGCGCCCACTTTCAAGGCCATCTCCACGAACGCGGTGGAGCCGTTCCTGGCCGAGAAGATCGACCAGAAGACCGCCTATGAGCGCGCCGAGGCGCCGCTTCGCGAGTTCATGTTCGCGCAGACGCGGGAGAAGGACCTGGAGCTGTTTCTCACTCTTTCGAAAGAAGCCAAGCCGCAGACCCGCGCCGACGTGCCGACCTACGCGCTGGTGCCCGCCTTCGTGATCAGCGAGCTCAAGACCGCCTTCACGATCGGCTTCATGCTGTACCTGCCGTTCCTGGTGCTCGACATGGTCGTGGCGAGCGTCCTGATGGCGATGGGGATGATGATGCTGCCGCCGGCGGTGATCTCCCTGCCGTTCAAACTGCTGCTGTTCGTGCTGGTGGACGGGTGGGACCTGATCATCGGCAGTCTCGTGAAAAGCTTCGGCTAGGAGGGATTCGTCGTGACTGAAGAAATCGTGATGACCCTGGGCGCCGAGGCGATCAAGACCATCATCTACCTGGCCGGTCCGATGCTGCTCGCGGCGATGGCCATCGGTATCCTGGTGAGCGTCCTGCAGGCCATCACCCAGATCAACGAGGCCACCCTGACCTTCATTCCGAAGATGGCCGCCGTCGTGATCGTCCTGGTCGTCATG
>JAMPXZ010000007.1 GCA_023700925.1 Oligoflexia bacterium | reverse complement strand
TGTCCTTGTAATCGTCGAAAACGCTGGCGATCTCGTCAACCTTGTTGACGAGGCTCACCGGAATATAGGCATTCACGACCACGACGCCGAGTACCCGGTCACCGCGATTGGCGCCGGCGCGCACCGGCACCAGGCAGCGAATCAGATCACCCGCGCCGATGTGCTGGATAATGGGAACGCGCTCGCCGGCGAAGGCGGCTGAAAGCTTATCCAGGGGCAAACGGGGGAAAAAGGCGGGAGCCGTCGGCGGAGGCGGGGGTTCGCCCACTGGCGCGGCGTCGGTCTCGTCGAGCGCGCGCGCCGGTTTGCGTTCCCGTCGATCCAAGAACCGCTCCTCGAGGGGATCCGCGTAGAATTCAACCGCGTCCAGCGCGAGCAGCTCCCGCTGAGACGTGAGAAAAGAGCTGATCCAGCGCTGATCCGCCTTGGCGTCGGCCGCCTCATCCGTGCCTGCGGTCAATCGCTTGCCGATCCCGTTGGCGAGATGCTCGGCAAAGTGCATCGCCGTCTGCTCGGTATTGCGATAGTAGGTCCGCGTGATCTCCAGCGAGGCCTGGAGCGTATTCTGGATCTTCAGCGAAAACCATTTGTCGAAGCTCGAGTTGATGTAGAGCGCTGAAATCAGGAAAAGAACCAGGGTCGGGATGATGGAGAACGAGAGGAACGCCATCACCAGCTTCGTCTTGAGGCGCGAGCCCAGGACCTTGCGCCGCCGCTCGATGAAGAGCTTGCCGATGTTTCGCGCGACGAGCCAGACCATCGCGATCAGCAGGATGATGTTGATGTTGAGCAGACCGAAGAAAAAGATGGAGTTGACGAACGGAAGGGTGGTCGAAAGCCGGGTCAGGCGGAATTCGGCTATGCCGAGAACGACAAAGAGAATGGCGAGCAGCGCGATCGCGATGAGCTCGCGCCGGCGCTTCTGGCGTTCACGCACATCCAACGGCTGAGTCGTCGCCGAAGGAGGGTCTGTCAGGCTCAAATTCTCGACCATCTCCCTCTTCTCGCACAACCCGGCTCAAGCCTCAACCTCAGGCGTAGGAATACACCTCGACCCGGTCCCGGCCCCCCTGCTTGGCCGAGTGGACGGCCTCGAGCCCGGAACGCAGGAGCTCGTGGATTCCCTGCTGTTCCTGCTCATAGAGGACCCCGGCAACCCCGACCGAGCATGTCAACTGAGCGACCTGCCTGCCGTTTTTCTGATCCCCCTCGAGCTGACAGGGCGCCGAGCGGATCGAGTCCCGAATCCTCTCGGCGAGGTACTCCGCCGTCGCGAGGTCAGTTTCCACCAGAAGCACGAGAAACTCGTCCCCCGCCACGTGTCCCACGAAGTCCATGGATCTGACGCAGGACCTGATTCGCTTGCCCATCTCCCGAAGCACGAAGTTGCCGAAAGGGAATCCCGAGACGCGGTTCACCTCGGCAAAGCCATCCAGGTCGATCGCCAGCAGGGAAACCGGCTTTCGGAAGCGCCGGGCCCGCAGGATCTCTTCCTCGGCCTTGCGATAAAAGCTCTGGAAGCCGAGCAACCCGGTTACCGGGTCCAGGGAGGTCAGCTCCTCGATGCGGTGGTTGGCGCGCCGGAGAGAGTCCTGGACCTCCTTGAGCTTGAGCATGGTGCGCACGCGAGCGGCGAGTTCCTGCGCGCGGAAAGGCTTGGTCAGGTAGTCGTCCGCTCCGGCGGCCAGGCCGCGCATCACGTCATCGAGCATGTTGTTCGCCGAGACGAGAACCACCGATACGTAGCTGTCAGGGCTCGCCGCGCGGATCTTGGAAATCAGGTCCAGCCCGGAGGAACCGCCGAGGTTCACGTCGAGGACCAGCAGATGGGGTTTCCACGCGCGGACCCGGTGCATCGCGCCCTCGGCATCCGACGCGTTCTGGATGCTATGCCCCTCCTGGGCGAGGAACTGGCCGATCAGCTCCACATTGTCCTTGTCGTCATCCACTACCAGTACGCGGGCCATGAGGCTCTCCTGTTCATTTGGGCTTGCCGGCCAACTCTTCCTCGATCAGCATCAGCATCGCCCTCGCTTCGGCATGGTCGGGCTGGATCTCGATCGCGCGCTCGAACTCGGACTTCGCGAACGGGAGATAGCCTTTCTTGTTGTAGAGGCGCCCTAGGGAATAGTGCAGATCCGCACGGAACCCGATCTGGCGAACGCCGATCTGGAGCAGCTGGATCGCCCGGTCGAGCCAGCCGATCTGCTCGTAGGCCGCCGCGAGCCGCAGGTAGCCGTTCGGGCTGTTGGGATTGGACTCGAGCGCCTTCTTGTAATACGGCAGCGCGGACTCGACGCCCTTGGTCTTCGAGAGAAGATCCCCCATTCCCCGAAGGGCGAGATCGTGCTCGGGATCGAGCTTGAGCGCCGCCTCGAGCTTCTCCGTCGCGGGCTTGTGGTAACCCCGCTCCAGATCCCGCAGGCCATCCAGGGTGAGCTGGCGAACCTCGCCACGCACCCGGTTGCGCTCCAGCAACGTCTCGACCCGTGACCGGAGCTCATCGCCGCGGAAGGGCTTGAGCAGGTACTGGTCGACGCTTGCCCGGGCCGCCTGAAGCACCTTGATCCGCTCGAGCGAGGTCTGGCTGGTGATCATCAGGAAGGGGACCTCCGCGAGCGCCTTGGCGTTCTTGCAGGCCTGAAGCAGATCCATGCCGCTCATTTCGGGCATCTCCCAGTCCGAGATGATGAGCCCGATCTTCGAAGCGTTTTTCGAAAGGTAATCCAGCGCCACCTTCCCGTCGGCGACCGCCCGGATCTCGCGGAAGCCCATCTCCGAAAGGTACTCCGTCACCATTTCGCGCGCGTCCGGATCGTCGTCGATCACGACGACCTCCTTCTGCGGCCCGTGCACGGCGGCGGACAGAACCTTGTCGATCTTCTCCTTGAGAACCTCGCCTCGGAACGGTTTGATGAGGTACGCGTCCACCATGCTCTCGGCGGCGACGATGATCTTCTCCGATTCGTGGGAGATCGGGCTCGTGACGATCATGAAAGGGATATGCGCGCGGGCCGGGTGTGACCGGACCCGTTGCAGCAGGGAGATGCCGTTCATCAGGGGCATGTCCCAGTCCGACACCACGAAGTTGATCGTGGGATCGCGTTCCAGCAGGCGGATCGCCTCGGCGCCGTCGCGGGAACGGGTGATCTTCCCGGCCCCCATCGACTGAAGGTACTCGACGATCGTCGCGAGGCTGTCCGCGTCGTCATCCACGACCAGGAAGTGGAGCTGCGAAAAATCGGTTTGAGGGGTTTCGTCTTGCTTCGTCATGCTTCAAGCTCAGGGCTTCCGAACGGGCAACCAGAGCGTGAACTCCGTACCCCGCCCCACCTCCGTGGCGACTGTCAGCGTTCCCCCATGCGCCTCCACGATCTGACGGGAAACCGAAAGCCCGATTCCGCTGCCGCGGTCCCCTTTCGTGGTGAAGGCGAAATCGAAGATCCGGGGCAGCACGTCCGCCGGGATTCCGGTACCCGTGTCCGCGATCCGCGCGGCGACTCCCTGCGAACCGTCGGTCCCGCGGCGCTCCTCGATCGTCGCGGTAATCTTGCCGCCCTTGGGCATCGCGTGGATCGCGTTGATCACGAGATTGAGAAAAACCTGTGCCAGGGCGCCACGATCCAGGCGCGCCTTCGGAGCCGGCCGAACCTGGCTTTCCCAGGTCACCGACGCCTTGACCAGCTCATGGTTCACCAGCGAATGCGCCTCTTCGAGCGCGGCCGCAAGATCGTCCTGCTGGAACTTGGGCTCGTTGCGCGAGAAGGACTGGAGATTCCGCACGATCACGGCTGCCCGCTCGGCGGCCTTCATCACCACCTGGAGGTGATCGTGGATCTTCGCGGGATCCTGGGTGGCAAGCGCGAGATCCGTCTTTCCCATGATTCTAAGAAGAATGTTTCCGAACTCGTGACCGATCCCCCGGGCCACCTGACCCACGGCGGCCATCCGCTCCGCCTGGAGCAGCTGGCGGTTCATCTCCTCGAGCTGCCGCTTGCGATTCCAGGCCGCGGTCATCTGACGGGCCTTTTGGACGATCTCGCCCTGAGTGAAGGGCTTATTCAGGTAATCCCACTGGTCCTTGAACTCTTCACCGAAGATCCGGTGGATCTCCTCCACGGTACGGTCCTGATAGGCGGTGACGACGACACAATGGATGTCGCGATCCAGCGCTTTGATCGCCTGAATGGTGGCCAGGCCGTCCATGCCGCCCTCGAGCTTGACGTCGAAAAAGCCCGCCGCGATTCGCCGGTCCGCCTTGAGCTCGCTTTGCACGATCGCCACGGCCTCTTCGCCGGAATGGGCCAGAAGCAGCTGATACTTCTCCGCGGCCGAGGGCCCTGGGCCGGGGATCTTTTCGGAGGAGGAAACGGGCTGACGGGAGCTCCGGCGCACGGCGGCCGACTCCTTCGGGGAAAGAAAATCGACGTAACCTTTCACGGTCTCGGCTTCATCGTCCACGATGATAATCGTGCGGTTTTCTTCCATGTTTCTCCCAGTCCAGTGTATCACGTCGCGGCGGGAAGCCAGACCACAAAGGTCGTCCCCGCGCCTTCCTCGGTCTTCTCGACCTCGATGTCCCCTCCGAACGCGCGGACGAGCCGACGGCTGATGCTCAGGCCCAGGCCCGTGCCCTCTTCGAGGGTCTTCGTGGTGAAATCCGGCTCGAAGATCCGCGACAGGTTCTCCGGCGCGATGCCGGTGCCGTTATCGATAATTCGAACCTCGATCCGCGCGCCTTCGGGCCGGGCCGCCCTTCGGGTCGCGATCCGGATTTCGCCCGCGCGCCGGTCGGCCGCCGAAACCGCCTGCAACGCGTTGCGGAGCAGATTGGAGAAGACCTGCACCAGCTCGTCGCGATCGCCGATCACCGTGTACTGCTCGCGAGCCTCGGCGCCATATTCCTTCACCAGCGCCACGCCCCGCTTCGCAAAGGCGTCCGCCAGGGCGACCTGCGTATCCTCGAGAGAGGCGTGGACATCCATGGGCTTGCGCTCGCCGCCGACGCGGGAAAGCGTCCGCATGCCGTTGACGATCCGGGTGACGCGCGCCATCTCACGGGCGAGAAATTCGAGATCGGCGGTGCGCTCGCTCCGCCCTTTCGCCAGGGCGGCGGAAATCCCCGTAAGATTCTCCAGATCCTCCTCCGCCAATGGTCGCGAGGACCCTTCGACCGGCTTGAGCAGCTCGGCCTCGAGGCCTTTCCAGCCCCCGGCGACGTAGGCGTTCTTCCAGGCGCTCACGATCCCTTCGAGGAGCTTCAGATCGTTTTCCTCGGCTTCGGAGCTCCCACGACGGATGCGCTCGAGCCGGATTCCCATGTTGTTGATGGGGTTGAGGACCTCGTGGGCCGCGACCCCGGCCAGCTCCCCGAGCGAAGCCAACCGTGTCGTGCGAACCAGGGACTCTTGCGTGTCGGCAAGCTGCGTCTTCTGCGCCTCGAGCGCCGCCGTGCGTTCCTTGACCTTGAGCTCGAGCTCGGCGCGGTTCTCGTCGAGCTGGGCGCGTTGGCTGCGAAGGTCGCTGGCCATGGAGTTGAACGCACGCGCGAGGCGGGCGATCTCATCGCGGCTCTTGAGGTGCAACGATTCGGCGAAGTCCCAGCGCGAAAGCCGATCGGTCGCGGCTACGAGTCTCTCGATCGGCCCCGTAAGAGTACGCGCGAACCAGCCGGAGAGGAGCAACGCGACGGTGATGAAAACCAAGGCGAAAAGCAGGGACTTCCGGATCAGCTTGCGCGCCGCCCGGAAGGCCTGAGCTTCCTCGACCTGCGAAATCACGCTCAACCCGCCTACGCCCACCGACGCGTAGGCCCCCAGCCAGGTGCGCCCTTTCCAGGTGAACTTCTGGAGCTGCAGCGCGACCGGGGCCTGCACCGCCTGCTGCACGATGGGGAGCTCCGCGACCGAAGCTCCGGAGACCAGAACGGCCGGATCGGGGTGCGCGACGATCTTCCCTTCGCCGTCGACGAGATAAGAGGTGGCGGTGTCGCGATTCGAGAGAAGCGCGAGCAGCCGATCCATCCTCAGGTCCGTTACCGCGACATACTCCTCGGATCGCTCCTGGTCGCGAATCTCGATCGCGAAAGCCAGCGTCAGCACCGGTGCGCCGCCCTCGAGCGTCGCATTCGCCGCCCAGGTGCGCCGGGTGAGAACCTTGGCGAACGGTACCGGGAATTTCTCCCGGATCCGATCCACCTCAGTGGGGGCGAGGCCATAAAGCTTCAGATAGTCGGCGTTCCGCACGGAGCTGACGCTCGTCCAGCCGCTTTTTTCGGGTTTGTACAAGGTATAGGCGATCAGGTCGGGCTCCGCCTCGAAGACGGCCCGGGCCCAGGCCTCATCGGCGTGCCCGCGAGTGAGAAGCTTGACCTTGTCGATGACCTTCGAGAGCGTCGCCTCGGTCTCCGCCGACAACGTTTTGACGTTGCTCGCGTTCAGCTCGTAGATCAGGTCAGTCTTGTCCTGCTTGAAGAGCGTCACGGCAAGCGTCAAATAGGCCCCTGTCGCGGCCACCACGAGGCCGCTAATCAGCAGAAGAAGCTTCACCCTGATTGGAAATTCCACCTTATTGGCCATAAACTATAGAGAAGTGGTGACGGAAAATACCATTATAGCCGCGAATCCTCCCACGGCAACACGAAGTACGTGGCCGTGGGCGAGTCTGGGCCTGTTGGCGGCTCTCGCCGTGGAGCTGTACCTCCTGCTCAACGACGTCCCTCTGCTGCCCGGGCAAGGCGCCCCCGTGCGCGGCCCCACCACCGCCCCGGTCGCGGAGCTGATGACCCAGCGGAATATCGTGCGAGTCCAGGCGCCCGGCGGACTCGTCTGGGAGGAGACCACCCCGGGCCAGGTTCTCCATCGAAGCGAATCCGTCCTCACCCTCGCGCGTTCGCGGGCGGAGATCGCGTTCCTGGATGGGACTGGACTCGTCCTCGACGAAAACACGCTGGTCCAGCTCGAGAAAACTCCCTCGGACGATGCCAGCCATTATCAAAAGATCGTCGTGAAGCTCCTCCGCGGTAAACTGCACAAGAGCGCCCCAAAAAAGGCCTCCCAGCTGCTCAGCCGGCAAACCGAAAAGGGCACGACTCCGCCCCTGGAAATCCAGGTCGGTGATACGCGCGCGATCCTGAACTCCGCCACCGAGCTCACAGTCACGGCGCTCCCCGAGCGGATGAGCGTCGAGGTTCATAGCGGCGAAGTCGAACTCTCCGCGCCGCAAAAACAGATCACCGTCACCGAGGGCGAAGAGGCCACGCTCGACGCCAAGGGAAGCTCTCCCCGGGTGGCGAGAAAGATTCCGCTGACTCTTCTCGCTCCCCGCGCGGGAACGCACCTCCTGCCGCTGGCGACCAGGACGAGCGTGGATTTCCGCTGGAGAAACAACCTCACCTCGCTCCCCGCGGTGCCGATGGACCTGGAGGCCGGCACCGATCCCGCCTTCGAGGGCGAGGTCATCCGCCTTCGGATTCCGGCCACTGAGCCGCCGCTCAAATCGGTCCAGGCATCCTTGAAGCTCCCGACCGGAGCCGCCACGGCCACTCGCTGGTACTGGCGCGTTCGCCCGCTGGATCGAAACGCTTCTCCGAGCGCCACCGAAAGCTTCTGGATCCAGCCTCTTCCCGTGCCGCGACTGAAGTCCTCAGGGCCCGATCTGTTCTGGAGCGCGGTTGAAGGCGCCACCGGTTACCTGGTCGAGATCTCCCGCGCCGGTGAGCAAACCCGCGTGGTTCCCGTCACCACGACGACTTTGCGCGTGCCGACTTCCGGTGCCGGCGACTACCGCCTGCGCGTGCGCGCGCAGCTTCCGTCCCAGCTTCAAACACCCTGGAGCGCGCCTCACTCTTTCACCGTGCAAGAAGCCGCGGACAGTGCCGCGCTCCCGCCCCCTCCCGGTGAGCTGCTCGATGCGGAGATCAACGAGGAGAAACTGCCGCCGCCCCAGCAGAGCTGGCTGCAGCGGCTCCTTCTGCCCTCCGCGTGGGCAGCGGAGCCGGAGAGCTCCCGCTGGAGCGTGAAGCTCAAATGGAAGCGCGTCTCCGGCGTCCGGAAGTATAAAGTGCAGATCGGACGCGAGCGCAGCTTCAAGACCATCATCGCCGAGGCGACCACGGACGCGCCTGAGTACGTCTGGAGCTACCTGCCGGGACAGGAGAACAGCAAGGGAAGGATCTTCTTCCGGGTGGCATCCATGAGCAATCTCGGGCTCGCCGGCACCTACTCGGAGCCCAAGCCCGTGCAGCTGCGTGAGACGGTCGCCGCGAAAAAGACGCCAAAGACAGCGCCCACTGCCGCGAACAACGAAACCTACGCGGCCATCGACGCGAACGCCGTCGAGAGCTCGCCTACGGATGCCGCCGAAAGCGGCGATCTTCATACCCTTGCCGAAAAGCCGTCCGCTCCGAAGGTAGCCGCGCGAGAAGCCGTGGTCGCCCCGGTGGCCGCGATGCCCACCGCGAGCGTTGCCTCCGCGATTCCCGCTGCGACCGGTGCCTCCGTGACACCCACCGTTCCGGCTCCGACATCGGTTCCCGCACGCCACCGCTTCAACGCCTCGGCAGCGCTTTTCACCGGCATCGGCAACGAGAACCAGGCCGGAACCGATCCTGAGCTTCGGTCGGTGGACATCCGCAACCCGCACGCGCAGCAGAAGCTCCGCCTCTCGACCGCGCTGCTTCGCGTAACCGATGAGGGACTGGAGAGCTCCTGGAGCGCGCAGGCCCAAGGTTCGTTCACCCGCTTCGCCGCCGTGCCGACCGCGCGCCCCGTGAACCAGCCGGACATCAAGGCGTGGTCCATCCGCCTGGACGTGCTCCGGCAGGTCCGGCTCGCGGCAATCGCCTCAGGCGAGTGGACGCTGGCGCTCGGAGGGACGCTGGACCGTCCTTACCGTTTCGTAAAGGCCGGACCGCAGGCGGCCACCGTGGAGGGCGCCATTTCGCTCGGGCCGGCGGGGACGCTGGCGCACCGGGTCCGCGGCCGCGCCGGGGGTTTCGCGGATCTCGACCTCGGAATCGGCCTCGGCTTGCCGATCACCGGGCTGGTCACCGGCGGCTTCATCGGCATCAATCCGCTCGTCTGGTCGGAGTGGCGCGGCTGGAGCTTCGGAAAGTTCGGCTCGCTCGGGATCCGGTTCGAGTTCGAAGCGAGCCTTCAACGCTGGTCCCGTCCGGAAGGCACCACCCTCACCACCTGGGTCGCATGGCTCGCACCGACGCTTCGCCTTGGCGAATCCTTCTGGCAGCCCGCGCCTTGACGTCACGCTATTACCGCGGCAACTAGGCAGAGGCTGCCTACTTGGCCCGCCCCTGATTTCCATGCGAAAATAACAAGGCATGCCGTTCCGGCCTCAAAAGGATGATCTTCTGTTTCCGCTGCTGCTGGCGTTGGCCGCGGCACTGCGGCCGAGCGCCTCGCAGGCCACCGCGGAGACAGGGCAGATCGTGGTGGATTTCGCCTCCAGCCAGTATTTCGATGCGGCGAATCCTGCGAATACCGCGTGGTGGGACACGCTGAACCGGCGGATCTGGACGCCAATGTCCGTCAACGGCGCCCCTTTGCAGTTCGGCACCGGCGCCGACGGTGCTTTTGACGGCCTGACGTCGCAGCCCGGGATCACCGTCGCCGGTCCCAACATCACCATCGACACCGACGCGCGCCCGCTGCAGCAGAACGAGTTCCATTTCACCTCCTTCCATCTTCCCGCCGGGACGCTGCTGACGGTCACCGGTTCACGACCACTGGTGCTCCGCGTGCAAGGCGCGACGACGATCGAAGGGGAGATCCGCGCGAGCGGCGCTCCGGGCGGCGACGCGAATGGCCTAGCAGTCGCCGCGGGAGGCGCGGCTAACGGCGGCGGCGGCACGGGGGGCGCGGGAAGCTTCAACTTCGTCGCTAGCGCGACAGGCACCTCGGCGAGCGCCGACAGCATCGGCGGCGGCCCCGGCGCGCTCAGCGAACTTCCGGCCAACCCGGGCGATCAAAGCGGCGGCGGCGGCGGCTGCAACGGCATGCTCCTCGCGGAACCGCCCAATAACGCGAGCGCGGGCGGTTCCCTCGCTCCCTCGACGAACGCGGCGAGCTGCGCGAAGAGCTTTGATGAGATCGGCTCCAGCTTCGAAGCCACCTTCGCCGGCGGAGCGGGAGGCGGCGGTGGGGGCGGCGTGAGAGATACAAGCGCCGGAACCGCCTATTACAATGGTGGGGGCGGCGGCGGCGGCGGCGGCGCCATCCGCATCGTCTCGCTCGGCAGGATCACGCTTGCCCCGGGCGGAAAGGTCAACGTCCATGGCGGCAACGGCGGCGAAAACACCACGGACGGCGGCACTGGCAACGGCTGCGGTGGCGGCGGGGGCGGCGGCGCGGGCGGCACGATCTGGCTCCAGAGCTTGGACAATGTCGACGCCATCGACGGCTCCATTGATATCGGAGGCGGCGCCGGCGGCGGCGCGCTGGACTGCGGCGGCACCTTCGTCGGCGGCAACGGCTCCCGTGGAATCTTCAGGGTCGACACGCTGGCGGGGACGATGCCGTCCTATGCCGCGGTAGCGGCGCTGGAGACGCTGAAGATCGGCGCGCTCGGCGACACCGCGGAGCGGACCTTCAGCTTCGTTTCAAAGCCGATTTCCCTCACTTCGGGCTATCTCAGCCCCGGAACGCCCTTCGCGACGACGAGCACCTGCGGCTCGTCAGGCCAGCTCACGATCCTCTATGAAGGGTCCGACGACGGCATCCGGTTCGGCACTCCGGTCACCGCGGACCGCATCGGAGAGCTGAGCGGCTCCGCCTATCTCCGTTTCAAGGTCGAGATCACCGTGCCGGCGAGCACCTCCGTCCCTCCCTCTCCTCCCGACACCTTCGCCACTCCCTGCCTTTCGGCGCTCACCATTCCGTACGGACCCAGCAACCTGTCACGGATGAGCTTCACCGGCGGCCTCGCTTGCGCCACGCTCCAAAAGGATGACGGAAGCGCGCCCCCCTTGGGCGGCGCCGCTGCATTCGCGAGGGATCTGCTCCTGCTCGTGATCGCCTATCTGATGGTTCGACGGCCGCATCGCCGCGCGAACACTCCGTGCTAAACATCCGTTCTGGAATTTTGGGCGCGGTTTTCGTGATCGCGACCCTCACGGGTCACTTCTCCCGCGATCACGTTCCTGAAAAAAAATAGAAAAAAATGAGATCTCTTCTTGATCTCGGAAAGGATCAATGTAACATCGTAGTTGAGCGATGCAGTTGTTAACGAAGCACTCGCTCTTACGGAGGAAACACAAAATGGCCACTAAGAAAAAAGCCACCAAGAAAAAGGTCGCGAAGAAGAAACCCGCTAAGAAAAAAGCGAAGAAGTAATTCTTCCAGCCTTTGGTTTATCAAGGCCCTGGGCTCCGGCCCGGGGCTTTTGTATTTTTAGGGGTTCGATTTCCGCTTTTCGAACCGCTGCATGAAAAAGCCATCACACGGTCCAGGCCCCAGAAAACCGCCTTCTTTGGCTACAAAATCAGGATGGGCCGCCAGGAATTCCTTCACAACCGCGCGCGTCTCGGCCGGACGAAACGTGCAGACTCCATAGACCAGACTTCCACCCGTCATCACCAGGCTCGAGTACTGCGAGAGCAGCCGCGCCTGAATCCGCGGCATCCGCTCGAGGACCTCGCGGGTCTGCCGCCATTTGATGTCAGGGTTGCGGCGAAGAACGCCCCAGCCTGAACACGGCGCATCGACGAGCACGACGTTCGCGCGGCTCTTGAACCGGCTCACGACCTCCTCTTCCGCCCCTTCCTTCACGGCCACCGCCTGGATATTGGTGTAGCCGCCGCGGGTCGCGCGCCGGCGAAGCGCCTGAAGCTTCTTTTCAGAGGTATCGTAGGAGAAAACGCGTCCTTTGCCCTTGAGCGCATCAGCGATCGCCAGGCTTTTGCCGCCGGCGCCGGCGCAGGCGTCCACGACGGTCCAGGCCGGCGTCTCCTCGGGCAGCGACCAGGTGGCCGCCCCGCCCTGGGGAACGCGGGCCGGGCCGGGAAACTCCTGAAGAAGCGGCGCGAACCGCTCGGGCCAGAGCGCGAAAAGCGCCATCACCTGGGATCCCTCGTCCTGGATCTCGAAGTCGCCCCGCTCATAGGCCTTCGTGCCGAGTACCGGCGCATAGCCCGAGAGCCGGATGCCCAGCGGGCTCAGATCCGAGAGCTCGCTCCTCACGGGAAGCGGGCTGTCCTTTTTCAGCTCCGAAAGGAGCGCGGCCGGGCCCACCCTGCGCGAAGCCCGCATTCCGAGCGGCGGCTCCTTGCCGAGAGCCTCGACGAGACCGGCGCAACCTTCGGCGCCGAAGGACGCCTCCCATTCTTCCAGCATCTGCGGAGGGAAGTCCGCGCGGTTCGGGGTGGAGGAGGCGATTCCACCCGCCATCCCGGCATGGATCCGTTCGCAAAGGAAGCTTGCCGGCCTCCAGCGGGACAGCTCCGGGGCCGTCAGCTTCCAAGGTTCGCCACTCGGGACCCCGACTCCCATGGCTTCAGCCTGTGACGCGGGCCTCAGCAGGATCGCGGGAAGAATCTGCGCCAGAATACTCTTGGTCGACGGCGGCAACTTCGAGAGCGCGGAATCCAGGTGGATCGGCTCCTCAAAAAGTCTCGACCAGATTCGTTGAAACGCCGTCAGAACCGGCGACACCGGAATTTCCTTGGGCCTGAAGTCCTCAGATGATGCCTTGGGTCTGCGAATAGTCTTGCGAGTCATGCGGCCCCCTTCTATCGCATCGCAACACAAAAGCCCAGTCAGTCTTCGACGCGGATTTCCAGGCTTGAATCCTGTATACTTTCATCTCACGCACAGGAGGCTAAGAACCATGATCGATTTCTCGCTGACCGAGGACCAACAGTCGCTCCAGGAGCTCGCCCGCAAGTTCACCCGGGAGGAAATTATCCCGAAGGCCGCCCATTACGATGAAACGGGAGACTACCCGCACGACATCGTGAAGAAAGCCTGGGAGCTGGGCCTGATGAACACCCACGTGCCGCAGGAGTTCGGCGGTCTCGGCCTGAGCGTGCTCGACGGCTGCCTCATCACCGAGGAGTTCGCCTACGGCTGCACCGGCATCGCGACGGCGATGGAGGCCAATACCCTCGCGGCGGCTCCGATCATCGTGGCGGGAACCGAGGAGCAGAAAAAGGAGTTCCTGGGAATGCTCACCGGCAAGCCCTCCTACGCCGCCTACTGCGTGACCGAGCCCGGCGCGGGCTCCGACGTCGTCGGTATCCGCACGACCGCCAAGAAGGTCGGCTCCGAGTACATCATCAACGGCACCAAGATGTGGATCACCAACGCCAACGTGGCGAACTGGTACTTCGTCCTGGCGTATACCGACCAGGCCGCCAAGCACAAAGGGATGAGCGGCTTCCTCGTTCCGCGCGACCTGCCCGGCGTGAAGGTCGGGAAGAAGGAATGGAACATGGGCCAGCACGCGAGCGACACGCGTGAGGTGATCTTCGAGGAGGTGAAGATTCCCGAGAAATACCGGCTGGGCAAGGAGGGCGACGGCTTCCGGATCGCGATGTCGGCCTTCGATCACACCCGGCCTCCCGTCGCGGCGGGCGCCGTCGGACTGGCGCGCCGGGCGATGGACGAGGCGATCGAATACGCGAAGAGCCGCAAGAGCTTCGGTGTGCCGATCGCGGCCCATCAGGCGGTCAGCTTCATGATCGCGGACATGGCCAAGGACATCGAGGCGGGGCGCGGGCTGGTCTACAAGGCGGCCTGGCTGATCGATAACGGCCAACGCAACACCAAGTTCGCGGCGTTCGCGAAGGCCTTCTGCGCCGACATGGCGATGAAGGTCGCCACGGACGCGGTCCAGGTCCTCGGCGGTTACGGCTACTCGAGCGAGTACCCCGTCGAGAAGCTCATGCGCGACGCGAAGATCTATCAGATTTACGAAGGCACCAGCCAGATCCAGCGCCTCATCATCGCGAAAGAGCTCTTCGAACGGGGCTGACCGCGTAGCCGAGGCGAAAGACGAATTCCCGGATCTTCATGGCCGCCCAGGCCGGGTCTTCCAGACAAGGCCAGTGCCCGCACGCGTCCTCCTGGAACAGGTCCGCTTCGCGGAAGAGCTTCATCAGCTCCAGCGCCCGGGACGGAGGATTCAGGGAGTCCCACTTGCCCCAAAGCAGAAGCACAGGTGACTTCAGGTTGCGGAGCTCCTGGCGCCAGAAGGCGCGCTCGTAGAAGGCCGGCCACGTCTCCTCCATCGCCTTGAGCGCACGGATCAGCGGCTGCCGGCTCGCGTGCCTGCGCCAGGGCGCGCGAACGTTCTCCAGCGAAATCCCCCCATCGACGGAGGCCTCCTTGAGAAGCCGCTGGAGCTTCAGCCGCGCTCCGACTCCGAGCCAGCCGGTCTTGAACCCGGGGGACCCGGTGACACAGGAGGAGTTGATGAGCACCAGGCCCGCGACCCGATCCGGGTCACGAACCGCGCAAAGCTCCGCGACCGCGCCGCCAGTGTCGTGGCCGACAAGGACGGCTTTCGCTCCAGGGGCAAGCAGCCGGTCCATCAGGAGCTGACAGACCTCCGCGTGCTCCAGAAGGGAAAGACCGCGTTCGCGCGAGGAAAACGAGCGCCCGAAGCCGGCGAAGTCCGGACAGACGCAGCGGAAGCTCGAAGAGAGCCTCTGCGAAAGGCCGTCCCAGATCACGCTGTCGCCGAATCTGCCATGCAAAAAGAAAAGCGTCGCGGCACCGTCGCCGACCGGCGCACGCTCCCATGCCTCGATGCAGCTATCCCCGAAGCTGTACCCGTGCCTCACGATCGGCGTCGCCGCGTCCCGAACTGCGTCTTCTTTGCCATTGCGCATCCGCCCGAACAAGTCCCGAAAACTACTGCAAAACAAAGACCGGCGGCGCAAGCCGCCCGCGCAAAATCAATTCTCGCCCGAGCGAAGCGATTGAAGAATACGGCGGAAGCTCGAGTAGCGCGGAGTCGCCGCCGCGGCACACCCCTCCTCTCCCTCGTGGTGGCATCCGGTCTTGGCGCAGCCCGCGCGCCCGAGCTCGGGAAAAAATTCCGCGAGCTTTTCAGCGTCGATATCCGCCAGTCCGAACTCGCGAATGCCGGGAGAATCCATCCACTGCGATCCGTCGGGGCCGCCGACCAGGACCGTTGCGGTGGTCGTATGGCGGCCTTTGCCAGTCGCCTGGCTCACCTCGCCAACGCGGCCAAGCTCGGTACCCAGCAAGGCACGCAGCAGGGAGGTCTTCCCGACTCCGGAGTGTCCGCAGAACAGCGCTTTCTTGCCTTTGAGGCGCTCACGCAAGGCCGCAACGCCATCGCCGCGCTTCGCGCTCACCTCGGCGATCTCGAAACCGAGCTCCAAATAGAGCTTCCACGGCGGCGCGAGCCGCTGCGGGGAGTCCACACTCCAAAGGTCACATTTGGTCGCGCAGATCAACGTATCGATCCTCGCCGCCTGGGCCGCCACGAGGAACCGATCCACCAGCCCCGGCGAAAAATCCGGATCCCGCTCCGAGGCCACGATCACGACCAGGTCCATGTTTGCCGCGATCACGTGGTGGATCTGCGTGCCTTCGCGCCCGGGCGCCGGACGATAGAGCCGATTGCTCCGGGCGCAGACGCCCTCGACCAGTCCCTGATCCATTTCGGCGTGCCGGGTCCCCAGCTCCTTCACGAAAACGAGATCCCCGACGGCCACGGGGCTGCGTTCGCGGATCTCACCCTTTTGAAGCACGCCCGCGCGCCGAAACGCGCACAGCAGCTCCCGATCGTCCGCTAGAAGCTTCACACGACACTGGTTCGGGTAAACTTCGGCGACGACCGCATTGGCCTTCTCCGGCGCCAGCGGTGTCGCGCGCGCATGGGAGCTCTTTCTCGCAGCCGCGCGAGCCTTGGCCGAGACGCTGTCACCTTCGTCATCCAGCCAGTCTTCCGAATCACCTTTGAACTTGGGACACATGGAAATTCACACTTACCAGAGTCTCCGATTTTCGGATATAAGCGAGCTGTATGAGGCCGGAGCCGCTTCCAAAACCGCTGAAGGTCCTGCTCCTGGAGGGCATTCATCCGCTCGCCCGCGAGCTTTTTTCTGACGAAGGCTGCGCGGTGGAGCAGGCGGGAACGCTCTTGCCCGATCAGCTTCGGGCCCGACTCACCGACACGACGGTCCTGGGTGTTCGTAGCAAGACCCGGCTCCCGGCGGAGCTGCTTTCAGAAGCGAAGGACCTGCTCGCTGTCGGCTGCTTCTGCATCGGAACCGACCACGTCGACCTGGCCGCGGCGAGACGGCTGGGCATTCCTGTCTTCAATGCGCCGCTCGGCAATACCCGAAGCGTCGCCGAGCTCATCGTCGCCGAGCTGGTGCTGCTCTCGCGCCAACTCGGGCAGCGTAACGGCGAGCTGCACCGCGGAGTCTGGCACCGGACCGCGGCAGGAGCGCGCGAGGTGCGGGGCAAGACGCTCGGTATCGTGGGCTACGGCAATATCGGCTCACAGGTCTCCGTCCTGGCCGAAGCCATGGGGATGCGGGTCGTGTTCTTCGACATTCTTCCCAAGGCGCCGCTCGGGGGAGCCCGTAGCCGCGCCTCGCTCGGTGAGGTCCTCCGCGAGAGCGACTTCGTCACCCTCCATGTCCCCGAGACCGCGCTCACCCGCGGAATGATCGGCGGGCCCCAGCTCGCCGAGATGAAAAAAGGCGCCCACCTCCTGAACGCCAGCCGTGGCTCGGTGGTCGAGGTCTCCGCGCTCGCGGACGCGCTTAAGAGCGGCAAGCTCGCCGGCGCCGCTCTCGACGTTTTTCCGGACGAACCGGACCGGGACAGCGAGGATTTTCGCTCCGAGCTGCAGGGCCTGGACAACGTGATCCTCACTCCTCACATCGGCGGCGCGACCCAGGAAGCCTACAGCGCCATCGCTCAGGAAGTTCCGACGGCGCTGATCCGCTTCCTGAAGGGCGGGGCCACGACGGGAGCGGTGAACTTTCCCCCGATCGAGCTGCCACCCAGCCCTGGCAGCCATCGGATCGTCAACATCCACCGCAACCACCCGAGCGCGCTGAGCGAAATCCACCGGGCCCTCCACGGGCTCGGCGCAAGGATCCTCGCGCAGGCACTCGTCACCGAAGACGAGATCGGCTACCTGCTCCTCGATACCGCGCCCGAAACGTCGTCCGCCGTCCGGACCGTGATCGCGGCTCTCGAGGCGTCGATCCGCACCAGGCTCCTGGCCTGATCCTCAGTCAAAAATCTTGCCCGGGTTCAGCAGCCCTTGCGGATCAAAGGCGGCCTTGATCGCGCGCAGAAGCGCCATCTCACCCGGAGTGCGCGAGTACGGGAGCGCGTCCTTCTTCAGAAGCCCGATACCATGCTCGGCGGAAACGCTTCCGCGATAGCGCTGCACGAGCGCGAAGAGATCCCGGTCCGCCCGGGCGCATTTCGCCAGAAACTCCTCACGATCCATCGCCTCGGGCTTCATCGTGTTGAGGTGCAGATTGCCGTCCCCGATGTGACCATAAAGATAGACCTCGAGCTCCCCGTGCCGGCTCTCAAACAGCTCGTACATCCGCGCCACGAACTCCTCGAGCGAAGCCACGGGGACCGAGACATCGTTCTTGTGAACGAAGCGGGTTCCCGACATGAGGCTCTCGGCGATCCCCTCGCGGATCATCCAAAGCTCGCGGGCCTCGCGCGGCGACTGCGCGATCACGCCGTCGCGAACGAGCCCCTTTTCGAAGACCCCCGCGAGCCAGCCATCGAGCGCCTCCTGTGCATCGGGCGAGTGGGGTCGCTGCACTTCCATGAGCACGTAAGCGCCCGCAGCCGACGCGAAAGGGGGCTTGAGCTTGAGGTGGCCTGTCGAGGCTTCCAGGCAGTTGTGCGAAAGCGTCTCGAACGCCATGAGCGGGAACGGCGCACGCCGCGCCTCGAGAAAGAGGCTCAGGACGGCTCGCATGTCGTCGACGGCGAAGAAGAACACGTCGAGCTGCCCGGGCAGGCGGGTGAGCTTCAGCGTCGCCTCGGTGATCACCCCGAGCGTTCCTTCGCTGCCGATGACCAGGTGCTTGAGATCGGCGCCGGTATTGTTCTTTTCCAGAGCGCCGTTGAGCTCATGGATCTGCCCGTCCATCGTGACGACCTCAAGGCCGAGCACCCACTGGCGCGTCATCCCGTAATGAATCACCTTCACGCCACCCGCGTTCGTCGCGATATTGCCACCGACCTGGCTGGACCCTTTCGAGGCGAAATCGACCGGCCAGACAAGCCCGTGAGGCGCACAGTGCTGATGGACCGCCTCGGTCACGACGCCAGCCTGAACGCGCACGGTATGCGCGAGCGGATCCACCGGACCGAGCTTGTTCATCCGGTCGAGACTCAAGACCACCTCGCCCTTGGCCGCCACCGCCGCTCCCGCGAGCCCAGTGCGACCGCCCGAAGGCACGACCGGGACCCGGTGGCGCGAACAGAGCTTCAGGAAACGCGAAACCTCCTCGGTCGTCCGCGGAAAAACGACAGCGGACGGGTTCGGCGCATGGTGTTTCGTCCAGTCCTTGCCGTAAACCGGCAGGAGCTCGGCATCGCGGCTCATGAAGTCGGATGGAAAAGCGCGTTCGATTTCAGAAACAAACTCCTGAGAGAGCACCATAGGGTTTCACGCTAGCACCATCCCGCGATCATTGCAAAGGCACGCGCCCGCAAAGCCCTTACTTATTAAAGACTTGGCATCCAGCCCGGGGCCTGGGTAAGATCCCCGCATGGCTCAGCTTCAGCTCCTTCGCACGCGACGGTTCGCGCCGTTTTTCTGCACCCAGTTCCTCGGCGCTTTCAACGACAACCTGTTCAAAAACGCGCTGATCATCCTGATCGCCTTCAAGGCTTCAAGCGTCCTCGGGATTCCCTCGAGCCAGATGGTGGCGGTGGCGGGAGGGATCTTCATCCTGCCGTTCTTCCTCTTCTCGGCGACCTCCGGACAGCTCGCCGACAAGTACGAGAAAACCACCATCATCCGTTGGGTGAAGCTCGCGGAGATCGCGATCATGGCTCTAGCCACCGTGGGGTTCGTTTTCCACCAGTTCGGCTACCTGCTGGTGGTGCTCTTCCTCATGGGACTTCATTCCACCTTCTTCGGACCGGTGAAATACAGCATCCTGCCGCAGCTTCTGCCCCAGGAGGAGCTTGTCACCGGGAACGCGCTCGTCGGCGCCGGCACCTTCCTGGCGATCCTCTTCGGCACGATCCTCGGCGGCCTCCTCGTGACGCAGGAGCCTTACGGCCCCATCGCCGTCAGCGTGGGACTTCTGATCGTCGCCACGTCGGGCTGGCTTACGAGTCGCGCGATCCCGCGCTGCCCCGCGATGGCGCCGGAGCTGAAGGTCGAGTGGAATCCCATCCCCCCTACGCTCAGCGTTTCGCGTTCGATCCGCAGCAACCGCACCGTCTTTCTCTCGGTGCTCGGGATCTCCTGGTTCTGGTTCTTCGGCGCCGCGTTTTTGTCGCTCTTCCCGCCCTACTGCAAGGAATTCCTCCAGGCCAACGAAAGCGTCGTCACGTTCTTCCTCACGCTCTTCTCCGTGGGAATCGCGATCGGCTCCTCGCTCTGCGAGCGTCTTTCGAACAAGCGCCTGGAGCTCGGGATGGTGCCCTTCGGCTCGATCGGCATGTCGATCTTCGCGGCGGATCTCTTTTTGGCCGGTCATCCGTGGGCGGGCGCGGAGGCGGCGACGCTGCGAACCGTGAGCGAGCTGTTCCAGGCGCCGGGCGGACTTCGGATCATCCTCGATCTGCTCTTGGTCTCGGTGTTCGGCGGCTTCTACTTCGTGCCCCTCTACACCCTGATCCAGGAGCGCGCCGATCCGGCGAAGCGCTCGCGAGTGGTTGCCGCCAACAACATCCTGAACTCGCTTTTCATGGTCGTGGCTTCACTTCTCCTCATGGGCATGATGATCGCGAAGCTGACCTACCCGCAGATGTTCCTCGTGCTTGCCGGGCTCAACGCCGCGGTCGCCCTTTACATCTATTCGGTGATCCCCGAGTTTCTTCTTCGCTTCCTCGCCTGGATCCTCGCGCACCTCATGTACCGGGTCCGCGTGACGGGCGCGGCGAACATTCCGGCGACCGGCCCGGCGCTCCTCGTATGCAATCACGTCAGCTTCATCGACTGGCTGATCATCTACGCGATGGTCCGGCGCCCGGTGCGCTTCGTCATGGACTACAACTACATCCCCTCGCCGCTCGGTCGCTTCCTTACCCGGCACGCCAAGGTCATCCCGATCGCGACGGCGAAAGAGGATACCGGCGTCCTGCTCCAGGCCTTCCGCGGGATCGCCGCCGAGCTGCGCGACGGCAACGTGGTCTGCCTCTTCCCCGAAGGCAGGATCACCCATGACGGCAAGCTCGCGGCCTTCCGGCCTGGAGTCGAACGCGTGATCGCCGACACCCCGGTGCCCGTGATTCCGATGGCCCTTCAAGGATTCTGGGGAAGCATCTTCAGCCGCCAGGGCGGCAAAGCCCTGTCCCGCCCGCCCCGGCGCTTCTGGTCACGCGTAGGGCTGGCGATCGGAACGGCGCTCCCGCCGACGGAAGCCAACGTCGAAGCGCTTCGCGTGCGAGTTGCCGAGCTTCGGGGCGAGCACGCGTGAAAGGCGTTACGCCCTATTTCTGCTACACCGATGGCTCCGCAAAAAAGGGCGAAGGCGCGCCCGGCGGCTGGGGCTTTCACATCCGCTGCCCGGATGGGACGACGCTCGAGCGTCACGCGGGGGCGGTCGACACTGACAACGCCACGATGGAGCTGACGGCGATCCGCGAGGCGCTCAAGGCGCTCCACGCGGGGCAGAGGCCGTGGTCTTCTGTGATTCGCGGGGCGCTCTCGAGCTGTGCTCCCGACGCATCCCGATCTGGCGCCAGAACGGCTGGCGCAATCCGGACGAGCGGCACCATCCGCTGCTTCAGGAGCTCAGCGCCGTCCTCGAGGGCCTGACGGTGGAATGGAAATGGGTCCGGGGCCATAAGAACAATCCCGGCAATCAGCGGGCGGATGAGCTTGCCGGAATGGGCGCTCGCGAGGCGAAGGCGCTGCTCAAAGAGCGCGTCTAGCCTTTCCAGAATTCAACGATGAAGACATCCTTCGTCCCCGCTCCGTCCGGGGCAGTCCGCACGCGCGTTTCCTGGACAAAACCGCGCACCCGCATCGCGTCGACAAAAGGCTGAAGGTACGGCCTCGCCGGATCCGCCAGGACCGCGCGCCCGCCAGGGGCAAGGTGGTCCTCGATCACTCGTGCCAGGAACTCCGGCTGCTGGCGCTCATAAAGCAGATCACTGCCGACGATCCAGTCATAGCGGGCCTCCCGAAGGGCCTCCGCTCCCGTCGCCCAGTCGAGCGCCACGTAATGCGGTCCCGAGAGTCCGTTAAGCGCGATATTGCGCTCCAAAAAGCGGGGCACCTCCGGATGAAAGTCCGTCGCCGTCACACAGGCCCCCAGCTTCGAGAGCAGCAGACTCGGAAGCGCAAGGCCGCAGCCTACCTCGAGAACGGAGCGATCCGTGAAAACCGCCGGTCCCTTTTCAGCGAGGTGCCCGCAGAGCGCGCGGGCCGAAGGCCAGATGACGCCAAAATACGGGCACCAGGTTTCGAGAAGCGACTCCTGACCGCTCTTCTGCAGGTACTCAAAGAGCGCATCGATCGTCCGGTCGAGGCTCTCGAGGCACTGAAGCTGAAGCTCCAGCGCGCCCAGCCGCTCCACGCGTGTCTGCAATCGGTACTCAAACATGCCCAGAGGCTCTTCGCACCCCCTGCGACTCTAAGCAAACCAAAACTGAGACCTTCAGAGCGACCGGACCGTGAGCTCCACCTGGGCTTGGCAGCCTTGGGCCTCAAGCGCGAATTTCACGCTGAAACGATCCTCGTCCCGCGACGCCGCGACGAGCTTGGCGTCCTTCGCGGCCTCGGCGCAACGGGCAGGCAGCAACGCCGCCAGGCCCTCAAGCGCCATTTCGCGAGCATTGAGGCCCACGCTCGAGACGTCCGGCATCACATTGAAGCAGAGCTTGAGGTCGCCGGGACGCTCCAGCTCATTACACGCCTTGAAGTCGCGGAAGTCGGCGAGCACCGGCCCGGTTTCCTCGGTAGGCTCAGGGAGCGGGAGCTCGGTGGGGTACTCCACCCATTGTGACCTCGACGCGAGGACCGCGGGCGCCTGGTGAGCGGCGACGACCTTAAGCTCACTTTCGAGCGTCCTCTCGAAAAAGGAGCGATTGACTCGCACCGGCGCTATCTTGGGGTCCGCGTCCGCGGTTGCCTCGGCGGCGTGTGAGGTGGCGGTGGCCGCGGCGGCCAGCAGGACGCCCAGCACCAGCCCCGGCCATGACAAGGAATCACCCTGGAACATCGATTTGCTGAAATTCATCTTTTCTCCCCTTCTCGGTCTCGCTCTCTCTCGTGAGCGACTGGTTAGTCGAGCTGACGCCGAGTAGAGCAACGCGCGTACCAATCCATCGCGCAGGCACCCGCAAGGAACCGGGCCGCCCGAGCCGCGCAATCAAGAAACTTACTGATTGTCGTGGAAATCTTGCTGAAATGAGCGCAAAAAGAATTTCAAGTTCGAGGCCACGCCCGTGAAGGCGGCTCGGCCTCCGGACGATCGCCGGCTGCGAGGGCCTTGCCGGCCATTTGATCCGCAACGTCTTCGTTGCGTTCTTAGCGCTCGAGGGGGTGTCTAGCGCTCGAGCGTATTCACCCAGGGACCGGCGTTTTGGACATCCGGGAAACCGGCTTTCTTCAGCAGGCCCGCCGCGACCGCGCTCCGGCCGCCCGAGGCGCAGCAGACGACGACGGGCTTCGCGCGATCCAGGCTTTCGAGGCGCCTGCCCAGCTCGGCCAGGGGGATATTGATGCTCTCGGGGTTGCCGCCCATGCGGAACTCCGCCGGGCTCCGCACATCGACGATCACGGCGCCGCGGGCGCGTAGCTCCGGCAGTTTCGCGCGCACGCCTCGCGCGCGAACATAGCGATAGACCTGATAAGCGACGAGGAGCCCCACGGCGAGTAAAACGGAGTTGGTGTCCATGAGAACTTATATATTAGAATGTTCTAATATCTACCAGAAAAATCGCCCGCCCGACAGCGAAGGTTCAGGCCTCACTCATACCAGGCACGGACATGCGGCCCATCGACGTTGGTCGCGTTCAGATACTCGGTCGAGGGGGTCACTATAAGCCGATAAGTGCAGCCGAGCCTCAACGTCGACGCCCGCAGCCTCACCTCGGCCCTGAGCGTCGTCCCGGCGGGAACTTTCAGCTGGATCCATTCGACATAACCGGACGTGAGAGTGTCGGACCTGGCAATCAGGCGCCCGCTTTCGTCCGTGATGAACAGATCGAAGTCATCGAAGACGCGCTCCGGGACAAGCGTCACCGTGACGAGCTGGTCCCGATGGGAGCTGAAATAAAAACTGTCCCCCGCCCAGTCAAGCGCGCCGATCGTCCCGTCGATCATGAAGGAGGCGTCGGTCGCCGGGTTCTCGAGCGGATCGCGCGAGAAGGACTTCTTCTCGAAATAATCCTCGCGGTAACGCTCGACAAGCTCGTAGTCGCGAACCTTCCCCCGCGAGTACGGCACGAGCGCCCTTCGCACGATGCGGCCCTGGTCGCGGTAGTTGCCATCGCGGTCCGTCTCATAGAGGGCGCCGATCCCCAAAGGCCCGAGCGGCCCGAGCGGCCCCAGCGGGCCGAGAGGACCGATGGGCCCGAGCGCCGTCCAAAGCCCCATCGCGCGGAGCTGCACGGCAAAATCATTCACGTCAAGAAGGTCGCCGTCGAAGTAGGCAGCTCCGAGCGGTCCGTCCTTGCCCAGGGGGCCTTTCATCGAGAAGGGTCCTTCCGGATGGATTCGGATGGAATCAACCCAATCTTCAAACGAGTCCGGCGGCATGAGCTTCCACACTCTTCGCAAAGAGTTCACGTCCGCCATGCCCATCGGACCCAGCGTCCCCAAAGGCCCGAAAGGGCCGAGCGGGCCGGCGTAACCCAGGCAGCTCGACGGCTGCAGGTACTGCTCGGGGCGGAGCCCCGGGACCTTTCGCGGATCGATCTCAGGCGTCACCGAACCAAGATCGGAGATCGATTCAGCGACGGTCCGCGCGCTCACGTACGTGAAATCTTCTGCCTCGTAGCTGCCGTCCCACCCGCGCGGCGCCGCAAGCGCCACCTGCGCAAGAGCGCTCACCGCAACGAAAAGGAGCAGGCTCATGGATCGCTTCATAGGGAAACCTCACGCGTGGACCATCCTGCCGCGGCAGCGGCCCGTCGCCCCCGTGGTTTACCTTGGTTGACTTATTGTGTCAACTGCATTGACTCGGTGCATAAGTGATGCTAGGTTTCGGACCCGAAGGAAGGATTTTTATGAATAAACTAATGGTAACTCTTGGAATTTTATTGATCGCCAGCTCGGCCTCGGCCGCGAAACTCGAGTTCTCGGATCTGGTCGGAAGGACTCTGCTGACGGACCAAACCAGCGCCGCCACGCAAGGCATCCTCGAGATCAGTGCTTCGCGCGACTTCGAGTTTACGGGCAAGATCAACGGCAACGAGCTGAACTGCACCGGCAAGGTCGAATTCGACTCCGATAACCAGACGCTCTTCTCAGCTCCCACCTGCAATGGGAATATCCTGAGCGCCTTCCGCCTGGATCTGTCCCGGGTCGAGATCGGGCCGTTCCTCGAAGGAGGCCTCGTGACCATGCGGTTGACCTACGCTCAGCGGCAGTCGATGCGTCACGGCTTAAGGACCTACTTCTTCAAAGAGATCGACGGAAAGAAGCTCGACTGAAGTTTCGGAAACCCGAGCTCTCTTCACTTTCAAGCGTTCTTTCCGTCAAAAATCATTGTTTGATGAAAGTGAAAACACAGGTGTTCGGCACAAGATCGGCGGTTGGAGTGCCATCCACCGAATCGAGCTTCGTTACGCCCGCAAGCTTGAAACCCTGCTCGACGTACATCTTCATCTCGGGGACCACCGTGTCACGATAGAAAGGATGGAGCTCGAGGGACACCTGGCACGGAGCCGTGAATTGGCGAAGCGTATCGATGTCGTTGTTTGCCGGCGTTTCCGGGTTGGCCGAAGCCAGGCTTCCCATCGCGACCATCGTCCCGGCCAGAATCAAGATCAGCTTTTTCATTTTGTGCTCCTTCAGATCAGGCGAAGAAGCTGGAGTTCTCGACCAGGCGCTCTCATTCTCTCCAGCGACTCGCGTTTCACTTCGCGCCTGGCAAGAACAGTTATAACAACACTCCGAGTCAATTAATTCCTAGAATGGGCGGACGAACCAATAACTTGGTATTCTTGAATTTTTCCGATTTTCACGCCCTGACAGGATCCCGACTCCGTCCACTTCCTGAGAAGCTCCGACGCCGTCGACTTGGAGACGGCAAAGAAGTTTTCGACATCTTTCCGCGAAAACAGGCCTTCCCCGCGCGACTCCAGAAACGGCGCCCCCCGGGCCCGCGCCGCGCGCGTCCAGAGCACAGTCACGCCGTCGCGAGGCGCCGCCCAGGTCAGATGCAACTCGCGCCACTCAAGCGCGCTCCCCGTCGCGCGATTACGCAGAACAAGCTGCTCGAGTCTTTTCTGATGCTGCGAAAACGAAAAAGGCTCGTCCGGCCAAAGCACGTCGTACGCGCGATACTGAGGCAGACCCTCGGGGCCAGCTGCGATGAGCGCCGCCGCCAGGCGTTCAGGATCCGTCATTCCCAGCCGATACCGGGAATCGAAAGCCTTGGCCTGCGCGCCCGGATCGAGGTGCAAAGCGCCCGGATCGCGCTCAAGCCGGAGGAAACTCAGGAGCAGCCGCTCCTGCTCGCCGATCTGTTCGCCAATTCGCGAAATCATCCGCTGGCCCGGGCTCGGGAAACAAAGCAGCCTCGCCCACGGCAAGGGCAGAACACCCGGTCGCTCCCGAAAATCGCAGAATCCGACCCAGTAAAGCACCTCAAGCCAGGCCTCGGGCTTTGTCCCCGGCCGGTAGATCAGCTGCCAAGCCTTGGCGAGCCGCTCCCGCGCTTGCGCGAAATCCCCCCGTGACGCGGCCAAAGCCCCTCGCCATTTCTCGAGAAAACCTCGATCGAGCGTCGTATCCGCTGCCGGAAAGAAGCGCTCCGAGCGCTCCAACGCCTGCGCCCCCTCAGCCAGCTGTCCCCGCAAAATGGCGTAAGAGCCCAACGCCTGATGAGCGATTCCGAGAAGCAGCGGCTCTTTGCTGAGCCTGATCACCCGTTCCAAAACGCCACGCGCACGTTCGAAATTCCCCGCGCCAAAGCAGCAATCCGCCAAAGTGACCGACTGCAACCGCTCGAGATAGCCCAGCTCGGATTCCGGGAGACTCTCGAGCGGCTCGTAATAAGGCAGCGCCTCGACGCTTTGAAAGTTCGAGGCCAGGATTCCGCCGGTCTGCGGCCAGAGCGCACGCTTGGTTTTCTCCGGCAGCTGCGAGAGCGTCTTGAGCGCCCGCGACGAGGCGCCGAGCAGATTGAGGATCCTGGCCGACTGAAGCTGGTGCCGGAGCTGAATCTCGCTGAGCTTCGCCCACGAGCGAAGATCAGGCTGGATGCGAAGCACTCGAAGCGCGGAGCTGAAATCGGAGATCCTCCGATAGAATTCCGAAGCCTCGTACCTGGATTCAAGGTCGTTTCGCCCGGCCTTAAGAAAACGCGTGATCAACCTTCTCGCATCGGGAAGATCTCGGCGCTGGACTGCGGATTCGACTTCTTTGCGGAGCGTGGCCATTGACCGTGAGGGCACGAAACCAGGTTACCAGGTGTCGATTCCTTAAGCACTTTCCGGCAGCAGCTTGAAATCACCCCTCGAAAGCACCGGAACTTACGGGCTTTTTTTAAAACCCCTCTGGCTTTTCCTTTGCAATATCCAGAGGACATGAAGACCAAGCGAATCGCGCTTCTCCACGGCCTGCTGAGCCTGTCTCTGCTCACTACCCCCGCATTCGCGGCCGAGGCCAGGGATCCCGCCCAGCTCAATGCCACCGTGGCTACCTTGCAGCAGATGAACGAAGCGCTAGAAAAGATCGGACCCGAACCCCGAAGCTGCACCCAGGTCCCGCACGCAGAACCCATCCGCTTGGCCAGCGAAGGCACCGAGCGCGGAGGCGGCGATATCCGCCGAAGCGACACCGATGCCGCGTGGTTCCTCGGAAGAAGCCCTATTCGCACCTGCCTTGAGATCGCGCCCGGCTTCGGCCCCTCAGCCGAAGAGGTGGCTCGGACGCTCGAGCGCGCCTTCACGACCTGGAGCGACTACATTGCCGAACGCGAGGTGAACCTCCGCCGCCCCGAAGAGCTGCAGATCCATCTCAATCACGAGCTCATGCCTCAGTGCGATGGGAGCGAGCATCTGAAGTTCTGCTTCGGCGTGAATACTCCTGAAACAGAACGCATCCGCAAACTCTATCAAAACCCCACCGCTTTCGCCCATAAGACGACCTACGACACGCAAACCGGGCGCGGCAAAGGCTTCATCTGGATCGCACCTCCCGGCTCCGCCGATCCCGCGCAAAATGTCCCCGACTGGACCGGAAAAAATCACCTCTTCGCGCAGCTCCTGCATGAGCTCGGGCACGTGGCCGGCACCGAACACATCGAAGGTACGATCATGGAGGCTGACTTCTCGAAGCGCCTCTTTCCCCACGGAAGCAAAGGAGCACTGAGTCGCATCGACGGGCTCAAGATGCTGGCCCTTCCGAAGGATTCCTTTCCTAACACGAAGGGCGGAATCGGCTTCCCCGGGGAGAACGCCGAAGCTGCCGCCACCTTCACGAAATTCACTGGCCGAAGACCCGCCGGGCCCGTCTCGGCCGAGCTTCTTTTCTCGAATGAACCGAAGAGTCAGAGTACTCTCATCCTGCTCCTGAAAGACAAGAAAGGCGTCACGAAACTCGCGCTCCCTATGAGCCGGGGCGGAAAGAGGCCCGTTTCGACCGGATTTTATAGTCCCCTCGCGGTTTTCAAGGCAGTCACGAGAGATCAGGTCCAGAACGAAGGCACCTCGGGCTTTATCGCTATCGTCCAGGTGAAAGACGCCCGGGGCCGGAACTTCCCCGCAACCCTTGAGGTTAACACGACCGGCGGCTTCGGCCCGGTACATGTGAGCTTCATCGAGAATGGTGAAAAGAAGGACCTCTACAATACTTTCGCCTGGGATTGGAAGGCGGAGTAAACCTCTTCCACGTCAGCCCTCTATAGGGTAGCTTTCATTTCATGCAAGATATCCGCTGGCACCAAAGACTCAAGAACTACGCAAGAGCCCTCCCTCAGTTGCGCGCGGCCATTGAACTTTCCAAAAAGCGCCCGTTGAGTGACCTCGAAAAGCAAGGGCTGATCCAAGCCTTTGAATTCACCCATGAGCTGGCGTGGAATGTCATGAAGGATTATTTCGAGTTTCAGGGTGCGTCGCAGGTCACGGGATCTCGCGATGCCACGCGGGAGGCGTTTCGTCGAGGGCTGATCACCCGAGGCGAAGACTGGATGGAAATGATTCAGAGCCGCAACCACACGTCCCATACCTATAACTCATCCGTAGCTGACGATATCTTCCAAAAAACCGTTAATTCCTATATGGCGTGCTTCGAGGAGTTTCTCACCAAAATGGAAGGCCTCCGCTCGCAATGACATCGGAACCCTTCGGCTTGACCGCAAAATCCACCGAAAAGATCCTAGCCATCCTTAAGATGAATCCAAAGGTCATGCAGGCTCTCGTTTATGGGTCCAGGGCGAAAGGCAATTACAAGCCGGGCTCCGACATCGACCTGGTCTTGGTCGGGCCTGGCCTCACCACGACGGATCTTCTAAAACTCGAAACCGATCTGGAAGAGGCGCTTATTCCCTATCAGATCGATCTATCGCTACTTCATCAGATCGAGGACCCCGAGCTCCTTGATCATATCCAGCGGGTGGGGAAAGTCCTGTTTAAGCGAAAATAGACCCAAGCGTTAATGCGTGACATAGGGCAGCAAGCCCTTGGCATGAAGCGCCTGCCGAACTCGCATTGAACATGATACGCTTGAATTCGATGAGCCAGTCCCAGTCCCAATCCATGGACCGCACTCAAGTTCTGAACCAGGTTTCCAGCTTCTTTGCCAAGCATGATGAGATCAAAGTTGTGGCGGTTTACGGATCTTGGACTGCGGGAAAACCAACTCCGCAGAGTGATGTGGATGTAGCGATCGCCGGGGATCGACCGCTGTCGACCGATGAAAAGCTCGCCCTTGCCGGTGACCTGAGTCTTCATCTGAAGAAGGAAGTGGATCTGGTAGATCTTCGCATCCTTCACGGGGTGATCCTGAAAGAAATCATTCGGGATGCGGCGTGGGTCAAAAAGGGCGATCTCGAGCTCTTGGTGTCCATCCTCAAACGTCAGCTTTTCGAGGAGGCCGATTTCAGGCCGCTTCACGACTATGTGCTTGAGAAAAAAAGAGAAAGGTTCCTGAAAACGAAGCTATGACTCGAGACCTCCTGAGCCGGAAAATCGAAGCCTTGAGGAACTGCGTTGGAAGAATCGAGAGCAAGCTTCCCTTCCGGCTCGAGGAGCTGGAGAGCAATTTCGACCTGCAGGACATCATTGCAGTGAATCTTGAGCGCGCGACCCAGGTCTGCGTGGATATCGCTGTTCGCATCCTTGCGGAAAGGAGCGGTCCGTCGCCCACGACCATGGCGGAAAGCTTTGAACTTTTGGCCAAGGAAGGCGTCATTTCGGCGGAGCTAGCGGTTTCCCTACGGAAATCCGTCGGGCTCAGAAACATGTTGGTGCACGAATACTCCAAAATCGACTGGAAGATCGTGCATGACGTTTGTCATCGGCATCTGGATACCTTCCGGGACTTCGCGAAGGCGGTACTTGCAAGGGTGCCTGGCTGAGAGCCGTTGGCATCCTGCATGTGTTCGGATTACCCTACCCCAGCGCCGTATCAAGAACGAGCATCAGCACGAACCCGATCATCAGGCCCGCGGTCGCGTGCGGCGCGTGCTCCTTGTGATGGCTTTCCGGAATCATCTCATCACTGACGACATAAAGCATCGCGCCCCCCGCGAACGCGAGCGCCCACGGCAGAAGATCCCGCACCTGCTCTGTCGCAAAATAGCCCACCATGGCCGAAGCCGCCTCGACGAGGCCCGTGATCATGGCGACCCCGAGCGCGCGCCTCGCTGAATAGCCCGCGCCGACCAGGGCCATCGCCACGACAAAACCCTCGGGAAGATCCTGCAAGGCGATCCCCGAGAGAATCGGGAGCGCCAGCTCGAGGCTGTGGCTTCCGGTCCCGCTTCCGACGGCGAGACCCTCGGGAAAGTTATGCAGCGTGATCGCGAAGACGAAGAGCCAGATCCGCTTGAGCCGGGTCTGGGACAGCCCGCCCTCGCGCCCGGTGAAAAAATGCTCATGCGGCAGCCACTGGTTACAGATATGCAGAAAGGCCGCTCCGCAAAGCACCATCAACCCGACCGACAACGCCCCCGCGAAGCGCTCGGGCCGACCTTGCAGGACAAGCGCGAGCGCGGGACCGATCAGCGCGAAGGCGGAGGCCGCGAGCATCACCCCGGCGCTGAAGCCCATCAGGCTGTCACGCCCGCGTTCCGAGATCCGATGAGCCGCCAGCGCGGGAAGCGCGCCGATGCCCGTAGCCACTGCCGTCACCGCGGCGCCCGTAAGCGCGAGCGGAAGCTGGGATTCCATCACTTCAGAAATCTGCCACGGACTCTGACTGGCGAAAAGCTCAAAGCGCCGGAGCCGAGGTAAAGAAGGGGTCTGAGCCGCCAATTTCAGAGCTCGAAATAGTCGAGCCCAAGCGCGTAGACCGTCTCTTCCTTGGAAGGCGCCGCCCGCTGGACAAGATCGCGACGCTCTTTGGGGAAGCCTTGTGGAGCGGAAGCTTCTCGAGCCCGCCTTGAAGACCCGATAAGCTGCCGGAACTCCGGCCCACAGGGGCCACCGCGACGTTCCGTCAGTACTCAATCCGTGGGCAGCTTCGCCTGCCACTCGCCATATCCTCCGCGATTCGGCTGTTCGGGGCCACGCTGATCCAGTCGCGCGGAACCTCGTCCGACACAGGAGTCCGGCTTGGCAGCGCCGTCCTGCAGATAACCTCGAACCAGGTGTGCTTCCGAATGGATCGCCCAAGCTTAAAAAGCCGCAAGCCGCTCGCGCTTGACCGTCGACTCGATCAGGCGCCAGGCGAGATCCAGATCCAGGCCATCCGGATCGTGAAGCCTTTCGCCGTCGCGCCAGCTCTGCGGCGCTTCGGGGTGAAGACCTGAAAGGGTAACGAAACCCGCTCCCGCCTCGACCTGCGTGATTGCCGCGGTCCCGTCGGGATAGCGCGCCAGGACTCCGGCAGGAAACTCCGTAAAGAATGGACCACCCCACCAGACCAGATGGCGACTCTTCCCGCCCGGAAAAAAGATTTTCACTATCGCCCCTATCGGATTGGGAGCCTCCCCATTGGGATCATATTCCTCCAAGAACGGAGCCGGCACGATACCGAAACCCCAATAAGGAGGATGCCCGAATGGCGCGGGAGGCCCCACCGCCAGCCAGGCGCCGGCGCAAAAACCGACATAACCCAGGCCCGACTCCCGCACGGCGTCGCGCACGCGCGTCCGGGTCTCCTCACGAAGGCTGTCGTTCATCTCGCTGCTTTCGCCCCCGGGCCAGACCAGGAGGCGATACTGCTTGAGCTCCTCGGTGCTCATGGCGTCAAGCTCACTGGAGGTGACGAAGCGATAAGCCAGAAAATGAGACTGCGCGAGCTCAGTCAGCGCGTCGGCGTTCGAAAGGTTGGTCCCCTCCCCCGCGAAAATCAACGCGGTACCCAAAGCCGGATCGGGCTCCCGGCAAGCCGTGGCGCCGAAAAGCAGAACCCAGAGAATGAACGAAAAAATTCCCGGAGGTGTCACCCTGCGCGGCGGATGCAAGAGAGAAACCGCTCTCGCGGCCCCCTCATCTCCCCAAAGCGGGTATCGGACAAACCGTCTCGTAAGCCTTGAAGACCCGCTGCGGAGGTCCGAAGAGCATGTCGCGCGCGGTCTCGCGACTCACAGTAATCCTCAGCTCGAGATCCACCTGCTCGATATCGAGATAGGTTTTCACATCGCCCCAGAGATAGCTCCCCGACGACTCCCAGCCCGACGCCCAGTTGCCGCGGACGATCGCGCGATCCACCGACAGCCCGTTGGCGGCGTCATGATAGGCGACGAGCTGGAACTCAGGATCGCCCGAAAGCCGATAGAGCGCCACGCACGCGTCAACGGGCTTGATCCTGCCCTTGAGCCCCTCGAACTCCGGCCCGCAAGCGAAGACCTGGTCAATCCGCGCATCGCGCGTATCCCAGTTCGCAGCCAGACGCTCCAGGAGCGTGTCGCAGGGGCCTTGGGCGAGGGCGGCCTGTGACGCGATGAGAATGGCAAAAGTCGGAACCAGATAGCGATGAAACATAGGGTTTTCTCCTACCGGAGACTTACCCTGACCGAAGAAAGCCATCGAGGCCGAACGATGACGCTTTGGTTGCTGAACGTCAGGAAAAGGGCCTCTCTGAGCTGGCGTGGGCGGGCAGCTGAAGCTCGCGCAGATCGCGGGGGACATCGCGTGGGACATTGTGCTTCAAGTATTCTTTAAAGATTTCCAAAAGGACTTTGATAGGAGGCACTATGAGGTGGAACCATTCTGGAGGCTTCGCTCTAGCTGTTGTCGCAATGGCAACCGCATATGCTGGCGAGACGCCTTAAGGATGCTCCCGATGAATTCAATCCTCAAACTTTGAGAATTGATATCGGGTCGAGCAATGGACTTATTGGGCGATCGGGCGATGTCATCGTCATGAAGGCGTCTATTAATGCGAATGATCCCCCCGGAGGAAC
The DNA here is from genome assembly GCA_023700925.1 of Oligoflexia bacterium. Classification (GTDB taxonomy): domain Bacteria; phylum Bdellovibrionota; class UBA1018; order UBA1018; family UBA1018; genus JAMPXJ01. The sequence goes on along the minus strand of JAMPXZ010000007.1, from coordinate 2,849 downwards.
ACCTCTCGGTAAGTTCCATTCGACCGAGACAAAGCTTCCCCCAAATAAATATGTCCAGCTCCAGATTAGCAAGAGCAACGGGTTATCAGGAAAAAAGGGAAATATCGCCATAGTCCAAGCATTTCCTGGCGGAGGAAGAAAGCTCCTTGAACTTCCACATGGTCCTAGCTCGGCCCCAGGAAACAAGGACGGCTGGACTCGAATCTATATTGGACCCGGCAATGGGATCAGCGGAAAAAAAGGTGACATCGTGGTGGTTCAAGAGGCTCCATACGGTGGGCGCCTATTGGCGTCCTATCCCCGCGACGCCATCGATTTGAACGACCAGGACGAAATCCGTCAAAGACTTGAAGAGGCGGCACAAAAAAATTCGCCGAGGAAAGGGCTTAGACGCGAAGCCCAAAGTGAAATGAAAGATAAGAATGTCGCCTCCCCGGAAGTGAATGGAACGGGCGGAAGCAGCGAATCCGAACCCTCGGCAGCGGCGGCTGCGAAATAGTATTTAGGGAGTCCAACGTAGAGGCTTCGACCTGGCGTCCGTGCTCCGGTTGGCTTGGCGGCTCCTGCGGTACCATGGAACGCTAGCCAAACGCCGACTCTCGCTGATCAACGCTTCCGACTCAGACGGCCGCTGAGCCCCTATCTCGGTGCTGACGGGCAGACAGTCAAACAAACTGAGGGCACCAAAGACCGGCGCGCAGTGTCGCGTTTAGGCTAAGTCCCCAAATTAAATCCCGATCACGCCACCGCCGCAGGTGAGACCCACGCAAGGAGTGGGGGTCGGCGACGGCTCGGGAGTGGGATTCTCGCTGTCATCAGGAGTGACAGTTTCAGTAGGCGTAGGTTCCGGCGTCACCGTGGGCGTAGGTTCCGGCGTCACCGTGGGCGTAGGTTCCGGCGTCACCGTCGGCGTAGGCTCCGGCGTCACCGTCGGCGTGGGTTCCGGCGTTACCGTCGGTGTAGGCTCCGGCGTTACCGTCGGCGTAGGCTCCGGCGTTACCGTCGGCGTAGGTTCCGGCGTTACCGTCGGCGTGGGTTCCGGCGTTACCGTCGGCGTAGGCTCCGGCGTTACCGTAGGCGTAGGTTCCGGCGTTACCGTAGGCGTAGGTTCCGGCGTTACCGTAGGCGTAGGTTCCGGCGTTACCGTAGGCGTAGGTTCCGGCGTTACCGTAGGCGTAGGTTCCGGCGTTACCGTCGGCGTGGGCTCCGGCGCAGGCTCCTCCACGCAGAACCCCGCAGCATGCAGGACCTTGCCGTTGCCGGACAACTTCAAGCCATGACCGGCGATCACAAGCCCCGAGAACTCACCGCCACCGCTGATCGCAGCGCCGCGCTCCAGCGCTACGAAGCTGCCGGCGACCTTCCCCTGCCCGCTCAAAGCCAGATCACGACCGCGGCCGACGAAATTGAAAAGCACGTTGGACGCCAGCGCCCCACCCTGCACCGAGATCGAGGCGAGGCCGGAGATCCGGAGATCCCCTTCGACATTGAAAACGAAAACCGATGCGGAGCTCCCGCGAAGAACCAGCGACTCCAAACCGGAAAGCTGAAGATCGCGGTCCACCGAAATGACATTGAGCCCCGGCGCGCCTTCGATCACGAGCGAGCCTTGAATCTTCTCGAGCCGCTGAGAAGGAGTCTGGGAGCTCGCGAAAGCGGCAAGCGCCTCCGCTTCGCGCTCGACGGCCGAAAGGTCAGCCGTCGTGATGGCACCGACCTGAGGATGCCCGCTCTGCTTGATCTCTACACTAGCGTCTCGCAGTATCCCGCCCGGGAGCTGCACATTCCCCGAGAGGCGCAGCTTGGAGCGATCCAGCAGAATCACTTTTCCTTCGACCTTGGCGTTGCCCGAGATCTCAACGGAGCTGCCCGAAAGCCCGATCAGCGAAGCGTCCGCCGCCGAGCAGGCGCGACCTTCGAGCGCAGCCCCCCGGAAGCTGCTGGCCTCCGCGAAATGGTCTCCTCGGAAATTCAGCTCGCCCTCAGAGCGCATCATGCTTTCCCGGGTTTCACATCCCATCAGCATCATTCCGATGGTCAGAGGGAAGAGAATGCGTTTCATGACAGCCTCCAAAGTTTTAACTAATCTTAACTATATGAATAACACTAAACGATCCGAAGCGACTTGTCCACTCCTAGGCACCAAAGAACGGAAATTATCGTTATATTTCAAATGGATAGGAGTGAAATAAATAATGCGACGCGTTACAGGATTATGACTACTGCATCGCGCGGGCAGTCAACTAATGAGCCGCTAAAACCATTTCGAGCAGGGACTGCCAGGAATTGGCGGCGGCGGAGACGGCGGCAATTTCTCCTTGAGCTCATTGGTCATGACGGACTCGTAGTCTAGGCCACGCCGTGAAGTCCGAGCAAGCTGAGGAGCCCGAGAAATCCCATCCGCATCAATGCTAGCTCAATTGGCTCCAGGGGACCAACTGAGACGCAAAGCGAGACACCAGATGGATTCCAAAAACAACCGCATTACCGAGGACCTCCATAGGAAGATGGAAATGATCTCAAGGCGAGCCTATGGCTTCAGGAATTTTAAGAACTACCGACCCAGAGTGACTTCGCTGTGTGGGTGGGATGGCGTATTTGCGATCAGAAATCAACTTCAATGCAAGAAGTGCCCCACGTAATGGGGAAGAGCCGCAAAATCGCATCCGAAAGAAAATGGTGGAGCTAAGCGGATTCGAACCGCTGGCCTCTGCAGTGCGATTGCAGCGCTCTACCAACTGAGCTATAGCCCCGAAAAAACTTGGTACTTCGAATTTCTAGCCGATTTCCAGGCCGAGGGCCAGAGAATTTTGCCCCGCTTCTACCCCCCTGCCATTTATGGTAACCCT